>JBMYXO010000078.1:0-9803 GCA_049608465.1 Solirubrobacterales bacterium | reverse complement strand
CGGCCCTTCGGCGTCGGCACCACGCGCACGGTGAAGGCGCTGAAGGGGTTGAATGAACTGCACGAGTACTACTTCCGCTGGGAAGAGGGGCGGCAGCACTCGTTCTTCGTGATCGAGGGCAGCGCGCCGCTGTACAGGCGCTTCGCCGAGGACTATTTGGTCGAGCCGACCGGCGAGAACTCCTGCCGTTTCACCTGGACCTTCGCCTGGGAGCCCACACTGATCGGCAAGGGTCCGGCCAGCAAGTGGATCCTCGGCACGTTGATTGCGGATACGCGCAAGCACTTCAACGCCGCCTAACGCGTCGCTGCGAAGTGCCGCTTCAGCCGACGATGGCGGTAGCGGAAGACGTTCTTGAAGATCGGGGCCTCAGCATCGCGCCCGAAGTGACCGCAGCGAGTGCGGCTCCACGCGCATCACCCTACTGGCAGCGCGGGCTTGGCTCGCGAGCGAATACCATGCCTGCCGACCGGGGAGTGGCGCAGTCTGGTAGCGCACTCGGCTGGGGGCCGAGCGGTCGCAGGTTCAAATCCTGTCTCCCCGATTTGTCGTCCGCAACATCAGTCGAAGTGAGCGTCGAACGCGGCAAATCAGTCCGCGAAACCGTGCCGCGCACGTCACACGCCGCCTTCGAACCGCTTGACCACCGCCGCGATCCAGTTGTGATCATCACCGCCGACGACGCGGCGCGCGTTCCGGAGCTCGTGCCGATCCGCTACGGGCGCATGCTCACTTCCTCATTTGCGTTCTATCGCGGAGCCGCAGGATTGATGGCTCACGACCTCGCGCAGGCTGCCAACACCGGGCTCCAGGCTCAGCTGTGTGGCGACGCTCACCTCTCGAACTTCGGCCTCTTCGCTGCGCCCGACCGCCGGCTCGTGTTCGATGCCAACGACTTCGACGAGACACTTCCCGGACCGTTCGAATGGGACGTGAAGCGGCTGGTGGCAAGCCTTGCGATTGCCGCCCGCTCGATCGGCGCCGACGAGTCCCAGGCGAGGGAGATCGCCCAGGCAAGCGCGCAGGCCTACCGCCTGCGGATGCGCGAGTTGGCCGACATGGGGCATTTGCAGCTTTGGTACACGCGCATGGAAATCGACTCGGCTCGAGAGCTGCTCAACGCGCAGAACGAAAAGGCGACGCTCAAGCGCCTCGACAAAACAGCGGCAAAAGCGCAGACTCGCGACAGCCTCCGCGAGCTCAACAAACTCACCGAGGTCGTCGACGGCCGACGCAGGATCATCGCCGACCCACCATTGATCACCCCGATCGAAGATGTCGTTGCCGACTTCCACCACGGCGCGGTCGACCCGACGCAGATCCATCTGCAAATGCAGGCGTGGCTTGACGACTATGCCTCCCGCCTGGAGACCGATCGCCGTCATCTGCTTGAGCAGTACGAACTGGTGCACATGGCGCGCAAAGTTGTGGGCGTCGGCAGCGTCGGTACGCGAGCCTGGATCCTCTTGATGATTGGCAGGGACGACACCGATCCGCTCTTTCTTCAGGTGAAAGAGGCCGGGCAGTCGGTGCTCGAGCCATACCTGGGCAAGAGCGAATTCGAGTTTCCCGGCCAGCGAGTGATCGCCGGACAACGCCTGATGCAGGCGGCGACAGACGTGCTGATCGGTTGGCTCAATGCGGTCGGCGCGGATGACGTGCCGCGCCACTTCTACGTGCGTCAGCTGAAGGATTGGAAGGGCTCGGCCAAGATCGAGACGATGAGTCCGCCCCTGTTGAAGATGTACGGCGAACTCTGTGCGCGAGCGCTGGCTCGTGGTCACGCACGTTCTGGTGATCGATTCGCGATTTCGGCGTACCTCGGCAAGAGCGACAAGTTCGACGTCGCGATCTCACAGTTCGCAGTTCACTACGCCGAGCAGAACGAGCGCGACTACGCGCGCTTGATGCAGGCCGTCGATGACAGCCTGATCGAAGTCCGCAGCGGCCTGTAGAAACGGCCTGCGGAAAACAATCGAAGGGGAGAGGCATGCGCGCAGTAACGATTCACCACACCAAGGGGCCAGAACACGTTCAGCTCGAAGAGGTGCCCGCGCCCGAGCAAAACGAGCACATGGCGATCATCGATGTTCGTACCGCTGGAGTGTCATTCCCTGATCTTTTGCTGACCAAGGGGAAGTACCAAGTCAAGCCCGAGACGCCGTTCACGCTGGGTTCCGAGGGCGCCGGTCGGATCGCGTACGCGCCCGAAGGCAGCGGCTTCGAGGTGGGCGACCGCGTGGCGTTTCTGACGCTCGGCGCCTACGCCGACCAAGCCGCCGCGCCGCCGCAGATGATCTTCCCGCTGCCAGACGCAGTCAGTTACGAAGCGGGCGCCGCGTTGATCATCAACTACCACACCGCTCTGTTTGCGCTGCGGGATCGCGGTGAGCTGCAGGTCGGTGAGACCGTGCTCGTCCAGGGCGCGGCAGGAGGCGTCGGCACGGCATCGATTCAGGTCGCCAAGGCACTCGGTGCGCGCGTGATCTCCGTTGTCTCGTCGGATGAAAAGGCCGAAGTCGCGCTTCGTGCCGGCACCGACGAAGTGGTGTTCGCAGGAGACGAGATGCGCGATCGCGTGAAGTCGTTGACGGACGGCAAGGGCGTCCAGGTGGTGCTCGACCCGGTCGGCGGCGATCGATTCACCGACGCGCTTCGTTGCCTCGCTGAGGGCGGCCGCATGCTGGTCGTCGGTTTCGCCGAGGGTTCGATCCCCGAGGTCAAGGTGAATCGTCTGCTGTTGCGCAACATCTCGGTGGTGGGCGTTGCTTGGGGTGCGTACGTGGCGACTCGGCCGGCGCTGACCAAAGAAATCGGCGAGACTGTGAACGCGATGGCCGTCAGCGGCGAGATCGAGCCGATAATCGGTGGAATCTTCAATCTCGAGGACGCCGAAGCGGCGTTGACTTCGCTCGAGAACCGCACCGCGACGGGCAAGGTCGTGCTGCGGGTGTCTGCCGACGAGTAGCGTTCAACCAACCAATATCTCGCACGAACACGAAAGCAGCTGTAATGGCCGCAAAACTACTCAGCAAGCCGCTCGCCGACGGAGAAAAAGCACCGGACTTCACGCTGCCCGACCAGGACGGCAATCTGGTTCGCCTCTACGACCTGCTGCAGAACGGCCCTGCGGTGGTCTACTTCTATCCGAAGGCGTTCACGACCGTCTGCACCGCCGAGGCCTGTTCCTTTCGCGACAACTTCGAGACCTTCGCCGATGCCGGTGCCCAGATCGTCGGCATCAGTGCCGACGACGTCGAGACCCAGAAGAAGTTCCACACGCGCAATCGCTTGAGCTACCCGGTACTCAGTGACGTCGAGCGCGAGGCCTATGCAAAGTTTGGTCTGCGCAGCGGTGGTGGATTCAAATTCGGCTGGGCGCTCAACGACCGCGTGACTTTCGTGATCGATCAGGACGGGATCGTGCGTCACCATTCGACCGGCATGTTCGAGGCCGAGGGACACGTCGAAGAATCCCTGCGCACGGTGAAGGATCTGATCGCGCGTTCGCCGCTCGCCAAGTAGCGCCTCGGGGTCGATCGTTCGCGCATCGAAGGGTTGACGCGAGCCGATTCAGCGTCAATACTTGAAGACATGCCGTCCTCCGTGAAACGGGTGCGCAAGGTCTACGTGGCCGGGCGACCGCTGCCGCAACACGCCAACGCGACGCGCTGGCAGCACGTACGCGCGCTGATCGGTTCACGCAGATACATCTGGCGCTTTGCGATCGTTGGCGGCGTCGCTTTTTTGGCAGCGGCGGCGACGGGCCGCGCGGCGCTCGCCGCTGTGGCGCTGGTGGTTGCTGTTGCGTCCGTCGGCACGCTGCTGGTTCGCGAGGCCACGCGCCGTGCACACAGGGACTACTTCGCGGGATTTGCGCTGCACCACGGACTCGTCTACAGCGATCGCATGTCGCTCGCCGAGTCGACGCCGCTGCTCTCTGCGGGTGATCGCCGACACTGCGAGCACTACATGGAAGGACCGTTCGGCGTAACTGACGCTGAAACAGGCGGCAATGACCCGGGCGCCGGCGGCATGATTGCCGGCCTTGCGCACTACGTCTACGAAACGCGCGAGCAGCGCAACGACCGGCGCAATCGCGCGGTCCACGTCTTCACGCCGCGTTGGTTCACGGTCTGCGTGGTCGACCTGCCGCGAGCGAAGGCGGCCTTCCCGGGGGTTTTTCTCTCGCGGCGCAGCGGCCTTCTCGGTGGCGATGGCTGGCTCGACCGGCCGGGATTGCAATCGGTCGAGCTCGAACGCGCGATGACCAATCAGAAGTACGAGTTGTTCGCGCGTGCTGGGCATGATCGGGACCTGTTGCTTGAGCTGTTTCAACCGTCGTTCCAGTCGTGGATCGTTGGACAGGATTTTCAGGTGTTGTTCGAGTACGACCAAGGCACGTTGGTCGTATACGTGCCGCGGCGTCTACGAAAGGCTGCGGAGCTTGAAGCGATGCTGCACGCCACCGAGCGCATCGCAACGCAGATCACTCGCACCGGCGAACCGCTGCACGCAGTCGCCGACAGCGTTGCGCCGCCACTCGGTCTCGATCGCTTCCCGCCGCCACCGCCGGCGACCAAACCGGTGATCGAGGCGGTGCCCACGCCACCGATCGATTCGCGTGCTGGCAGCGCGTCGATACCGCCGCCCGGCGTTCAGCTTTGAATCGAACGAGCCTCGCCCACTTAATTCCTGGCCCACTAAGTTCCTGGCCCACTAAATTCCTGGCCCAATAAGTTCTTGGCCCACTAAGTTCCCGGCCCACTAAGATCACCGCCGCGCTGGTTGTTCAGCGAGTTCGCACACCTCGCGGATGTGGCGGAATTGGTAGACGCGCGGCGTTCAGGTCGCCGTGGGGGCAACCCCGTGGAGGTTCGAGTCCTCTCATCCGCATTGGCTTATTTGCTGCGGTGTTCGGGAAACCCCCGAAATCGAATGTTCAAACCCCCCAATGCGTTCTTTACCTGTTTGACCTTTCAGGTTTGATCGGCGTCAGCGACAGCGCTAGCAGGCGCAGGCAAGCAGTACAGCGGGATGGACTAGCGGTCGCTCGAGTCCCTGCAATGCGTCACGTTCAGCCGAGCGGTCGAACGAGAAGAGAAAGAGGTGACGTCGGACAACGAACGGTCGGATTCATCTAGGTGAGAATGGAGAACTCCACGTAGGAGCGGATGCCATTGGCATTGGTAGACCGCACGTCTGAGCACCTGAATCGAGCTCCGATTTAGTGGTCGATCGGGCACGTGAGAGCGCGAGGCGCATGTTGAGCCGTCAGCGGGACGCGGCGACGGCGAACGCGCACAACGCCGCCCTTTGACGGTCCGCTCGCAATTCCGCGGTAAATGCTGCGCTCGGGCCGAGCATCTGTCGGCAGTATCTCAAAGCTTGAGATCAGCTCGGCGAGGACGACGTCCATTTCGAGCTGCGCGAAGGCCGCGCCAAGGCAGCGTCGCACCCCGCCACCGAACGGGATCCACGAGTAGTTCTCAGGCTTAGAACCGAGGTAGCGACCGGGGTCGAAAGAGTCGGCGTTAGCGTGGTGCCGATCGTCGCTATGGATGGTGGCGATATCCGGAAAGAGGACCGTGCCCGGCGCGAGGTGCCACTGGCCGAGCTGGAAGGGTTTTACCACTCTGCGAACGTGACCGCCGATCACGGGGCGCGAGCGAAGTACTTCGAGGATCGTCGCCGTGCGATACTCGGAGCCGCCAGATTCGATCTCAGCTTCGAGGCGGCGAAGGACCGCAGGGTGACGCCGGATACGCTCGACGGCCCACGCCAGCGAAGAGCCGGTCGTCTCGTGGCCCGCCGCAAGCAGAGTCGTCAGTTCGTCGGCCAGGAGTGAGGTGTCTATCACCTCGTCATCATTGAGCATCGACTCGAGCATCATCGAGAGGATGTCTGGGCGCTCGCCGAGGTTCGGGTCTTTTAAGCGCTCACGCGTGAGATCGTCAACGATCCGCTGAAGATGCTCACGGTGGCCGGCAAGACGGCCGGCGGGGCTCCAGGGACCAACGTTCTTCTTGAACAGAGATATTGCGGCGACGGCCTGACCAAGCCGGACGGCCCGAGGGAGCAGCGTCTGCAATTCTGCGAGCGCGCCCCCAGTCGCCCCGAACACCGAGCGAAGAATCACCCGGACAGTGATCTCGTTGAACGTCTCCATAGTTGCGAAATCTTTGTCGTCCTCCCACGAAGCGAACCCGCGAACGGCTTCCTCGCGAAACACATCTTCAAAATCACGCAGCCGATCACCGTGAAAAGGCTTGAGCAGAAGCCGGCGCTCTTTGAGGTGCTCGTCTTCGTCCATGGAGAAGAGCGAGCCGGGCCCGAGAACTTCGCCCAGCGGAAAATTACCGGCGTGGAGAACGTCGGGCTTGGCGGTGTAGATCGTCTTGATCAGCTCTGGATCGGCGACGAACACCGCGGTGCCTATGCCGGGTAGCTTGGAGGTCCAGACGTCTCCGTACTTTCGCTGAGCGCTCTTGCTGGACGCTTCGCGGCGGACGAAAAAGTTGAATCCATTGATGATCGCCGGAGTGTTCGGCCCGTCGGGAAGACTGAATACTGGGAGGGTCTCTCCGTCTCCCCCGTTCTTGACCGCAGCAGCACCGACCTCTCCAGCCGGCTTCTCGGTGGTCGTTGTCACGTTGGCCATCGTCGCTCGTTTCGGATTCCTTCGACAAACAGCGTACTCGGGAGTACGCTTTGAGCCAACGATAGTACCGATAAGTACCACGAACCTGCAAACCCTAGGGCGGCGCAAAGTCCGGCGCTAGTACGCGCCGGGCCAGGTCGCTCAGCAACGGGGCGAGCACAGCCAATTCTTTGCCGGCGCGAACCGCCCTGTCAACGACGCTATCGATTCCGGCGACAAGGAATGTTGCGCGCTCGATCGTCACGTAGGAGACATCGCCCACCTCAGCTACGACCGCGCGGCTGTTTGCGATGACGACAATCAGCTGGGCGTACTGCTCGTTGCGCCTTGCGCGAAGTTCGGTGCCAGCGGTTCCAAGCATCGGCAGATCATTGACGAACGTGACGGTGACTTCTCTGTCGGCGTCGAGCCGCTTCAAAAGTGCCTCAATTCCTTGGTCGACTTGGTCTCGCCACGGCGCGTTTGGATCGATTGCGCGGCCGACGTCTTCAAGCACAGAGTTGAACGTGGATTCAGCTAGCGCGATGAAGCAGGCGTCACGATCTTCGAAGCACCGGTAGAAGGTCTCGCGCGACGCCCTCGCGTGCCGGACGATGTCGGTCACGTGCGTGTCCGCCAAGCCTTTTTCACGGATCGCGTCAGCGAGACCGTCGATCAGTCGCGCGCGGTGGCTTGCCAGCTGCTGCTCAGCACGTTCTCTGGTGAGTTTGGGGCAGATCTATCGAGATTAGTGACGAAGCCGTGCGCAAACGGAACGTCGTGGGCGGCGCCTTAGTGCGGCGACGGGCGCAAGCGCGCTTGAAACCCGAACCCCGCCTAGCCGACAGCGGGTTGATACGAGGACTCAAGCACGAGATCCTTGAGCAAGCGCTGATACTCAACATGGGTCTGGTGCTCGATCGTCGACCAGATACCGCCTTCATGCTCCTTCATGTACGCGCGGTATTCCGGGATGCCGGGAACGCCGACGTTGTCCGCAACGACGACGGCGCCCGGCCGTAGCCAGCCGCGACTCACGATGTGCTGCAGGTCCTCGACGTAGTGGTCCTTGTGGTGATCCAGGAACACGAAATCAACACTCTCCTCAGCGAAGCCATGCTCGCGCTGAAGGCGCTCGATCGTCTCGCCGTCTGAGAAGGTCCCGGTCAGGACGGTGACGCGTTCGCTGATGCCAGCGTGCTTCCAGATCCGCTTGGCGATGTCCGCGTTGTCCTGAAGCAACTCGATCGTCCACAGGTGGCCATCGGCGGGCATCATCTGCACGATTCGCAGGGCGCTGTAGCCGCAATACGTACCGAGCTCCAGCGCGCGGCGCGGCGCTGCCCGCACGACGGCGCGGTCGAGGATCTCTCCCTTCTCGTCGCCGATGTTCATCATGATGCTTCGGCGGTAGCAGTACTCGTCGACCGTGGCGATCACGTGCGCGAGGTCGCCGGCGCGGGCGTGCCGTTCTACATAGTCCGCGAGCGCAGCCTCCCTTCCGTCTCCGACCTGGCCCTGCTCGGTCATGCGGCGGATGCTGAAGGCCATCCGAATCGTGGACCACCGCAGAAACGGCAGGTAACGGCGGCCGAGTTCGTTGATGCGCGTCATGAGCTGAAACCTTTCCGTCGCGGAAGTCTCTTCCACGAACAATACCTGTTGTTCCGACGAACAATAGCTGTTGTTTGGTTTCTCCGCCGATGACGCGATCAGGTCGCCGCCATGCCTTGAAGGAGCGAAAGCACCGCTCTTCGGAGCGACTCATCGGTAAGTCGCTGGTCAGGGAAGAGCGCACGTTGGAGCAGCAGTCCGTCGATGATCGCCGTCAGAGCCGGGGCCTCGGTAGTCGCCGATTGAGTGCCGATCGCGGTGAGGAGCCGCTCTGCTAGCTGAGTGAACTCCTCCCGTCCTCGCACGAGCAGGCTGCGGATCTCGTCGTGCCGTGGACTCTCGAGCTGCAGTTCGACGCGCGCCCGGGTACGCGATAGCAGCTCGTCGGATTCGTCGACCTCTCTGAATCGCTCGAGAATCAGTTCAGCGGCTGCCTCGGGTAGTAGTGCGCCCAGATCTGGAAGCGAGGCGACGTCCATGTCCAGCTCGAAGATCCGCTCGGTTGCCGCTAGCAGCAGCGAGGCTCGCGTGGGAAACAAATTGCCCGCCGACCCGAGCGGAAGGCCGAGGAACCGGTCGACGGCGCGGTGCGTCAACGCGCGTCCGCCGTCGCGTCCGAGGATCGCGATCGCCGCGTCCGCTATCGCTTGTTGGCGAGGTGAATAGTCCGGTGTCACGCCGCAGATTGTGATTGCAGATCGAACAGAAGGACGCACGCTAGCCGCATTTGCGGCGAGGCATCGCCGGAGCCGGGTCCTGAGCAAGTTCCGTCCCGGCACCGAGTGGCCGGGACGAGTGTCCCACGGGCACATGACGGCTCCACTGGATTTCGCGCTCAGGAGCCTGGACGCAACAAGCCCCCGGACCGGCGTATGACACAATGACGGGAACGCACCCCGTACTGCCCTCGGTTTCCGCGAGGTCCGGGGTTGCCTGCACACCTCCTGATGAAGACCGAACGACGCCTGTTGATTGCTGACGAAGCGATCGTGATCTTGGCCGAGGAGGGACTGCACGGCTTGACTCATCGCGCTGTTGATCGGCGGTTGAAGCTGCCTGGCGGATCGACGTCGTACTACTTTCGAACCCGGCAGGCGCTGATCGGCGCCGCTGTCGATCGGTTGTTGGAGATCGATGACGCCGACCTCGACCAGCTCGTTGGTGTGCTCGAGGAGATGATCGCCACGGCACGCGCTGGCGACCCGCCGGTGGCCGCCGACGGAGAGCTGTTGGCCTCATTGTTTGAACTCTGGGCGGCACCTGAGCGTCAGCAGCGCCTAGCTGCTCGATTCGAGTTACTGCTTTCAGCCGTGAGGGTGGACGGCGACCGCCGAATACTTGCCGCTCGTCAACACTTCGTGGACCGCACGAAAGAATTGCTGCTGCGCATAGGCGTTGCTGCTCCCGAGGATGACGCCAGAGCGATCGTCGCGATGTTCGACGGACTCAGTTTTGATGCCCTCATCGACGCGGACGGAGCCGAGGCGCGGCACCGCGTCGCCGTCCGTCTACAGCGCGCACTGGATCGTCGCTGAACCACCAGTTCGGC
>JBMYXO010000077.1:0-10207 GCA_049608465.1 Solirubrobacterales bacterium | reverse complement strand
GACAGGGCATGCGGCACTTTGCCGCAGCCGATTCAGCTCGAGTTTGAACGCCCCGCGCGTCAGCGCGGGTCGAGCCACTCGCGAAGGGTGAGGTGCCGCGCGGGGGAGTCGTCGCCCGAGAGTTCGGCGGCGACTTCGTCGATCAGGCCGTAGCGCTCGGCAACCACGTTGTGCTGGTGGATCGTCTCGAGATTCTCCTGCCGGGCAAAGACAAACGCCTCGGCACCGAGCGAACCGTCGTATTTGGCGACGACGCCGCTGATCATCTCGCGCACGCAATCCTCAACGAAGCGTGGACGGCGGTGCGCCTTCTCGACCACCTCGACCTCGTCGGAGCGCTTCATCAACTCGTAGATCTCCGAGCTCATTGAATCCTCGGCGATCTTCAGCAGATCGGCGGCCTCGATTGTGCCGTCCCATTCCTCGGGGCAGCCGACGTGCAGGCTCGCGAGGCCGCGCTGGTTGTGCGTGGCCACAGGAACGGCGTCGAAGATCTGCTCGATCTGATCGTCTGTGAACCCATGCTCGGTCAGGCGGGCCTGCGATCGTTCGGCGACGAGATCCTGCGCGCAGGGGCAGGCAGTCATGCCGTGAGCCTGCACGCCAACCAGCTTTCGAGTGCCGCGCGCAGAGGCCACCGCGGTGCCGAACATCGTGTAGATCTCCTGCGTACGAACCCCGCTGACCGGTGCCGGCTTGTGTTCGGGGTAGCGCGCTTCGATGCGCACTTCGGCGCGTGCTCCGCCCTGGCGTTCGCGGATGATTTCGGCGATGTGCCCGGCGAGAATCTCGGCGCGGAAGGCCTCCTTCAGAATCACCTCGTCGATCGCTTCGTTCACGACCTCCTCGAAGCGCGACATGTGTACGCCCTTCTGGGCCGCGGCGAGGTCGACGAAACAGTCAAGTTTTGCGTGGAAGAGATTGCCGTCGCCGCCATCCGAAATCCGAACGATCTTCTCGACGTTGGTCACGCCAACGCGCGAGAGCGTCGCCGTCACTCGCGGGCGCTCACTTTGCACGTCGCGGCGCGGCGCGGTTCGATCGAACGGGTCGCTGCCGTCGCGTCGCGGTGCCCCCGATGCGGGAGCGGTCGCCTGCGAGGAGTCCGGAGGTGAGTTTGGTGTCGACGTCATGCTTGCGACTCTAGCGCCAATTCGTGCTGCGAACTGCCGCCATTCGTCAACGTTGAATACGCGACCCACGCGCCGAAAGTTGGGATTTGCAGCAGGTTTCAAAACCCGCTCGGCATGCGGTGATCGGCTCGGTTTTGGGCGCGCGATCAGGTGCTAGCTTTGGCTTTTCGGTCTTGCTCGGACCACTCCGTCAGGCAACTTGTGCCGAAAGGTTTGGGGGCAGCCAACCGATACTTGTTAGATGGCCTTGCGGTTTGAGGCCTGTAGGACTTTTTTGTGCGAGTGCCTCTGATCGATGGGGCGTAATGGGGCGAGATGGCGGAACCTGCAAAAGACACGGCGGCAGACAAAGTGCCCGCCCCTGCGGTCACCGACGACGCCGTCGAATCCTCGAACGCAGTCGCTGGCATCGAAGACCTGATCACGGCCGGACGCGACCGCGGCTATGTGTCGATCGAAGAAATCGAAACGCAGATCGAGGCTGACCTCACTCCGGAACAAATTCAGGAACTGCGCACCGACCTGACCGAGCAGGGCATCGACCTGGTCGGCAGCGCCGACGAGGGCCCGACCGAGACCGAGACCGAGTCGAAGGCATCCGTTCCCAAGCTCAAGGCGGGCGCGAAGTTCGCGCCGCAGGAAGAAATTGACACCTCGGCGAGCGTTGACTCGCTGCGTCTGTACCTGCGTTCGATCGGCCGCGTCGAGCTGCTCACCGCCGAGCAGGAAGTTGAGCTGGCCAAGCGAATCGAGCGCGGCGACGACAGCGCCAAGCAGCACATGGTCGAGGCCAACCTGCGGCTGGTGGTGTCGATCGCCAAGAACCACGTCGGCCGTGGCCTGACGCTGCTCGACTTGATCCAAGAGGGTTCGCTCGGGCTGATCCGCGCCGTCGAGAAGTTCGACTATCGCCGCGGATACAAATTCAGCACCTACGCGACCTGGTGGATCCGCCAGGCTGTCAGCCGCGCCGTCGCAGACAAAGCGCGCACGATTCGCATTCCCGTGCACATGGTCGAGCGCCTGAACACGATCACCAACATGGAGCGTCAACTCGTTCAGAAGCTGGGTCGAGAGCCAGAGCCGCACGAGATTGCGTCCGAGCTCAAGTGGCCGACCGCCGAGGTGCGTGAGTTGATGCGTTTCAGCCAGCAGCCGGTGTCGCTCGAGAAGTCAGTCGGCGACCAGGAAGACTCCGAATTGATCGACCTCGTCGAGGACAAGACCGCAGAGTCGCCCGACGAAGCCGCCGCAGAAAGCATTCAGCGCGAGACCGTTTGGCGCGCGTTGAGCATGCTCAGCGAACGCGACAGAAAAGTCATCGAGATGCGCTACGGCCTGGACGGTCGAAAGCCCGCGACGCTCGACGAGGTTGCGACCGAACTGGGCCTCACGCGCGAACGCGTGCGCCAGATCGAACACAGCTCGCTGAAGCAGCTCAAGCGCCTGCCCGAGGCGATCGCGCTGCGCAACGGCTAGTTTCGGACGGAGCGAGATGACCAGCAGCTCCGATCCAACCCGCAAGCCGATCGCGATGGATGTCTCGCGCGTTTCGCTGCGCTCGCTGACCAGCACCGTGCAGGTCGATCTGCCGGAGTTTCAGATCCCGCCGGCGGACCCATTCGAGCTGGCGGCGCAATGGATAGCTCGGGCGATCGACAGTGGTGCGCGCGAGCCGGGCACATTTGCGCTCGCCACGGCAGACAGCGCCGGTCGGCCTTCGAGCCGCTTCCTGCTGTTGAAGGGATTCGACGACACCGGTCTGCTGTTCGTCAGCCAGACGACGAGCCGCAAGGGGTCGGATCTCGCCTCCAACCCGTACGCCTCGGCCAGCTTTTACTGGCAGGAACTGCGCCTGCAACTGCACATGTTCGGCACCGTCGAGATCATCCCCGCAGAAGAGTCGGACGCGCTGTTTGCGCCCCGCCCGCTGCCGTCAAAGGCGGTTGCCTCCGTGTCGCGCCAAGGTCAGGACCTGCTCGACGAAAACATCTTCAACACCGAGGTGACAAAACTGATCGCGCAGGGCAACCGGCTCGACCGGCCAGACCGCTGGGTTGGCTATCGCCTCAAGCCCGAACGCTTCGAGTTCTGGCACGGCGCGGCCGACCGCATGCACCAGCGACTCGAGTACACGTTCGAAGAAGAGAACTGGAACTGGCGGCGGGTGCAGCCGTAACGCGGCGCGGTGCCCGGTGGCGGCGGCCTGATTGCGCCACCCTCTAGAATCCACGCGTTCCACCTGGCGGGATGTCCGAGTGGTTAAAGGAGACAGGCTGTAAACCTGTTGGCTCTGCCTACGTAGGTTCGAATCCTACTCCCGCCATATTTTCGATCGGATCGCCGCTGGTGGTAGTTTGACCGCCGTGGCAAAAGACTCAAATCCACAGCCGTATGCCGGCAAAATTGCCGTTGTTACTGGTGCCGGATCCGGTATCGGTCGGTCTACCGCCAAATTGTTCGGCAAGCTCGGCGCCAAGGTGCACGTGGTCGACCTCAACGGCGCGGCCGCGATTACTGTGGCTGGTGAGATCAATGACAGTGGTGGTGAGGCCGAAGCGCACACCGTCGATTGTGCGGACGCGCAGGCGGTCGAGGCTCTGGCCGCGAGCATCTACAGCGACGACTCGCGCGTGGACATTCTCCACAACAACGCCGGCATCGGTCACGCAGCGCCGGTGAAGGACACCGAGCTCGACGACTGGAAGCGGATCGTCGACGTGAACATTCTCGGAGTCGTCAACGGCGTTCATGGGTTCATACCGCGCATGCAGCAACAGGGTGGCGGCGGTCACATAGTCAACACCGCTTCGATGGCCGGTCTGACGCCCAGCGCCGGAATGGTCCCGTATGCGACATCCAAGTTCGCGATCGTGGGGATGAGCATGGCGCTGGACGCCGAGCTTGCGGGCGACGGCATACGCGTGACCGCGCTTTGTCCCGGCGTGATCGACACGGCGATCGTGGAAAACTCCACGGTGCGCGGGTCGATCGCGCCAAAGCACGAGCAGTTGATCAACTTCTACAAGAAGCGCGGTGCGTCGCCCGATGTGGTCGCCCGCGACACGGTCACCGCTATCCGCAAGAAGCAGGTGATCAAGCCGTCGCCGTGGTGGCAGGTCTCGCCCGGCTGGCTGTTGATGAGGGTCTCGCCGCGCGCGTACGTGTGGGTTGCCGGGCGTACTTACAAACGAATGTTTGGCTAGTCCGGCGCAGCCGCATGTGCGGCGCATAGACTGCGAATTTCAGTGACCCGCGGCCTCTACGCACTCGGCAGGACCTGCGCCAAGCACGGCTGGATCGTGCTGGCCATCTGGATCGCACTGTTCGCGGCGCTCGGCATTGCCGCCAAGAGCAACGGTGAGAAGCTCAACGACAACCTCACGCTGCCCGGAACGGGCAGCCAACAGGCGACAAACCTGCTGGACGACAAGTTCCCGTCCCAGGCCAACGGCTCCACGCCGGTCGTCTTCGTGGCGCCCAAGGGCAAAACCGTCACCGAGGCCAAGTACAGGGACGCGATCACCAAGGTCTACAACGACTACAAGAAGGACAAGGACGTCACCAATGTGATCAGTCCGTTCAGCAGCGTTGGCGCCGAACAACTTTCCGGAGACAGGCGGACCGCATACATCGGCATCACGCCGGTCACCAGCCCGAGTGACATGACGACCGACGAGGCGCAGGCGATCATCGACGTGACCGACCCGGCCGTGAAGGCAGGCCTGTCCGTGTCGATCGGTGGGTTTGTGGGCGAGAAGCTTTCGGCCAACACAAGCGAATCAAGCGAGGCGATCGGTCTGACCGCGGCGGTGCTGATCCTGCTGCTCACGTTTGGAACCTTGGTCGCGATGGCGATGCCGATCCTCAATGCGATTTTCGGGCTTGGGGTGGGGCTGAGCCTGCTGGCATTCAGCAGCGCGGTGATCGACGTGCCGACTGCCGCTCCGGCGCTCGCCACGATGATCGGCCTCGGAGTTGGGATCGACTACGGCCTGTTCATCGTCACGCAGCACCGCAATCAACTCGCCGCCGGTATGGAGCCGCGCGAGTCCGTCGCGCGCGCCACCGCGATCGCGGGCGGCGCGGTGGTGTTTGCCGGCAGCACCGTGATCATCGCGCTGATCAGTTTGTTCGTGGCGGGTATCCCGATCGTCAGCGCACTCGGCTACACGAGTGCCCTGGTGGTGTTCGTCGCGGTGCTCTCCGCGATCACCATGCTTCCGGCGGTGCTCGGATTGCTGGGCGATCGCGTGAACAACGGCAAGGTGTCGTTTCTCAGTCGCGGAGTGCCCGAGAAGCGCACGATGTGGCACCGCTACGCGGAGTCCGTGAATCGCCACCCCTGGCGTGCGATCGGCGTTGCGGTGTTGATCCTTGGTGTGATGGCGATCCCGTTCTTCTCGATGTCGCTCGGCCAGACCGACGACGGGCAGGAGACACCGGGCAGTCAGGTGCGGGTCTCGTACGACGCATTGGCCGCCGGCTTCGGCGCGGGGGTGAACGGACCGCTGCTGGTTGCGGTCGAGCTGTCAAAGCCGGCAGACACCGACCAGAATTCTCTGGAGCGCCTGCAGGCGCTGAAGGAGGAAATCCAGAAGACGGCGGACGTCGACAGCGTCAGCGAACCCGCGGTCAACGCCAGCGGCTCCGCGGCGGTCTACTCGGTGACCCCGAAGAGCTCGCCGTCCGACGAGGCGACGACGGAGTTGGTCAACGAGCTGCGCAACAACGTGCTGCCAGCGGCGACCAAAGGCCAGGGCATGACCGCGTACGTTGGCGGCTCCACGGCCGGCTACATCGATCTGGCCAATCAGATCAGCGATCGCCTGCCCGAGGTGATCGCGCTGGTGCTGTTCCTCAGCTTCTTCCTGCTGATGATGGCGTTCCGGTCTGTGTTGGTGCCGCTCAAGGCGGTGGTGATGAACGTGTTTTCGATCGCCGCGGCGTTCGGTGTGGTGAGCTACGTGTTCTCACACGATTGGACGGCGCGGCTGGTGGGGCTTGAACAGGCCGTGCCGATCGTCTCGTTCGTGCCGCTGATGATGTTCGCGATTCTGTTCGGGCTGTCGATGGACTACGAGGTTTTCCTGATGACGCACGTGCGCGAGGAGTATCTGGTCAGCGGCGACGCGCGCGGCGCGGTGGTCGAGGGGCTGGCCGGAACGGCCCGGGTGATCACTTCGGCGGCTTTGATCATGGTGAGTGTGTTCTGCGCGTTCATCCTCGACGGCGATCCCAACATCAAGCAGTTCGGCGTCGGCATGGCCGCGGCGGTGTTGATCGACGCGACGGTGGTTCGCTGCGCGCTTGTGCCCGGAATCATGCGATTGATGGGGGACCGGGCGTGGTGGTTCCCAAGCTGGCTGGATCGCGTGACGCCGCGGCTTTCGATCGAGGGCCGCGAGTGGTTCGCTCGGCGAGATGCCGAATCGGCGGCCTCCGGCGAGCGCGACACCGCCAGCTGAACTCTTCTCGAATCGCGCCTCTGGACGCAGATTTTCCCAGCGGCAAGTTACTTGCACGTATCTGGAGCGTTGCATTTGTGACGAATCCCCTGTACGGTAATTAGATACCGAGATTTGGGGAGTCGGTAGGAGGAAGCGCACGATGCTGTTTTTCAACAAGCACGGAAAACCCCGTCAACGACCGGACTGCATCCGCGTTCTGGTCGCCGAGGATGACGCGTTGGTGTTGGACGCGTTGACCACGATCATCGGCTCCGATGAGGACTTCAACGTTGTCGGAACTGCACACGACGCGGATTCGGCGATCGCCGGAATCATTGCGAGCGCGCCCGACCTGGTCCTGCTGGACGTGCGTATGCCCGGTGGTGGCGGCGAGCGCGTCGCGCAGTCGATCACCGTGACTCGCCCGGCCGTTCGGATCGTTGCGATCTCCGCGCACGACGACGAACACACGATCGAGACGATGATCGCCGCCGGCGCGCACGGCTACGTCACGAAGGACTCGACGCCGCAAAAGATTCTCGACACGCTCAAGCGCGTCGCATCGGGCGAAACGATCTTCACGCCAGTCACTTCGGAGAACGTAGTGCGCAAGTACGCCCAGTCGTCGCAGCGCCTCAAAGAAGAGCGCCAGATGCGCCGAACGCGCGAGGAGCGCGTGCGCAAGGTCTGCGAGCCGGGATACATGAGCAGCGTCTTCCAGCCGATCGTCGACATCCGCAACGGCGAGGTGGTGATGTACGAGGCACTCACACGGTTCGACCCGATGTTCGGCATGAACCCGCAGCAGTGGTTTGAAGAGGCAGAGGAATTGGGAATGTCTTCACTGCTTGAATCGACCGCGCTGACCAACACCGCCACCGCGCTGACGATGGCCGGTGCCGATGACATCACGGTGTCGCTAAATGTGTCGCCGGGCACGTTGCTCGACCCGGAGATGGCCAACTGTTTTCTCGCCTTCACGCCCGATCACATGGTCGTCGAGATCACCGAGCACGCACGGATCAACGACTACGGCCAGGTGAAGGCCGTCGCCGAGAAGCTGCACGATCGCGGCACGCGGCTGGCGATCGATGATGCCGGCGCCGGATTTGCCAGTCTGCGCCACATTCTCGACCTCAATCCCGATTTGATCAAGTTGGACATTTCGCTGGTGCGGTCGGTGGACACGGACCAAGCGCGGCACGCATTGGCAGCCGGACTCACCACGTTCGCCAAAGAGATCGGTGCCGAGATCGTGGCCGAAGGCATCGAGACGCGCGAAGAATTGGACACGCTCTGCGAGCTTGGCGTGCACTACGGCCAGGGGTACTACCTCGCCCGGCCGGCGCCGCTCGAAGAACTGACGAAGATCGAGATTTCGGTCTAGCTGAGGGAGCTAGGCAACGAGCTCGTCGGCGACCGGCGAGAACTCTTCGGCGAGCTTGTTGCTTGCGAGCCGCTTGCGCAGCGCCAGACGGGTGCGCTCATCGAGCTTGTCGAGCAGTTCGCGCACGTCGTCCCAGGCCTGATCCTCGACGACGGTCGTGCCGAATCCCTGGATCGCTTTTGCATCGCCTCGAAGCAGCGCCGCGACCGGGGCGGTTGGGTCGTCCATCTGGGCAACGGCCGGGATCAGAACCTGCCAGAGCGCACGCTCGTTGGTGTTGGCGATCATCCGGTCGAGCGATTTCGCGTCAAGCGATGCGGTGATGTTGATCAGGCGCAGGTATTGCTCGTCGGAGAGATGGCAGAGCAGGTCGACGGCTTCGGGCCAGTGATGCTTTGCGAGCGCGGTCTTGATCACGCTGGTGACGCGCTTGTCGGTCTGCGTCGCCAGCGCGTCGGACAGGCGGGATTTGTCCTCGGTCACGAAGCCGATCTGCAGCAAACCCTCGTCGCTCGCCTCGGTGAACATTGTGTGGAGCGTGGAGTCGTTGACGAAGCCGACGAACTGACCCATCACGACGTATTCCTTGCGCTTGAGCAGCTCGATCGCCAGAGCATCGACTGTTTTGTCGGGGAGCTGGCTGATCACTGGCTCGATGCGGCGCGGGTCGATTTCTATTGCGATGTCGGCGACGAAGGGGAGGGGCAATTTGCCGACTACTGCTGCGGCCTGCTTTGCATCGATGAACCCGGCGATGCGAGATGCCAGCACTGGGCCGACGGCCTCCTTGGTGAGCGAGGCGATCATCGAGGCGGGAAGGAGGTTGCCGACCTTGGCGAACTTCTGCAGGCCGCCACCTTCGGAGCCGTAGAAGATGTCGAGCAACTGGCGGCGCAGCGTCGCGAGCGCGTCGGCGTCGATCTGTTCGAGGTAGCCGAGCTCGTCGGGGTCGGTGCCCAGCACGCGGGCGAGCTTGGCGATCTCGGCGCGGGTTTCGAGCATGTCCGACATCTAACTGGCCCCCAGCATTCGGCGAACAGTGCCCCGAAGCGGGCGCGGCGCCTGATTGACGATGTTTTCCTCCGCCTCCACGATGGCCTGCTCATGGCCGGCGAGGCTACGTTCGATCAGACCTGTGAGGTGATCGAGGTCTTTGGCGCTGAGCGAGTTGAGATCGCGCGGAGGGGTTGCACTGGTGGCCTTGGCGAGACGTTTGAATTCTGCCGACGGCTGATTCTTGGCAACGGACTTGTTTACTGCATTGGCGGCTGAGGCCATACGAACGATTCTTATCTGCCGACACGACGGCAAAGTTGCTTCTGCCGAGTAGAACTGAGCGATGATGTGCAACCGAAGCACAAAACCGAAGATGCCAAGCGTGACGGAACCGAGCGTCTACAACACAATGTACCCGTTTCAACCGGCGGCAGCCCACGCCGACTAAGATTCTCCGTCTACCCGCCCTCTTAGCTCAGTTGGTAGAGCACTTCCATGGTAAGGAAGGGGTCTCCGGTTCAAGTCCGGAAGAGGGCTTAGGTTTTATGCGGGTTTGAGGACCTTCGACTCGCTAGCTGGTTTTGGGGCGAACAAAACGCGAACGTTTTCGCGGGCCCCTTCCATCGATAGGGAACCCTTCTGTAGCGGGCCCCCTTCCTCATTTTCGTCTCCGACGATGCTCAGGTGACGTTCACCGGAGATCTCTCGGCGAGCCTCCTGAATGAGCTCCTCGGCGCTGCGGCGATCGTCCTCGTCGAGGTCGGCCATCACATGCGCGTAGGTCGAGAGAGTCATCGTCGGGGCGTGGCCGAGCTGCGCGGCAACCTCCACGACCGACATCCCTTCGCGAATCAGAAGACTCGCGTAGGAGTGGCGAAGGTCGTAGGGGCGAAGGTCCGGACGGCCGGCGGCGGCTGCCGCTGGCTTGAAGGACTTTGCGACCCAGCTCTTGTAGGCCTCGTGTCGCCACGGGCCGTCGGGGTTGGTCTTGCTTGCGAAGACCAGGCCGCTGTGGTGAGGCGGCGCGGCTACTCGCCACGCCTCGAGGTCTTCGCGCAGGGCGGAGACGATTCTCACTGAACGGATCTGGCCTGTCTTGGTCTGCTTGATCTTGCCGTGCGCGAGCGCCGACTCGATCAAGAGGGTCTTGCTTCTCACGTGGTCCCAGCGAAGCGCGAGCGCCTCGCCGGGTCGCAGTCCGGCGTAGCCGAGCACGGAGACAAGCGTTGCGTCTCTGTACT
>JBMYXO010000076.1:4599-10233 GCA_049608465.1 Solirubrobacterales bacterium | reverse complement strand
TACCACTCGCGCTCACCGCGCTGGCACTGACGCTCGTCGGTGCCGGCGCGGTGAGCGCGCACACAACGGTCAAATCGACCAATCCGAAATCCGGCCGCACCGTTTCGAAGTCGCTCAAGTCCGTCAAGGTCACGTTCAATGGACAGATCAAGCGCGGGACGCTCAAGGTCGTGCGCTCAAGAACTGGCGCGAAGGTCTCGAAGGGTTCCGGTGGTCGCAATCCCGGCAACGTCAAGCAGTTGACGGTCAGGCTCAAAGGCGGATTGAAGCGCGGTGGCTACAAGGCCAGCTGGTCGATCGTCGCCGCCGACGGGCACAAGCAGTCGGGTTCATTCAAGTTCAAGCTGAAGTGAGATGGCGATGAAATTCAGAATCGCCATCGTCCTCGGTCTGCTGGTGTCCCTCTCCGTGGCGGCACCGGCGGCCGCGCACGTTCAAGTCAGGCCGGCCGAGGTCGCCACCGACGACTCCGTCAAGTTCGATGTCCTCGTCCCAGGTGAGACGTCGGCGCGCACCGTCAAGGTCGAGCTCGCGGTCCCGAAGGACGTGATCCCATTCTCGTTCGCCGAGACGCCGGGTTGGAAACGCAAGCTCACAGAGAACCCCGACGGTTCGACGAAATCGATCGTCTGGACGGGATCTGCGCCGCCCGACGGATTCGTCGAGTTCTCGTTTCTGGCGAGCAGCCCGGCCACTCCGGGCACGCTTGCGTGGAAGTCGATCCAGACTTACAGCGACGGTCAGGTCGTTCGCTGGATCGGATCGCCGGACAGCGAGTACCCGGCGTCGACGACGACTGTGTCGACCGACGTCGCCAAGCAGGGCGCCGGCGGCTCGCATTCCGATTCGGATGCGGGCCATTCGACACACACCGCCGCGGCCGCAGAGTCTCCGTCGTGGCTTCAGCCCGTGGCGGTCTCTGCGTTGATTCTGGCTTTGATTGGGGCGATCACAGCGTTCGTCGCCTACCGCAGGACCAAGGCCTGACGATGCGCGCTCGACCCGTTCGATCATTCCTGGTCTTTCTTTCGGTGGCCGTCGCCATGGCGGCCCCCGGTGGCGCGTGGGCTCACCAATCAAACCCAGACTACGAATCGACCGTTCGCTCAATCGAACCGGCCACCGAAGGCGTCGACGCGTGGGTCGAGGGCGGCGACGACACCGTCGTCCTTGTCAACCGGTCGGGTCGAACCGTGATCGCGCTCGGGTACGACGACGAGCCCTACGTTCGGATCGACGCCGACGGCCGGGCCTTCGTCAACGAACGCTCGCCAGCGCTGTATCTCAACGAGGACCGCTACGCGAAGGTCGAAGTTCCGAGCTCGGCAGACGCCGACGCCGAGCCCGCCTGGCGACGCGTCGGCAGCGCGCATCGCTATCAATGGCATGACCATCGCGCGCATTGGATGGGCGAGCAAAATCCGCCGACGATCGCCGATGCGACTCGGCGAACGAAGGTCTTCGACTGGAAGGTGCCGATCGTTGTCGGCGATCGCAATGGCGAAATCGTCGGAGATCTCTACTGGCGGGGAGATGACGGGACCGAGCCACGGTCCGCCGCGACCCTGGTCTTCGCGTTGGTTGTGGCGACGATGGTGATCGCGGCATTGACGATCATCCTTGTGCGCCGCCGACGCGGACGCGCCGGCGGCGGCGAAACGGGCAAGCGAGAGTCCTGGTGAAACGCCGATCCCGAGCGACTTGGGCGATCGCAGTGTTCGTCCTCGTCGCCGCGTTGATCGCGCCCGCAGGAGCGTCTGCACACGCCCAGCTCGAGCAGACCGAACCCTCGCGCGACGCCACAGTCGCCGAGTTCCCTCAGGCCGTTTCGTTCACTTTCAGCGAACCGGTCGAAGCGAACTTCGGTGCCGTTCGTGTGTACTCGGCCGATGGCGATCGCGTCGACGATGGCCGGCTGACTCGTGCCGATGGCGACCGGAAGGTCGCTGTGGGCCTGCGCGCCGGCACCGGTCGCGGAACTTTCACGGCCACGTATCGCGTCGTGTCGGCCGATTCGCACCCGGTCAGCGGCGGATTCGTTTTTCATGTCGGAGAGAGTTCCAGGCAGACGTCGGCGACTGTCGCCGAATTGGTCGAGGAAGCGGATTCCGGGCCGGTCACCGACGCCGCCAACACGGTGATGACGTTCTTGGGCTACGCGGCGCTCGCGTTCGCCTTCGGCGGTCTTGTGTTCCTGAAGTTCGTCCTCATGCCCGCGGCGAGCAGGCTCGGGCATACTGCCGAGTCGGCGATAGCCGGATTTCGCAAACGCGGCGACGTATTGATCACCGTCGCGGTGATCGCCGGGGTCGTGTCGGCCGTCGGCGAGCTCCTGCTGCAAGGCGCCATCGCAGCCGGTCAATCGTTGTGGAGCTCGTTGAATGCCGAAACCATCTCGTCCGTCGTTGACACGCGATCCGGTACGTGGATGGCGGTTCGCGTGGCCGTATGGGTCGCGATCGCGCTCACCTGGCTTTTCTCCGGCCGTCGGCGCGGCGCGCACACGGCGACCGCCGTCCTGCTCGTGCTGCTCGCGGTGGCGTCCGAACTGCCTGCGCTGGTGGGCCATGCTGGCGCGACAGGGCCGCGCCTGCTCACGCCGATCGCCGATTTCATCCACGTCGCGGCGGCGTCGATCTGGATCGGCGGCTTGGCGGCGGCCGTGATCGCGCTTCCGGCAGCGACGGCCGTGCTTGTCCCGCGACAGCGATCGACGTTGCTGGTCGACGTTTTCGCGCGCTTTTCCCCTTTGGCGCTGGGATCGGTGATTCTTGTGGTCGCCAGTGGAATCGTGCAGTCGGTGGTGCACCTGACGTCGATCTCCGAGCTGATCGAGACGGCGTTCGGCAGGGCGATTCTCGCCAAGGCGCTGTTGCTCTCGATACTCGTCGGAATCGCGGCGTACAACCGCCAGATCGCGCTCCCCAGGCTTCGGCGCCAAAGCGACGCCGGCGAGTCGCCAGGCGTCGTCGGCACACGAATCAAGCGCGCCCTGTCGGCCGAGGTGCTGCTCGCGTTCGCCGCGCTCGCCGTCGCGTCGATGCTGGTGGGTTACTCGCCGACTTCTGCTGCGCAGGGTCCGTTCAGCGAAACCACAAACATCGGACCGGTCGAAATGCAGCTCACGGTCGATCCGGCAAGTACCGGGGTCAACGAGCTCCACGTCTACCTGCTCGATCCGAAGACCGCCGCGGCGTTCGACGATGCCGAGGAGTTCAAGCTGAGCGCCCGGCTCGACGATCCTCCGGTCGGTCCGATCGAACTCGACGCGAGGAAGGCCGGTCCGGGCCACTATCTGGTCACGTCGGCGAACTTCGCGGTCGGCGGCGACTGGCAACTGAACGCGATCGTTCGCGTGTCCGATTTCGATCAGTACGAGAAGGCCGTCGAATTTACGGTCCGCTGATCGCCGTCAGCGCCGAAACATCGGCAGCGGCCGCAACGGGTGCTTGACCAGGTTCCTGAAGAATTCGCGGATGAGCATCAGGTGAAATCCGCGCTCGGGATGATCCCGCAGCAGGCGCCTGTAGTTGCGAAAGCTCACGCCGTAGCGCCTAATCCCCAGCCAGACCTCGATCACATCGGCCCGCCGGAACACCTCCACGGGATCGTCGGCTGCCCCGCGCGCGCTGAGACCGTGGTGCTCAAGAACCATCCGCGCGACCAGCGGAACGAGATCGTCTCGGCCCTGTTCGCGGAGCCACGCCTCGGCAAGCGCAAGCGAAGGATGCAGGTAGTCCCATGTGCGATCGGTCCAGATGCCGATGTCGTGAAACGCGCCGGCCACGGTCAACGCGAGCCGCGTGTCGGAGTCGAAGCGGTCGGCGCCAAGCAGATTGCAGAGCGCAAGTTGCCGGACCACGTGGTTGCGGTACGCCTCGTAGGAGATGCCCAACGCCTTGCGGTGCGGTTCGATCAGCTGCTCGATTGTCGGGGGGTCGGTCACCGATGCGAGCCTACAGCCGACCGGCCCTCGATTCACGGGTAATCTGCCCGCCATGAGAGCCGAACTCACGATCTACGAGAAGCCGACTTGCACAACTTGCCGCAAGACCGTCAAGCTGCTTGAAGAAAAGGGGATCGAGTTCGAAGACGTCAACTACTTCATCGAGCCGCTCAGCGCCGCAAAAATCGCCGAGCTTCTCGACAAGATGGGCATCGCCCCGCGCGAACTGCTGCGCACAAAAGAACAGAAGTACAAAGACATGGCGCTGAAGGAATCAAACCACAGCGACCTCGAAATCATCCAGTTGATGGCCGATCACCCGGAATTGATCGAACGTCCGATTGCGGAGAATGGCGGAAAGGCGGTCCTATGCCGCCCCTATGACCGGATTCTCGAAATCATCACCTGAATGGGCTGACACCCTGAAATACTTGAGGTGTTAGGCGGCAACGACCACCTACCATCCAAAGTTCGGCTGTACGCTTGACAAGCGAGTATCGAGGAAGCAGATGAACCGGCCAGTACAGACCGAAAAGCCAGCCGCACCCTCGACCGAACCCGAACGCTCTCCCTCGGGCGAACTCCTGACGACGATCTCAGGGGAGCCGGTCAAGCCGCTCTACAAACCAAAAGACGCGAACGTCGACTACGAACGCGACCTCGGCGACCCCGGTCAATTTCCCTACACCCGCGGCGTCTACGAAACGATGCATCGCGGTCGCATGTTCACGATGCGCCAATTCGCGGGTTTCGGCACCGCCGAGGAGACGAACGAGCGATTCCGTTACCTCCTCGACCACGGCCAGACCGGACTGTCGACTGCCTACGACATGCCCAGTCTGATGGGCCACGACAGCGACGACCCACTATCGCTTGGCGAGGTCGGGCGCGAAGGCGTTGCGATCGACACGCTCGAAGACATGACCACGCTCTTCCAGGGGATTCCGCTCGACAAGGTTTCGACGAGCATGACGATCAACGCGCCGGCAGCGATCATGCTCGCCTTTTACGTCGCGGCCGCAGAGCGCCAAAACATTCCCCCAAGTCAACTTGCCGGAACGTTCCAGACCGACATTCTCAAGGAGTACATCGCCCAGAAGGAGTGGTGTTTCCCGATCGATCACGCGATGCGATTGGTCACCGATCTGATCGAGTACTGCACCCGCGAAATGCCGAAGATGCACCCGGTCAGCATCAGCGGATACCACATCCGCGAAGCGGGATCGACGGCCCAGCAAGAACTCGCTTTCACTCTCGCCGACGGCTTTGCCTATGTCAAAGCAGGAATCGACCGCGGCCTCGACGTGGACGACTTCGCGCCGCGTCTGAGCTTCTTTTTCAACGCGCAGATCGAATTCTTCGAGGAGATCGCCAAGTACCGCGCGGCGCGTCGCATCTGGGCGCGCGAGCTGCGCGACACCTACGGCGCGAAGAAGCCGAAGTCGATGCTGATGCGCTTTCACACGCAGACGGCGGGCGTGTCACTGACGGCGCAACAACCCGAGGTCAACCACATCCGCACGGCGATCGAGGCGCTTGCAGGAGTGCTCGGCGGCACCCAGTCACTGCACACCAATTCGTACGACGAGGCACTCGCACTACCGACCGAGGATGCAGTACGAATTGCTCTGCGCACGCAGCAGGTGATCGCCCACGAGACGGGCGTCACGCGAACGGCCGATCCGCTC
>JBMYXO010000076.1:0-4589 GCA_049608465.1 Solirubrobacterales bacterium | reverse complement strand
GGACAACGGTAGAAGCGCTGGCAGCAGTGCTTGGTGGAACACAAAGTCTGCACACCAACTCGCTTGATGAAGCGATCGCACTACCCACTGACTTCAGTGCCAAGATCGCGCGCGACACACAGATCTACCTGCAAAAGAAAGCCGGCATCACGAAGTGGATAGACCCACTCGGTGGCAGCTACTACGTCGAGACATTGACCAACGAGATGGAAGCCGCAGCGTACGACTACTTCCGTCGCATCGACGAACTCGGCGGCATCGTCGAGTCGATCAAGCGGGGATTCCCGCAACGCGAAATCGCCGACGCGGCTTTTCGTTACCAGCGCGAGGTCGACGCCGGCGAGCGCATCGTGGTTGGTGTCAACAAGTACGAACTCGACGACGAGGAGCAGATGGAAATTCTGCGGATCGCTCCCGAGTTGGAACGCAAACAGATCGGCAGAGTCCAAGCCGTCAAGGCGACCCGCTCGGTACCAGAGGTCGAGGCATCGCTGAAGGCACTCCGTGAGGCGGCCGCGACCGACCAGAATCTGCTCTATCCGATCCTCGACTGCGCGCGAGTGATGGCCAGTGAGGGCGAGATCGTGCACGCCTTGCAAGACGTCTTCGGCACGTACCGCGAGGTTCCGGTCTTCTAGCTCCGCTGCGACGGCTCCCGGCGACCGACAAGGTTGTCTCCGTCATTGCGTAGCCTTCCCGCCCGATGACCTCGCTCGTCTTCGCGGCTGGAGCCGCAACTCCCGAATCGACAGCCCCGCCGGCGCCGACCTGGCTCTGGATCGCGTTTGGCGTGAGCGTCGTAGTGCTGCTCGCGCTCGACCTCTTCGTCTTCCACAAGGAGGCGCACAAGATCAGCCTCAAGGAGGCGCTCTGGTCGAACGTTCTCTGGGTCGCGATCGGATTGACGTTCGGACTGGTCGTGCTGTGGCAGCTCGGCTCGGTTTCGGCCGGCGAGTACTACGCGGGATACCTGCTCGAACGAGCGCTCTCGATCGACAACGTCTTCGTCTTCGCGGTTGTCTTCGCGTTCTTCGCCGTTCCGCAACGACTGCAGAATGGAGTTTTGTTCTGGGGAATCGTGATGGCGCTGTTCATGCGCGCCTTCTTCATCCTCGTCGGCGCGGAGCTGATCGAGCGCTTCGACTGGATCATCTTCTTCTTCGGCGCCCTGCTGATCTGGACCGGCTGGAAGATGGCGACGCACGACGTCGGCGAGATCGACCCGTCAAAGAACTTTGCGCTGAAAGCGCTGCGCAGGCTGATGCCGGTCAGTCACGCCTATCACGGCGACAAGTACTTCGTCCGCCCCGAAGAAGTCGATCCCAACGAGGAGTTCGACGCCGGTCGCAAGCCCGGCGAGCGGGGCATTCTGGGCGCCTGGGTAGCAACGCCGCTGGCGGCGGCAATTCTCGTGGTCGCCGGCACCGACCTCGTGTTCGCGATCGACTCGATCCCAGCGATCTTCGCGATCACGACCGACAAATTCATCATCTACACGTCGAACGCCTTCGCGCTGCTCGGCATGCGCGCGCTCTATTTCCTGCTGGCCGACGCCATGGACCGCTTCATCTATCTGCAGATGGGTCTGGCGGTGGTTCTCGTGTTCGTCGGCATCAAGTTCATCGCGAGCGAGTGGTACCACGTGCCGATCGGCATCTCACTCGGAATTATCGCGCTCGCGGCTGGCACCTCAATCGTCTGGTCGTTGCTCGCCACGCGCGGGCAGGAGCCGCTGTTGCCCGGCGAACCGCAGGAACACCTCGAGCAAGAGCCACCACGTGAGCCACTTGACAAGCCACCTGGATTCGACGAGGACTGACCCGTCGTACCGCGTTAAAGGATTGTTCAAGTTTTCCGGTCGCGGAGCGTGGATAATCGCCACATGAAGGTCATTCCGAAGAATGCAATGCTCTCGGTCTTGGCGTTGGCGGTGGCGCTGGTGATCGGCGCCGTGCCGTCTTCGGCAAACGGCAAGCGGGCGACAGCAGCGGCGACGAAGAGCGTGACGGTTGGTGACAACTTCTTCTCGCGCAGGTCCACCTCGATCAGGCGCAACGACCGCGTCCGCTTCAAGTGGGATCGGACGCGCAAACGGCACAACGTTGCCGTACGGAGCGGACCGGTCAAGTTCAAGTCCAGGACCAAGCGCGGAACCTATACCTACACAAAGAAGTTCAGCACCAGGGGTACCTACCGGCTCTACTGCACGCTCCACCCCTCCTCGATGAAGACGACGGTCAAGGTTCGCTGACCGCGGTCGTACGCGGAACTGATGGAATCGGCGTGTGGGGGCTAATCTCTGCGGCGCCCATGAGTGAAACCGCCACCAGCCCAACTCCCGTAAGCAAGAAGAAGATTCGTGTCGTCGTGGCCAAGCCCGGCCTCGACGGTCACGACCGCGGCGCGAAGATCATTGCGCGCGCACTGCGCGATGCCGGCATGGAAGTGATTTACACCGGCCTGCACCAGACGCCCGAACAGATCGTTGAGACTGCGCTGCAGGAGGACGCTGATGCCATCGGGTTGTCGATCCTCTCTGGCGCGCACATGACGCTCGTCCCGAAGATCATCAAGCTGCTCAACGAGCAGGATGCGGGCGACATTCTTGTCACCGTCGGCGGAACGATTCCTGCCGACGACATCCCGCCGCTCAAAGAGCTCGGCGTGGCTGAGGTCTTCACACCCGGCGCACCGACGAACGCGATCGTCGAATTCATCAACGGGGCCGTCGAGGCCTAGCCGGATCGCCCGCACCGGCGCCCACGCCGGACGGCTTGGCAAAGCGATCTACCGCCCCAAAGACCGCTCTTTGGGGCGCCACAAAGACCGGACTTCGGGGCGCTGATTGCCTTTGCAGCGGCAATTTCGGCGCCAACTTCCGCGAAAACCACTACAATGATTTCCGCTAAGTAACTATTGAGTCACTTAGCTGTACGCATTACCTGCAAGAGGCTCCCGCAAGCGACCTTCTGCCACGCGAATGATCATTCGTAAACCCGCTACCTTTCACCGGCGCGTATCCAATTCGAGGAACGCGACCCAGCTTTCAGCCAGACCGAAGGCTTTCCTGTCCCGAGCCCACATTGGACGAGGGACTTTGACTTTTCCGACCATCAATCCGACCGTGCACGTGCTCGGCCGAACCCCTACCAGGAGGACACCTTGAAGATCGCCGTCCTTGTCAAGGAGGTTCCAGACGCCGCAGTCGAAAAGCGCCTCGATCCCAACACGAAGCGCATCGACCGTTCCGGCGAGAAGAACCTCAACCCATTCGACACGCACGCCATCGAGGCAGCTGTGCAGATCCGCGAAGGCGGCGCACAGGTGGATGAGATTGTCGCCGTGACGATGGGTCCCGAGTCAGCCTCGAACGCCCTCAACAAGGCCGCTTCGCTTGGTGCTGACCGTTCCGTTCAACTGACCGATGACGCACTCGCCGGTTCCGACGTCTGGGCAACGGGCTACGCGCTCGCCAAGACGCTCGAAGCCGAGGCGCCCGACCTCGTCCTCCTTGGGCAGCAGTCCGACGATGGTGAGAACTACACCATCGGCGCAGTCGTCGCAGATCACCTGAAGATGCCGTCGTTGACGCAGGTCATCGACCTCAAGCTCGACGGTGACACGCTCACGCTCGAGCGTCAGGCCGAGTACGGCTACGACACCGTCAAGGTGACGCTGCCGGCTGTGATCTCCGTCGGAGACGCGATCAATGAGCCGCGCTACCCGTCGCTCAAGGCGATTATGGGCGCCAAGAAGAAGCCGCGCGACACCAAGGCCATCGGCGACGTCGGTATCGACGCCGGCGAGGTCGGTGAAGCTGGTTCGAAGACCACCGTTCTCGTGATCAACCCGCCCCCGGCCAAGGAGTCGGGCGAGCTGATCGAGAACGCTGATGATGATGTCGACGGCACCGTCGAGCGCATCGTCGCGTTCCTCGACGAAAGGAAGCTGATCTAAATGGCAGGCATCATCGTTTACGTCCTTTCCAAGGACGGCCAATTCAACAAGAACTCGCTCGGCGCACTTTCGCAGGCCTCAAAGTTGGCCGGCGAGCTCGGCGGAGAGGCCTCGGCAATCGTTGTCGGCGAAGCGTTCTCCGACGACGCGCTGAGCACGCTCGGCGCCCACGGCGCCGCAAAGATCTACCGCGTCAACGGTCCGGAAGGCACGTCCCAGCCGGCAGTCGACGCACTGGCCAAGGTCATCACCGACAACGGCATCAGTTACGCGCTGTTCGGCGGCGGACTGCTCGGTCTCGAGATCGGAGCCGGTCTCACGGCCCGCCTCGGATGGGGCATCACCGCTGAAGCGACCGGCATCAAGGTCGATGGCGGCAAACTGGTCGTCGAGCGTCCGGTGCTTCAGGACTCCGCGATCGTCGACGTCGGATACACCGGCGACGGTGGCGTGATCGTCGGCCGCCTCAACTCGTTCGAGCCCGACGCCTCAATCGGCGCCGCCGGTGCGATCGAGGACGTCACGGTCGACTTCAACGACTACTCACTCCGCGCCGAACTCGTCACTCGCGGTGAACAGCGCGGTGCGGACGTCAACATCGAGGATGCAGACATCCTCGTCGCCGGTGGCCG
>JBMYXO010000075.1:0-10275 GCA_049608465.1 Solirubrobacterales bacterium | reverse complement strand
CGTCCAATCCTTATGAGTATCCGAGTGATCCGGTTAATAAGGCTGACTTAGACGGGCGGCTTTCGTGCAAGCTCGGACTTGAGTGGCCGCCGTCGGTAACGACTACTTGTGCGCATAGAAAGCTGTTGAATCGGCGCAGCACGAGATTGATAATCAGGAAGCTCAAGAATTTTCAGAAAGGTCTCGAGTACGGTGCCACGGGTTTTTGCCCCACCTTCGGTTTTGCGGCCGGAGGGGCCGGCGCAGCGATGTGCGCGGCTGTTACGGCCGCAATTCTTGCTTCCGCTTGGTACTACGAGGCGCTCTTTAGGCGTATGACGAAGAAATCCGGCGATCGCGGGACTGTTTTTCGCGTGTCAAAAAAAATGAAAGTCAGTATGTGGAGCCACCCGACCCTTGGCCCTAAAATTCGCGTGTAACTTTGTTACGCGTGTAAGAACTAATAGCGAAATATCTGACCACAAACGGACCCATGACTACTGATTCGCTGCAGGAGGCCGAGAGTCCGGCCGATTCCCGAAAATGGACAAGGCAAGTGCTCTACTCCGCGATGTTGATCGCCGTGATACCTATCGCTCTCAAGGGATCGTGGTGGCTTGCACTCCCGGTTGCATTGTTTGCAGGCGTCCTCGGGACCAATCTCAACGGGAGCGTGGAACTGCCTGCGAATCGCGCTGCCACCGGAGGCCCTGGTATCCGAAGTTTGTTTCGACAGTTCCCGATCGCCGCAGCGACTTCTCTCGCGGTTGGAATTACAGGTATCGCGCTGGTTGGAGTGTTCGTTTTTTAGCGGACAATTGAATTGCGAACCCACTTGCAAGTCCCCGAATCCAACAGACGGGAGTCGACCACAACGAAGCTGATCAATGTTTTTTTGGGAGTGGGGGAATTCCGGTCAGTGGTCTGCACTGAAATGTCCGAGAGGTGCATAGGGAATTGACACCAACGAATCGAGCCGAGTTCGGCAGGGCATGGTTCGCAGTACCTGTAGTGCCTTCATCCATCGGCGTTGTCGCGCTTACGTTGCTCCCTTGGTTTGGCACGAGGCTTTCAGGTGTCCCTGAAGGCACGGGGTTTGTCGCATATCTACCTGATCACGTTGCGACCTCAACGCCTTGGCAGGCATCCATATGGTGGAGCATCGTTCTCGTTCTGACGTCGCTCATCACTATCGCCACAGTGACGCTGGCCGTGTTGCGGCGTGCCGGCTCTCCTGGCATCGTGGTCATAGCACTGGGCTTAACGCAGGCGACGACGATCCTCGTTTTCGATCGCTTTGGAGTGTCCCGTCCGTTCCCCGCCGACACCGAGATGGTCGATGAAGCCACGGTTACGCTTTCGTACGGCCTATTGACTGCGGGGCGAGTCGCGCTGATTCTCGCGCTTGCGATTGCTGTACTCGGTGGCGTTTTCGCACTTCGCGGCCGTCGTCACCGAGCGAAACGAAAAACTCTTGATCCTCAGAGGCGACGTCGCGGCAACCGGCTTCCCCGATCCGGTGGAGTCAGCAGAGATCGATGAGTTTGGGGTGCCAAAGACTGATCTGCCGGCGGACCGCCGCTACGGCTTCCATGGGTCCAAGCGGCGCGAGGCACTGACCGCTCAAGGGATGATTGCGATGGGCGTGCGGTTGTATGCACCGAGGGCTGGACGGTTCTTGCAAGTGGATCCGGTGCTTGGGCGGACGGCCAATCCTTATGAGTATCCGAATGATCCGGTGAACGGCTTCGACCTGGATGGCCGCTCGAAGGCGCCGCGACTGCCGTTCTACGTCAATAACAGGACCACTCGCTCACTCATCCGTAAGCTCCGTCGAGCGGCGCGAAAACCGCAAAAAGGCGCGGCTTTTTCATCGTTGGGTCTCGGGTTTTTCAGTTCAGTGGTAGCTGCAATGGAAAACCCGAAAAACTGGCTAAAAAGCTCGGATTTTTGGGTTTCATAGCCAACGCTGGAGCGACGATCGAGAAGTGGCGGCTCGCATCCGATCTCGAAGGGGTGGCGGATTCGATCGAAGCCGCGCTGGAGAGATCTGACGGTCGAGGTGTGAACGTCGTCGTGACCAAGTCAATCTTCAAACCAAAGATGTATTCACGAGGGCGCTCTGACTGTGCAAGACGGCAGAATGGGATACTCATCGAATATAAGTCCGGTAATGCGTCTATGACTTGCTACGGAAATCCATAGCGTCGAGAACTTTTCAGGCAGAAATCAGAGGAGTCAGAATGTCCGCACTATCGATCATCGGCACCTCGCTCGCCGTAAGTGGCGTACTTGTCGCAACTTTTCGAGTGACTGGCGTCCAAAACGCAACAACGCGCGTCCGGGTGTTTGCGGCCGTGGTGTTTTTCGTCTTGGCATGCCTAGCTATTGGATTATTTATCGGATACTCGAATTCTCCGTATGATGCGGTAGATGTTGGGCTGCTGGCGGCAAGTGGCTCATTGTTCGTGCTTGCCTTGTTCAGCGCGTTTTCCGAGCGACTCACGGCGCCGGACGACACAACTGAGCGGTGAATGAAATCTGCGTCAGCCGCTCACTGGAGTTCCCCCGCTCCCAAGGACAAGTTTGATTTGGGCCGCGACGGCGCGACGGTCGGGTCCGAGGAGCTCGGGCGGATACGGATTCCACTCTCCAGGATCAGCGCTTCTCGGCCCCCAAGGTGTAGCACCGTGACTGCGAATCGATTGACTCGTTACATGCTCATCGTCCTAGCGCTGCCGGTGGTCCTTTTGTTGCCTGGCTGCGGAACTGAGTCGGAGGTACCGGAAAAGAAAACCGAAGCAAAGCTGGTTGCGTTGGTATCCGCGGCAATCGACTCGGACGGTGAGCTTGCCAATGACGCGATCCAATACGCCGACTACACGCTTGCCCGTCAGCAACTTGGTCTTGCGGACGATGCGAACATCTACAACATTTCTCCAACTTTCTTACTGGACCCGCTCATCTACGCGACGCGGCCAGATGCTCCGCCACTGGTCGGTGCGATCGACGGCAGTTCGGTTCAAGCGGCAGCCGGCCGATCAATGGTGGGCGCCACCGCGCTTGTGGCGCTTCGAACCACACAACCCTTCAGCGAGATCGCAAAAGCTTTGAGTGAGGCCGGATACGTTGAGCGTCGCGGCCTGCTGGTCAGTCCCCGGGACGGGTCACATGTGGTGTTTCCGGTGGTTGCTGACGCGGGAGGCAGCGTCGTGGTGCTTGGCGAATCTCCGCGTTTCGTTCGCGGTGTGCTTGAGAGTCGCGAACCAAACTCACCGCGCACTGCTGATTTGATCGACTCGGTGTCGGGTCCCCGCCGAATGGCCACGTCGCTCAATGAATCGTGCGCGGTCGCAGCCGCTGCAGGCCAGAACCTTTCGCCTCGTGACGGTGAGTACCTGTTGCAGGTGGAAGGAGATGCAAGTGACGCCGAGCAGTACCTACTGGATCGATCGAAAGTTGGGCAGAGCGGGGGAATCGTGTTCGGGGAACCAGATGTCGAAGGCGATGTATTGCGAGTCGAATTCACGTACACCGACACTGCAAACTCAGCGATCGGCGCGCTTCCACCCGATGACGGGCGCTTTGCTTGCTGAGTCTCACATGGCCGGTGACCGTACCGATGGTGCCACAGAACGGCTCTTGTCCAACCACGAGCGAAGGGCGTCGCGATCCAACTTCACCTGAAACGGGACCTCCGTCCCGGACGGTTCGGACTGCTGCATCCGTTTTGTAGATTGCGAATTCCTCTGCCGCATCATTCCCCAGACGTTTTTCTTGATCTGCCCCGACTTCCGAGGTCGCGCTGTTCAAGAATCAAGGCACGAAAGAACGGCCACCGTTCAGCGCGGGTCGAAAAGTGGCTAGGCCACTAGCTGAAACTCCGATTAGCATCAGAGTTATGCGCAACCGCATGCTCAAAATGTGTGTTTCTAGTGCCGTACTTGCGGCAGTGCTGGCTGGCGCATTCGCAATCGGGGAGGTTTCGTCAGATTTCGATTGGCTCCAAGCCGTCGGTCGGTTCAGTGGTGCACTGTTCGTGCTCGCGGTGGTTCTCGCGCTGGCTGTCAAATGGATCGATTTTGAGACCTGGGTTCGATCGAAGTGGCGACGGGGCTAGAAGCGTCTAGCGGATCCGCGCCCAGACATAGCTGCAACTCGCTGCTTCATTTGAGGCATCCGACCTGTACGTATCATGTGGGGGTCTAACCATGGGACTGGAAACGCCTCAGCTGCCGATATCTGGACTCATACGCCGAACGGCGTTCGCGCTAGCCGCGTTGTGGGCACTATCCATCGGGCTGTATTCCTGGGCCGCAATCTCTCCGACCGTGGCGTACCCGATCACTTTTGTTTCGAGCATTTTTCTTGTCGCCGGACTTTGGGCGTGGCTTAGAAAGAGAAACCGCACACTCGGGTTCCTAGTGGCCTTGACGGGAGTCGCGATTGCGTGCACCGCTCTCTCAACCTCGCAGAATCAACCAGCGTTCCTGATCGGAGTGGGCTTGCTCTATCTTCCGCTCGCACTGGTGGGCCATCTCCTGATGGTGTTCCCGTCCGGTCAGTTCGAGGCCAGATATCAGCGGTCGCTGGTAGCTATCGGGTACTTCGACGCCCTGCTGCTCGCCGTGCCTTTTGTTCTCTTGTTTGACTTTCAAGCGCTATGCCCGAACTGCGAGCCGAGCCCGCTCGGGCCGACTGCGTCCCCGGCGGCGTTTGAGCTGCTCGCCCTGCTGCGATTGTTTCTGGCAGCAGTGATGACAACTGGACTTGCGATCGCACTGACTCAGCGATGGATTGCCGCGACTCCGTCGACGCGTCATCAAATGGCACCGGTGATCGGCGCTGGAGGAGTCGTTCTCGCCGCCTTCGCTCTTGCATTTTTTGGATTCGCCGCCAACGGCCCGAGCAGTGAACGTGAGTTGGCGACGGTCGCAATCATGCTGCTTGCTGGACTCATTCCCTTTTCCCTGTGTATTGCGCTCCGACAACGTGGCTTCGACCGCGACCTCGCTCTAGAGGATCTCTCATCCAAGTTGGCTGCGCAAAGGGCAGATCAAGTAGACCTCAGGGCGCTGCTTGCCGAGCTGCTTGGCGATCCGTCGGTAGAAATTGTCTATTGGCTGCAGTCGAAGAACGAGTGGGTAACCGAACAGGGCTTGCCCTATGAAGAAGATTTGGTACCAGCCAGCAGTACGGTTCATCCGATCGGCGACTCGAATGAGCGCATAGGTGCAGTTGTGTACTCGTCCATTGCTGCGGACCGATCGGAGCTTCTCGAGGCGGCCGAGTACGACATCGGTGTTGCGATGCGCGATTCGAGGATTGAGGCAGATCTTCGGGCGAACATTGCTGAGATAAGCAGTTCTCGACTGAGGCTGTTGGCAACCGCCGATGAAAAACAACGGCGGATTGAACGCGATCTCCATGACGGCGCACAGCAGGGAATCGTTTCAATCGCACTCGATCTCGCGCTCACGGCAAATGATCCAGTGATCGACGAACGGCCGCGCGCTGCGATGCTTCGTTCGGCTGCGTTACTGACAAACTTGACGGAAGAACTTAGAGAGTTGGCTCGCGGCATTCACCCCGCGATTCTCACTGACGGCGGCCTTGACGGTGCAATCAAATCCCTTGCCGACCGATGTCCAATTCCGACCAAGATCCGAGGATCCTGCGACGGGAGCCTTCCACGATCGGTTGAGTCAGCTGCATACTTTGTCGTTGCTGAAGCGCTTACGAACGTAGCGCGCAGTTCCGGCGCGGAGTTCGTCGATATTTCCGTCTTGAGGACGGATTCAAAAATCACCCTTACCGTTCGCGACGACGGGCGTGGCGGCGCGGATCCCTCCAAAGGGACTGGGTTGCGCGGCTTGGCTGACCGCGTCGCAGCCGTGGGTGGTGAACTGACGATTACGAGTCGGCATGGCGACGGAACGAGCATGTTTGTCGAACTGCCGGTTCTGCGCGAGCCACGCGATCAGGTTGGCGAGTCCTCAGGTCTCCAAGCGGCTGTGGCCGCCGGGAGTCGGGTGATGTGTTGAGCTGACGTGTTCGGTGTGCTCGCGAAGCGTCGGTGCTAGTCGACGTCGGTGCCCGCCTGCGCGTTGAAAGCTGCCGCCGCTTCACGCAATCCCTCGCCACGATCTGGGAAAAGCGCGGCACGCGCATGCCAGAGGAAGCGCTTTGGCTCGTGCTTTTGAGTCAGCAAGGCCGCGCCCGCCCGCTCGATGTAAGTGATCGAAACGAGCAGGCGCAATATCGCCGCCTGCACCGCGCCGTGATGTTTGCGCATGTACAGGTCGCGGCCGCGATGGAACTCGACGATTCTGCGCTTGGCCGATTCGCCGTGGCTGAGGCCCTCGCGATGGAAAACCCTGGCCGACGGCACGTAGAGCGTGTGACCGCCGTTGTCGGCGAGTCGCTTGCAGAAGTCCACTTCGTCGCCGTAGACAAAAAAATCCTCGTCGAGGTTGCCGATCTCGTTGGCCGATTCACGGCGAACCATCAGCGCAGCCGACTGCGCCCAGTCGACGGGGCGGGTTTCGGATCCGCCGCTCTGGACCGTGAACCGGCGATGCAGCCACAGTGCTCCGGCGAGCGCTGTGGCGACACTGGTGAAGCGCCATGCGCACGGCTGCGCAGCGCCGTCGTCATCGAATAGCTGCGCGCCCGCCGCCGCGGCCTGCGGGTCGCTGCGCAGCGCGTCGAGCAACGCTGAAACGGCGCCCTCGGTCAGTTCGGAATCCTCGTTCAGCAGCAGGCAGAACTCGCCGCGAGCGTCACGCAGCAGGCGCGAGTCGTTGGCGGCCTTGCCGGTTCGGCGATCCAGCTGGATCAATCGCAGGTTTCGCCGCCCTTCAGCGTGGCTGGGCGAGCCGTCATCGGAAGCGTTGTCGAGCAGAAGCGTTTCGTAGGGGAGTTCTGCTGGCGTAAAGGCCTCGATCGCATCGAGGCACTTGGCCAGCAACTCGCCGCCGTTCGTGTTGACGACGCAGTAGCTGACGAGTGGCGAATCCATCGACATGATTCGCGCCAGCCTACAGCCCGCCTATTCGAACGCGACACGGTCGCCGCCGCCAGCGGCCCTGTCAGCATTGGCCGTTGATGCGCGTCCGAATCGTCGACCCTACGGCATACACGCCGCCCTACGACCACGCGCTCTGCACGGCGTTGGCGGCCGGTGGGGCAGATGTCGAACTGGTGACCTCGCCGTTCCGTCACGGCAGCAGGCCACTGCCCGATGGCTACGAGCTGAACGATCATTTTTATCGTGTGGCAGGTCCGCTGCCGATCAAAGTCGCGCAGCACCCGCTCGACATGCTGCGACTACGCCGACTGCCGCCGGTCGATGTCACGCACTTTCAGTGGCTGCCGATCCAAGCGATCGACCGGCACCTGCTGCCGGCCGGCCCTACGGTGCTCACGGCGCACGACGTGATCCCGCGTGAACCGCGACCGGGACAGCTCGGCGCGCTTGCGAAGACCTACCGCGCCGTTGACGCAGTTGTCGTTCACAGCCAGCACGGGCGGGAAGTGCTGACAGACACCCTCGACGTCGACAGCGAGCGCGTGCACGTGATCCCACACGGTGTCTTCGATTACCTCAAGCGCGTGCCGAACGCAAAGCCATTGCCGCCGGAGTTCGCAGGGGTTGAGAGGCCGGTGGTTTTGCAGTTCGGGTTGATGCGCCCCTACAAGGGAATCGACCTGATGCTCGAAGCCTTCACGGCCGCCGACCCGGACGCCGAGCTCTGGATCGTCGGAATGCCACGGATGCCGATCGAGCCGCTGCGACAACTCGCCGAAGACCTCGGCATCGCCGACCGCGTGCGTTGGCTGCCGCGCTTCGTCAACGACGACGAGATCGCTGCGTTCTTCGAGCGGGCCGACGTGGTCGCGCTGCCTTACCGTCAAATCGACCAGTCCGGCGTGCTCTTCACAGCGCTGGCATTCGGCAAACCACTGCTGCTCACCCGTGTTGGAGGATTCACTGAGATTGCCGACCGGCACGGGGCGGCGGTATCGGTCGCACCCGGCGACCTCACGGTTCTCGCCCGAGGAATGACTGAGTTGCTCACCGACGGCGCGCGCCGCCGAGAGGTTGCTGCGGCTGCGGCTGAGTTGGCCGATCGCGAGTATTCGTGGAGATCGATCGCCGACCGCACGCTGGAGCTCTATCGCGCGTTGCTCTGAGCAGCGCGGTGAGTCGATCGAAACCCGCGATAATCCCGCCGCCGATGCGCACCGCACTTGAAATCCTCTTCTGGCTCAGTGCCGGACTGCTGGTCTACAGCCAGTTCGTCTACCCGCTGCTGGTCGCGCTGTTCGCACCACGCCGCCAAAGCGATCCAGCAGAGTTGGCTGAAGCCAAGCTGCCGACGGTCTCGCTGATCGTGGCCGCCTACAAAGAGGGGTCGGTGATTGCCGACAAAGTCGCCAACACCTACGCACTCGACTACCCGCGCGAACGGCTACAGCTGATCGTCGCCTGCGACGGCTCGCCCGACGCGACGGCGAAGCTTGCTCGCGATTCCGGCGCGGACCTCGTGCTCGATCTGCCGCACGGCGGGAAGATGGCCGCGCAGAACGCCGCCGTCGACGCGGCGACCGGGGACGTCCTCGCGTTCAGCGACGCCAACACGATGTGGCAGCCCGACGCTCTTCGGCGGCTGGTCGCTGCGATCGATGCGACCGGCACCGACTACGTCTGCGGCAACGTCAGCTTCGTCAACGACTCCGGCACCAATCAGGAAGGGCTTTACTGGCGCTACGAGATGTGGCTGCGCGAGCGCGAGTCACGCCTGCGTTCGGTGACTGCGGGCAACGGCGCCATCTACGCCGTGCGCCCGGCGGCCTATGCCGACATCGCTCCGACCACCGGCCACGACCTCACACTCCCCTTCAGCGTCGTCAAGCGCGGCGGCCGCGCCAGCTACGAACCGCTTGCCCGCGCCACGGAGACGATGGTCCCCAGTGTCGAGGGCGAGTTCAAGCGCAAGCGCCGGATGATGAGCTTCGCCTGGCCGATCATCCTGCACGGGGGGATGCTCGATCCACGCCGCTACGGATTGACGTACGCATGGATGATGTTTTCTCATCGCGTGTTGCGCTACCTCGCTCCGCTCCTGCATCTGTCTGCTCTGTTCACGTCGGCAGCGCTGGCGATCGATTCAACGGCATACGCCGTGCTGCTCGGACTGCAACTCGCCTTGATCGCTGCGGCACTCGTCGCTCGCTTGGTCCCGCTCCGACCGCTACTGATTGCGCGCTACTACGTGCTCACGACCACGGCGGTCGCTCTCGGTCTGTTCGATTACCTACGCCAAGGCACCGAAGCAACTCTCGACGCGGGATGGGCACCACCAGAGGGAACGCGATAATCCCGACACCGATGATGCGCAGGCTCTTCGACATTCTCGTCTCCGCGACCGCCCTGCTGTTGACCAGCCCGATCCTCGCGCTGTCGAGTCTCGCGATCGTCGTCGAGTCACCCGGTTCGCCGATTTATCGTCAGCGCCGAGTCGGCAAGGACGGCGAGCAGTTCATGCTGGTCAAACTGCGCACGATGGTCAAGAATGCGGAGGGCATCGGTGCCGGACTGGCGGTCGACGAGGACGATCCACGAATCCTGCGTTCGGGCAACTTATTGCGTCGGTTCTCGATCGATGAACTGCCGAACTTGATCAACGTGCTCAAGGGCGACATGTCGATCATTGGCCCGCGACCGACGGTAATGGCGCAGGTCGAGAAGTACGACGATCGGCAGCGTGGACGACTGGCTGTCAAACCGGGTATCACCGGCTGGGCGCAGGTGAACGGCCGAGCCTCGTTGCCGTGGTCCGAGCGCATCGATCTCGACCTTTGGTATGTCGAAAATCGCTCTGCGCGGGTAGATCTGAAGATCCTCGTACGCACTGCCAAGTTGCTTGTCAGCGGCGACAACCTCTACCGCGGCGACACCGGCGGCTGGCGCTGATCAACGACGCGATGCGCCGGGCGACTTGGCGCGCCTGATCTTCGGCGAGTACTTCCAGCGTGACCTGACAGAGCGCAGCGCGTCGTCGCCGGTGAAGTGGCCTCGCATGTAGTAGCGATTCTTCGGCGCGACGACGACTCGCCAGATCCCGGCTGCATCGGTCGTTGTCTCACCGATCGCCTTCCAGCCCCGACGGTTGAACACCTCCAGCGCGACTGGTTTGTTCGCGACCGGTTTGCCGGCGGCGGTCATCCGACCCGTCACCTGAACCGCCTGACCGTCGCCCTGCCGCACGCGTCGCAGCCGGGCTGTCAGCC
>JBMYXO010000074.1:0-10780 GCA_049608465.1 Solirubrobacterales bacterium | reverse complement strand
CGTTCGTGCATTCCCGAAACGACGTGCAGTTCGGTGCAGCCGCGATGCGCGACCTCGGTCCCGACGAGCGCATCGGGGATCACCCCAATCACCTCGCCGCCCGCTTCCAGCGCGCCCGACGCAACCGCGCAGTTCGCCGAACACGAACGCGCATTGATTGTCGACTACGACCTGCTCGCGGGCGCGTGCGCGCTCGGATCTGGCGCACGAGTGGTGGGCGTGTTCTCGTATCCGGAGCACGCACCGACCAAGCAAGGTGATTTGACGCTGTTTGCGCCGGGCGTTGGCGATCCGGGAAACGTCGGAACGATCATCCGTTCCGCCGCGGCATTCACTGACTCGCCGGTTTGCTTCGCGAATGAGTCCGCCGATCCGTACTCGCCGAAGGCGCTGCGGGCCGCGATGGGGACCACATTCACCCATCCACCTAGGACCGATTCACCGCTGGCTGAGTTGAGCGGCACAGTCGTCGCTTTGGATGCGTCGGGCTCGAAAGACGTGGGTCAGCTTGAACTGACAGCGCCGATCGTGCTCGCCGTGGGCAGTGAACGCGACGGCCTTGGCGGTGAGCTGCTTGCGGCCGCCGACGTCGTGGCGCGCGTGCCGATGCGTGCCGGCGGACCGGAATCGTTGAACGTGGCGATGGCAGCCACGATTGCGCTTTACGAGCTGTCAAAGGGAATCAACCAAGAATCAACTAAATAGGGCGAAGAACACCGTTGTCAGAAACAGTCGAACAGATTCAGGCGATCGAGGCCAACGCCGCCTCGGCGATCGGCGCTGCGGAAACGCTCGCCGAACTCGAGGATGCGCGCGTTCGTTTTCTCGGTCGCAAGGCCGAGCTCAACGACATTCTCAAGTCGATCGCGACGCTTCCACCCGAGGAAAAGGGACCGGTCGGGAAGGCCGGCAACCAAACCCGCGGCAAACTCGAGCAACTTCTCGCCGCACGCCAGGAGTCGCTCGAGGCAGCCAAGCTCAGCCAGCTGCTTGAGCAGGACCGCCTTGACATCTCACTGCCCGGTTCGCCGGCGATCGGTGGCGGTTCGCTACACCCAATCACGCGGACGCGCCGTGAGATCGAGGACGTTTTCATCGGTATGGGATACCAAGTGGCCGAAGGGCCCGAGGTCGAGAAGGTTCACTACAACTTTGACGCGCTCAACCATTCGCCAAACCACCCGGCGCGCGAATGGACCGACACCTTCTACTTCCAGGATGATGTGCTCCTGCGCACGCATACATCGCCGGTGCAGATCCGCGTGATGGAGCAGCAACCGCCGCCGGTCTTCGTGATCGTTCCCGGAAAGGTCTACCGCCGCGATTCGGACGCCACACACACGCCGATGTTTCATCAGATCGAGGGGTTGGCGGTTGACGAGGGCATCACGCTCACCGATCTTCGTGGCACGCTGCTCGAGTTTTCGAGGGCGATATTTGGCGAGCAAAGAGAGGTACGGCTGCGCCCGCATTTTTTCCCGTTCACCGAGCCCTCGGTTGAGGTCGACGTTTCCTGCTTCAAATGCGGCGGCAAGGGCTATTTGAAGGACGGTGCGCGTTGCAACCTCTGCAAGGGCACGGGCTGGATCGAAATTCTCGGCGCCGGAATGGTCGATCCGAACGTCTTTTCCTATGTGCGGGAGAGTGGCTACGACCCCGAGACGGTTCAGGGATTCGCCTTCGGCATGGGCGTTGAGCGGATCGCGTTCCTCAAACACGGCATTCCAGACCTGCGTCTGTTCTATGAAAACGACCTACGCATGCTCGGGCAGTTCGAGTCGTTCGGTATTTCCTCGGGAGGCAGCTCCTGATGCGCGTACCAATGCGATGGTTGAACGAATACTGCGATTCCGGCCTGGACATCGCACAGCTCGCCGAACGCCTGGCGATGACCGGCACCGAGGTCGAACGAATCGGTCGGCATGGCGCGCCCAGCGACGAATTCTTCGTGGTCGGCAAGGTGCTGACCTGCGAAAAGCACCCCGATGCGGACAAGCTCAGCGTCACCACCGTCGACATTGGCGACGGTGACGCGAAGACGATCGTCTGTGGGGCGCCGAATGTGGCCGCAGGCCTGACGGTGCCCGTGGTTCTCCCGGGTGGTGAGTTGCCTGGTGGGATGAAAATCAAGAAGGCGAAGTTGCGCGGCGTCGAGAGCAATGGAATGATCCTGTCTGAGCGCGAGCTGGAAATCAGCGAGGAGCACGACGGGATCATGGTGCTCGACGACGCGCTGAGCGCGGGGACCGCGCTGTCCGAGGTCTTTCCACCCGGCCAAGACGTGCTTGAGCTCGAAATCACGCCAAATCGGCCTGACTGCCTCGGCGTACATGGAATCGCCCGCGAGGTTCATGCGATTACAGGAAAACCGCTTGCAGAGCTACAAACGGGGCCTCAAGCAAATGGTTCCGAGACCTACTCCATCGAGGTCGAGAATCACGATCTCTGTCCGCGCTTCACCGCGCGGATCTACCGCGGGGTGAATGTGGGACCGTCACCGCTCTGGCTCAAACAGCGACTGTCCGCCGCCGGCCAACGCCCGATCAACAACGTTGTGGACATCACGAACTACGTGATGCTGTTGACCGGTCAACCGATGCACGCATTCGACATGGACAAAATCCGCGGTGAGAAGATCATCGTGCGCAACGCCACCGCCGGCGAAAAGGTCACGACCCTTGATGGCATCGAGCGCGAGGTCGACGAGCAGACGGTTTTGGTCTGCGACGCCGAGGGTCCGACGGCGATCGCCGGAATCATGGGTGGCGCGGTCAGCGAGGTTTCCGATTCGACCACCAACGTGTTGCTCGAGATCGCAAACTGGAACGGTCCGAATATCCATCGCACGAGCCAGCTGCTGGCGCTGCGAAGCGAGGCCAGCGGTCGTTTCGAAAAGGGGCTTTCTGCCCAGCTTCCACTCGCGGTGCAGGAGATCGCCAGTGGTTTGATGATTGAACTGACCGGCGCCGAGTTGGTCAGTGAAACGATCGACATCGCGGGCAAAATTGCCGATCCCGAACCGATCAGATTGCGGGCAGATCGCGTGTCCGGGCTGCTGGGAACGGACATTCCGATCACGCGTTGTGCGGAGATACTCGAGCGACTCGAGTTCGAGGTTGCGATCGTTGGTGACGATCTCGACGCCACGCCACCGCACTACCGCGCCGCCGACGTCACACGCGAAGCCGATTTGATCGAGGAGGTCGCGCGCGTCGATGGTGTCGACAAGTTCCCGGCGACGCTACCGGCCGCTCCGACCGCAATCGGTCGCTTGAGCGGCGCGCAACAGCTCAAACGCGCCTACGAAGACTTTTTGGCCGCAAACGGCTACCACGAAGCGATCACCTGGAGTTTCGTCAACGACGCTGCAATTGACTCGCTCGCGCCGAACGACACACTCGCGATCGAACGCCTGCGGATCGCCAACCCGCTGAGCGAGGACCAATCGGTCATGCGGCCGTTGGTGCTGCCCGGTCTGCTCGAAGTCGCGAATCACAACTTTGCCCGCGGCGCGGACGCGGTCAAGCTCTTCGAAATCGGCGCCGTCTATGGCGGGACCGTCGCCGATCCACGCGAGCACACTTGCCTCGCGCTCCTGATCAGCGGCGACACAACTTCGAAAACGTGGCGCAGCCAATCCGAAGGCGGCGACTTCTACGCACTCAAAGGCGTCGTCGAAGCACTCGCGAACAGTTCCGGTGTGTCGATCGAGTTCACACCGGTGGACGCAGCCACGCGTCCGTACCTGATCCCCGGACGGGCCGCGGAGCTTTTTATCGGCGACGAATCGATCGGCTATCTCGGAGAGGTGCATCCGACTGTGGCCAAACGGAACGACGTCCCATCGGCCGTTGCGGTAGAGCTGAACCTTGGACTGATCGCTGAAGAATTGCCGTCGGCAGTCACTTACGAAGCGATATCAACCTTTCCGCCTGCCCGCGAGGACATCGCGGTCGTCGTTGACAGCAACGTCCCGGCTGCCGACGTCGTTGACGTAGTTCACGCTTCGGGCGGCAGAATGCTGAAGGAGGCAACGGTCTTTGACGTATTCGAGGGCGAGCAAGTGGGCGAGGGAAAGAAGTCACTTGCGATCCGCCTGACCTACTCCGCACCTGATCGCACGTTGACCGACAAGGACACCGAGAAGGCTCGCGCTTCGATCACGAAGAAGCTCGAAGAAATCGGCGGTGCGCTTCGTGGCTGATGCAGGCGAACATCGCATCGCGGTGCTCGGCGCTGCCGGCTACGCCGGTGCGCTTACGGCAGACATCGTCTGGCGGCACCCGCACCTGGAACTGACCACGATCACCGCGCGCAGTGACGCCGGCGCGCGGCTCTGCGACGTCCACCCGCGCTATGACGTCCCGCTGACACTCGTTGAACCGGATCTCGATGCGATCGCAGAGGCCAACGACGCCGCGATCGTCGCTTACCCGCACATGGCCGCGGCTCCGACCGTGGCCGCGCTGGTCGAACGCGGACTGAAAGTCGTCGACCTGTCTGCGGACTTTCGTCTTTCGCGGGCGGCCTATGAGGAGTACTACCAACCGCACGAGCGCGCGGAACTAATTGAACGCGCGGTTTTCGGATTGACCGAAACGCATCGCGAGGAGCTGCGCGCCGCTGACCTCGTCGCCAATCCGGGCTGCAACTCGACCGCAGCTCTGCTCGCGCTCTACCCGCTGGCGGATCTGACCGACGACGTGATCGTCGACGTCAAGGCGGGCGTTTCTGGCGCCGGTCGCGGCGCCACCGACAAGACCCATTTCGTCTCCGTAGTGGAGAACGTCTCGCCCTACAGCATCGGCCGCCACCGGCACCGCGCAGAACTCGAGATGGAATTACCGATCGAACGCGTTTCCTTCGCCACCCACCTGGTCCCGCTCGACCAGGGGATACTCGCGACTTGCTATCTGCAGCCGGACGAGCCGATCGACCAGCGGTCGCTGCTCGATCGCTTCAACGAGTTCTATGCCGAAGAGCCGTTCATTCGCATTCGCGAGGATGCCCCGGGCGTGCGTGACGTCCGCGACACCAACATGGCGGCGATCCACCCGGCAGTCGAACAGGACACCGGACGCGTGATCGTCTACTGCGTGATTGACAATCTCTGGAAGGGCGCCGCCGGCCAGGCAATTCAGAATCTCAACGTGATGCTAGGCATCGACGAGACCGCCGGTTTGCTGCACGGGAAAGGCGCACGCGATGTCAGTTGAAGCCGAACAGGCGGCCCTGGAGATTCCCTCGCTGTTCGACAGTCGCTGGGTCGAGCTGCCCGATCATTCGAAGGTCGTCGATCCTCGCACGCTGCCCAAGGGCTTTCGAGCCGGGGGTGTTGCCGCGGGAATCAAACCGAGCGGCAACACGGACTTCGGCATCATCGTCAGCGACGTCGAGGCGACGACCTCGGCAGCACGCTTCACGGTTTCCAGTGCGCCGGCTGCGCCGGTCCAGGTCTGTCGCACTCGGGTGGACCTGGCGGCAATTCGCGCGGTCGTCGTCAACAGCGGCAACGCGAATGCGGCGACCGGTCCATTTGGTCGCGACAACGCCTTCTACATGCAGGGCGCCGCGGCGATGGCTTGCGGTGCTCCCGAGAACCGCGTCGCCGTCGCTTCGACCGGCGTAATCGGCGTTCAGCTGGAATCGCGCGCGATAGCCAAGGGCGCGTCCACCGTCGTTCGCGAACTCAAGCCGGACAACGCGCTTGGCTTCGCGCAGGCAATCATGACCACAGACCTCTGGCCGAAGATGGCAACGCTGAAGGTTGAATTGCCAAGTGGCGAAGTGACGCTTTCGGCACAGGCCAAAGGCGCGGGCATGATCGCTCCGCTGCACGGTGGCAAACCGCAGCCGCACGCGACGCTGCTCGCATTTATCGAGACCGACGCGGCAATCACTGCTGAGCTCGCCGACGACCTGCTCGGCGGAGCCGTCGCGGGTTCGTTCGACCGAGTGACCGTGGACGCCCAACTTTCGACCAACGACTCCGTATTCCTGATTGCCAATGGTGCCAGCGGGGTGGAAGTGGCTTCGAACTCCGAAGACGCAGAAACGTTTGCTTCGGCACTTGACGCGCTGCTTACGGGCTTGGCGATCTCGCTGGTGCGCGACGGCGAAGGCGCCGATCGCATCGGCCGCGTAACCGTCACCGGTGGCGACTCCGCCACCTGCGAAAGAACCGCTCGCGCGATCGCCGATTCGCCGCTCGTCAAGACGGCTCTCAACGGCGGCGATCCGAATTGGGGCAGAATCATGCAATCGGTCGGGATGGCCCTTGCCACCGGTGGCCCCGAGCAGATCGACATCACGATCGAAGGCGTGGAGGTGGCAAGCAATGGCATCGCAAACCGCTTCGACGTCGACGCGCTGAATGAAGCTGTCAGCGGCCGCGAGGTCGAGTACGACGTGAAGATTCCAGGCGAAGGCGCCAATGCCACCGTCTATTTCAGTGACCTCGGGCACGACTACGTGACCCTCAACGCCGAATACACAACCTGAGGAGCCAGTCATGAGCCGAGATGTCGCAACACTGCTGGAGGCGCTCCCGTACATCCGTGAGTTTCACGGCGAGACGATCGTCATCAAATACGGCGGCGCCGCAATGGTCGACGAACAGCTGCGCGAAGAGTTTGCGCGCGACGTCGTCCTGCTCAAGTACATCGGCATGAACCCGGTGATCGTGCACGGAGGTGGCAAGGAGATCAGCGAGCACATGGGCAAGCTGGGTCTTGAGGTCGAGTTCGTCGACGGTCTCCGCGTGACCGACCAGGACACGGTTGACGTCGCGAAGATGGTGTTGATCGGAAAGGTCAACAAGGACATCGTTGCGCGCATCAACCGCTACGGCCAGCTCGCAGTCGGAATTTCCGGCGACGACGGCGGGCTGTTCCGCGTCAGCAAATCAATGCCCGACGAGCGCGACATCGGCTTTGTCGGCAAGGTCGACCACGTCAACACCGGTCTGCTCGACCATATCCGCGACGACTACATCTCGGTGATCGCCTCCGTCGGCTCCGACCGGACGGGCCAGTCCTACAACATCAATGCAGACGAGGCCGCCGGCGCGGTCGCGCATGCGCTGGGTGCGGCCAAGACGATCTTCTTGACCGATGTCGTCGGCTGGTTACGAGACGCCAACGACCCAGACAGTTTGATCAGCCAGACGACGACCGATGAAGTCGAGAAGGCCCTGGCATCTGTGGACGGCGGGATGAAGCCCAAGTTGGCAGCGTGTGTCAGCGCGATTCGCGGCGGCGGTAGTTCGGCGAGCATCGTTGATGGGCGCGTCCCGCACGGACTCCTGCTTGAGCTGTTCACCGATGAGGGCTTCGGCACGCAGATAACACCGGAGCGCTGAACGCGATCACTGATCTGCCGGACATCTACGGCGACAATTCCGCCCAGCTGCACAACTACGCACGGTTCCCGATCGAGTTCGTTCGCGGCGAGGGCGTGCACCTGTTCGATGCCGACGGAAACGCCTATCTCGACATGCTCAGCGGTCTCGGCGTCAACAGCCTTGGCCACTGTCACCCGTCGATCGTCTCGGCGATCGAACGCCAGTCACGCGGGCTGATCCACACCTCCAATCTCTACTGGACGCAGCCGGCCGAGCGGCTCGCTCGTGAATTGACTCGCCAATCGTTCGCCGACAGCGTGTTTTTCTGCAACTCCGGCGCGGAGGCCAATGAGGCGGCGATCAAGTTGGCGCGCGCGCACGCGTTCGGACGGGGCAGCCGCTCCCGCGAGATCGTGGTCCTCGAGCGCGCCTTTCACGGTCGCACGATGGGCGCGCTGTCGGCGACGCCACAAGAGGACAAGCAAGCCCCGTTCGCGCCGCTCGTCCACGGCTTCAAAACCGCCCCTCACGACGACGCGGCGCAGTTGAGCGCACTGGTCACCGGCGACACATGCGCAGTGATGATCGAACCGGTGCAGGGGGAGGGCGGAGTGTTTGCCGTTCCCGACGACGTGCTGGTCGCCGCCCGAGAGGCGTGCAACGAAGTGGGCGCATTGTTGATCTTCGACGAGGTGCAGTGCGGGCTCGGTCGCACCGGCTCGCTGTTCGCCTACGAGCAGACTCCGGTCGTGCCGGACGTCGTCACCCTGGCGAAGGCTCTTGGCGGTGGGCTGCCGATCGGCGCAACGCTGATTGCCGAGCAGTTCGCGGGAGCGCTGCAGCCGGGCTTCCACGGATCGACTTTCGGCGGCAATCCCGTCGCGGCGGCTGCGGCGCTGGCCGCCCTCGGCGAAATCTCGAAACCAGAAACGCTTGCCGACGCGCGCGAGGTAGGCGACTACTTGACGTCACGTCTCGAATCGTTCGGTCAGCTCCGTGGCCGCGGTCTGATGATCGGCCTCGAGCTCGGCGAGGACTACGACGCCAGAGCAATCGTCAACGCGCTGCTCGACAAACATCGCGTCCTCGTCAATGCGACAGGCCCGCATACGCTCAGGTTTCTACCTCCACTCATCGCAACCACCGACCACGTCGACGAGCTGTGTCTTGCACTCGCACGTGAACTCGAATCCTGAAAGCGACTAGCCTGCCCGCCTGATCATGGAAGCATCGAACACACCTTCAGCCGCAGATTTCGTCACCACCTCGTATGAGGCCAAGAAGGAGGACGTGCACCGCGTACTCCTGCTTTATTCCGGCGGTCTAGACACCTCCGTGATGCTGCATTGGATCCAGGAGCAATACGGCGCGGAGGTCTACGCGCTGTGCGTCAACCTTGGTCAGCCGAAAGAAGACTTCGCGGTGATCGAGGGCAAGGCGATGGACCTCGGCGCCCAAGCGTGCGACGTCGTCGACGCCCGCGAGGAGTTCGCTCAGGAATATGTGTTGCCGGCGATCAAGGCCAACGCCCTGTACGGAGGCGGATACCCGCTGTTCACGGCGCTTGGTCGCCCGCTGATCGCCAAGCTCGCCGTGGACTACGCGCGCAAGTACGAGTGCGACACAATCGCCCACGGATGCACCGGCAAGGGCAACGACCAGGTCCGCATCGAGGCCACCGTCGCCACGCTGGCCCCTGAATTGAAGGTCATTGCACCGGTCCGCAACTGGCAGATGGGTCGCGAGGAAGAGATCGAGTACTGCCGCCAGCACGGCATCCCGGTCGCTGGCGGTACTGAGGCCGCGCCGTACTCGATCGACGACAACATGTGGGGGCGCTCGTCCGAAGGCCGATCGATCGAGGATCTCGCGGCAGCGCCTGATCCCGACGTCTTTCAGCTTGTGACGCGTCCGGAATTGGCGCCCGACGACCCTGAGGAAATCGTCATCGGCTTTGACGCTGGCAAGCCGGTTTCGCTCGACGGCGAGACGCTCGGCCTGGTTGAATTGCTCGAACGCCTCACCGAGATCGGCTGCAAGCACGGCGTCGGAATCGTCGACCACATCGAGGACCGCATCGTCGGCCTGAAGGTGCGTGACATCTATGAAGTGCCGGCCGCAACAATCGTTCTTACGGCGCACAAAGAACTTGAGAAACTCGTCTGCACCTCTCATCAGAACCTCTTCAAACCGCAGCTCGATGATCAGTGGGCGTTTCTTGCCTACGCGGGGCTCTGGTGGGAGCCGCTGCGCGGCGATCTCGACAGCTACATGGAGAGCGTTAACGAGCAGGTGACCGGAACGATCGCTTTGAAGTTGTACAAGGGCAACGCCACGGTTATCCGTCGCCAGTCACCGAACGCCGTCTACGACCAAGATCTGGCGGGCTTTTCCGAGTCCGGTGGGCTGTTCAGCCAAACCGCAAGCCCGGGCTTCATCGAGTTGTGGAGCCTTCAGAGCCGGATGGCGTACCAGGTCAGAAGCAGGAAAAACCGCTAGAGAAGGCGAAAAACAACCGAAGATTCGGTAAATCACGCTCGAATCTTCAGGTTGACCGTAATCCGTCGATTGGATTGTGTATTATCCCCGTCTTCTAGACGACAAACAGCAAGCCTAACTCCGTCCAGTCACTCGGACAACGACGGAGGCCGGGGAACCACGTTTTTGAACAAACACTGTTCCTTGGGGCTAATTCGCAGAGACCTCGGTCGATGCGGAGGCGCAAGCTCCTTTCGCGCCAGCCCGTCAGCTAACCCGGTAGGCACACGAAGGAGGCTGAATGCCGCTCGCTCTCGAACACCTACACGGACTCAGACAAAAACATAAGTACGCATCAGGGATCACCCTTGACCGCCTCGTTTTTGTCGTCCTCGCAGTATCCATCGCACTCGTAGTTGCCGCCGTATCGGCTGGCTCTGCCTACGCCGCGAAGGGCAATAGTGCAACGACCAACCAGGGTGGTGCGACGTTCGCGCCGACTCCGGAGACCACGCCCGGTCTGCGCGCCAAACTGTCTTCCGACGGCCGTACGGCCATTGCGCCGGTAGGCGCGCCGCTCGAGGTTCAGCGTGCCGTCTGGGCCGCCAACAAGATCACGAAGAAGCGCTACATCTACGGCGGCGGTCACAAGACCTTCAAGAGGATCGATCGCGGCTACGACTGCTCTGGCACTATCAGCTACGCGCTCGGCAACGCCGGCTTGCAGGACACGACGCTCAACTCGTCGGGATACATGCGCTGGGGCGACCGCGGCAAAGGTGACTGGATCACGGTTTACGCCAATCGCGGTCACGCCTACGTGATGATCGCTGGCCTGCGCCTGGACACCTCAGGTCGCGGCGAGAAAGGCCCACGCTGGCGCAAGGAAAAGCGCTCCAGCCGCGGCTTCCGAGCTCGTCATCCTGAGGGTTTCTAAGGCGCTCTAGCGTTCTGGAATGG
>JBMYXO010000073.1:0-11214 GCA_049608465.1 Solirubrobacterales bacterium | reverse complement strand
GCGGACCGTCCCGGTTACTGGCTGCGACGTCTGCGCAGCAAACGAGGCGGTGAGCGACTCACCGGAAGGCTGATCGGTGACGTTCTGTCCGACAAAAAATGCGCCTACGGCGATCACCGCCGCGAGTCCGAGCCCGATTGCGGGCCTAAACAGTCGTGCAAGCAGACCCGGCTGCTCGCGCGACACTTCCGAACCGGCACGCGGCGATTCGAGCAACTCTCGCACCTCGAGGTCGCGCCGCGCCTCGTTGATGATCGCGGTGCCGATCGCGTCCGGAACGGTCACCGGCGGAGCGGAAGCGAGCAGCATGTCGCCGACCGCCTCGAGCTGCGTGACGTAGCGCCCGAGTTCGCAGTTCCTCATCATTTCGCGGCGAAACGCCTGCGCCTCGATCTCGGGCATGGCTCCGAGCACGAACGCCGCAGCGTCGTCGCGAAGGGCTTCGTTGAATCCCATGTCGTCGCTGGATGACATCACTAACTGGCCTCCTGAAGTTCGAGCACACCACGCATTTTTTCGAGCCCGAGTCGCATGCGGCCTTTGACCGTGCCGATCGGCTCGTTGAGCATCTCGGCGATCTCGGAGTGCGTGAAACCGTTGAAGTACGCAAGTTCGATGACGGTGCGCTGCTCACCGGGCAGGTCGACGAGCACCTCGCGGACGTTGTCCGAAAGTTCTTGCTGCAGCGCCTGCGTATCCGGTGCGGGTTCGCCGGAGACGACGTCGTCGAGCAGATCCTCGCCATCGGCGCGACGTTTCGAGTGCACGGTCTGCGAGCGGAGATTGTCGATCGCTCGGCGGTGGACGATTCGCATCAACCAGGTCCGCACGCTCGCTCGTTTGGGGTCGTAGCGCTCGATCGAACGCCAAACGGAGATGAAGGTTTCCTGGACCACGTCGTCGGCATTCCCACCGGATCCGACGATCCGACGCGCGAGTGAGTATGCAACGCGTTTGTGACGCTCATACAGCAGCTCGAAGGCCTCAAGGTCGTCGCGTTGCGCGAGAGCCATCAAGTCTTCGTCGGCCATCTCATGCAGGCCGGAGTCGGATCGCTTGGCGGTTGCCATGGTCAGGAGTCCCATCGTGTAGTTCTACGCAGCTGGGCGTTCTCCGGATCAAACTGGAGTAGGTTGGTGGACGCGAGGTTTGCACCAGTAGGCCGTTCGTGACTTCAATTTGAATGTGATTCATCTCACTTGCAAAGGGATTGCGGGCGATATAACATCTTTCGATGTAAAGGTTTAGGGGAGGGCTTTCAATCGTGTCAACGTCATTCAACGGCAGCGCAAACGGCAGTACGAACGGTGCAGTTGCCGCCAATGGACAAGCGGCGGATCACGTCCACATCGCGATCGTCGGCAGCGGCTTCTCCGGACTGGCGATGGCACACCGTCTGAAAAAGGCTGGCCGTTCGGACTTCGCGATCTTCGAAAAGGCCAACGACGTCGGCGGCACCTGGCGCGACAACACCTACCCGGGAATCGCCTGCGATGTGCCGTCGAATCTTTACTCGTTCTCGTTTGCGCTCAATCCCAACTGGTCGAAGAGTTACTCGCCCGGGCGCGAGATCAACGACTACATCCGCGCGACCGCAAAAAAATTCGGCCTGCTCCGGTTCGTGCGCTTCAACACAGCGGTCGAGCACGCCGAGTGGGATGAGGCGAACAATCTATGGCGGATCGACACAAGCCAGGGTCCGGTCACGGCCGATTTCGTGATTGGCGGCATGGGCCCGCTTTCAGAGCCGCAGATTCCAGATCTTCCGGGCATTGAGAAGTTCAAGGGCCGCACCTTCCACTCGCAGCAATGGGACCACGGTTACGACCTCACGGGCAAGCGTGTGGCGGTCGTCGGAACGGGCGCGTCCGCGATCCAGTTTGTTCCGCAGATCCAGAAGCAGGTTTCCGAGCTGCATCTCTACCAGCGCACCGCGCCATGGGTGATGCCGCGCTCAGAACGCAAGCTGACCAAGTTCGAACGCCGGCTCTACAAATACCTCCCATTCACCCAGCGGCTCGTTCGCGGTGCCGTCTACTCGATGCTCGAGTTGCGTGTGGTCGGCTTCGTCAAGTACCAGCGCATCATGCGCCTGATCCAACCGATCGCCAAGGCTCAGATTCACCGCCAGATCAAGGATCCGGAGTTGCGCAAGAAGGTCACCCCGGACTACACGATCGGGTGCAAGCGTGTGTTGATGGCCAACAACTACTACCCGGCGCTGGAGAACGAGAACGTCGAAGTGATCACCGAGGGCGTGACCGAGGTCCGCGAAAACTCGATCGTCGCCGCCGATGGCAGCGAGCGCGAGGTCGACGCGATCATCTGGGGCACGGGTTTCTACGTCACGTCGAATCCGGGGTGGAATGAGTTGGTCGGGCGAGACGGACGATCGCTCACGAAGACATGGGAAAACACCGGGATGGAGTCACTGCTCGGCACGCTCGTGCCCAACTTCCCCAATCTCTTCATGATCGTCGGGCCCAACACCGGGCTCGGACACAGCTCGATGGTCTACATGATCGAGTCAAACGTCGACTACATCGAACGCGCGCTGAACTTTGCAGAACGCGTGAATGCAGGCTCGATCGAGGTCAAGCGTGAAGCGGTCGACGAGTTCGAACGGACTGTCATGAAGCGGATGGACGGGACGGTCTGGATGTCGGGCGGTTGCGCGAGTTGGTATCTGGACGAACGTGGGCGCAACACCACGCTGTGGCCGGGATTCACTTTTCAGTTTCGCAAGGCGTGTCGCGATTTCGACCCTGCACAGCTCGATGTTCGTGATCGTGACGGGGGCGAGCTGGTGCGGACGGTTGGCGCCAGCGACCCAGTCTCGGCGAGTGCCTGACAACGTCGCTCCGCGGCAGTCGGTAGAACTGTCCCTGTGTGCACCGCGGCCTCCTTTGGCCCGCCAGTGCCGATAAGCGAATTTTCTGACGCAAAATGGAGCAGACATGACCGAGAGCACGCCGCCACCCGGCTCCCAGCCACCGCCACCGCCTCCGGGGTCGGTGCCACCGCCACCGCCGCCCCCCGGTTCGGGCACGCCACCGCCGACGCCACCACCTCCGGGACAGCCGACGACCGCGGCGGACGACTACCCCACGGACATTCAAATCGACTTTCCCGATCGCGAGCTCAATCGAACAACCACGTTCTTCCGGCTGTTCACGGTGATTCCGATCGCGATCATCCTCAGCGCCATCGGCGGCGCGTTCTATGCGTACGGCGGCGACGGCGCCGGTGCGAGTGGTGCCACGGCGGGCGGACTGCTGGTGCTGCCGACAGCGCTGATGATCATCTTTCGTGAGAAATACCCGCGCTGGTGGTTCGACTTCAACTACCAGTTGCTGGCCTTCATGAATCGGGTCGGCGCGTATTTCCTGCTGCTCAGCGATCGCTATCCGTCAACCGACACCGACCAGTACGTACACCTCCGGCTCGAGTATCCGAACGTTGATACGGATCTCAACCGCTTCATGCCACTGGTCAAATGGCTGCTGGCGATCCCGCACTATGTGGCGCTGTTCTTCTTGGGCATCGGCGTGTTCTTTGCGACGGTGTTCGCTTGGTTCGCGATCTTGTTCACCGGCCGCTATCCGCAGGACATCTTCGATTTCGTCGTCGGGTACATCCGCTGGTACAACCGCGTTGTCGCGTATGTCGCCGTGCTGACGACCGACAAATACCCGCCGTTCCGGCTGAGTCCGTAGCTAGCGGGCAGGCAGGCCATTCAACAACTAGCCCATTCAACGACTAGCGCGTTCAACAACTAGAACTGACCCTGCTTGGTGCGGAGTAGATCGGCCAAGCTCTCGATCATTGCGCTTGCCACGATTGCGTGGCCGCGCATGTTCGGGTGCTTGAGATCCGCGCTGTAGATCGAGCGTTCGTCGCCGAACGGCCGGATCGCCAGATCGGCGAGGGTCACTCCGACGCGCGCGGACAGGTGACGAATCATCGAATTCAGGGCGCCGATTCGCCGGGCCAGCCGTTCATCGCCGAAAATTGAACTCGGGTCCATCAGCGTGAACGCGACCACGTCCGCTCCGGATTCGCGTGAGCGTCGGTAGATCGACTCAAGCGCGCGCTCGGTCTCGTAGAGATCTGGGTCGTCACTGAGGATGTCGTTGCCGCCGGCGATCACGGCCACCAAATCGGGTCGCCATGCAACGGCTTGCTCGAGCTGGTCGCGCTCGACCGCCTTCGCCGTCAAGCGCTCGGTTCCGAGATTCAGATAGGCGGGCACCGCCAACTCGGCCGCGACGCGGTCGGCCCAGGAGAGCGTGAAATAGCCATCCGTGGTGTCGCCGACTCCTTCGGCGAGACTGTCGCCGAGGACGGCGAAGCGCTTCCAATCTGCGCCAGCGAGCAGCGACCGGGCCTCGTTGGGGCGCAGCACATAGGGGTCGACTGACTCGGCGCTGCTTGGCGATGAAGCCGAAGTCGAGTTCTGGATCGGTGGGGAGATTGTTGCCGGGGGGTTCATTGCGGGTCCTTTGTTCGGTGGAGTCGGGACCGCGTGGAAGGCCGTAGAGGGGGCTGCGGCGCACGGTTCCCGCTATACGAACGATCGTTCGTTCTTATCGCTGAATCACTATACACGATTCTCCACACGAACGTTCGTGCTTGGAAGTCGTTTACTATGTAACGAATGGCAGCGCCGACGAAAACCAAAGCCGACCCGCAATCCACCCGCGACCGGATCCTCGATCACTCCGTTCAACTGGCATCGGCGGAGGGCCTTGAGTCGCTGACGATCGGTCGTCTGGCGGCCGACCTCGGCTTGAGCAAGAGCGGACTGTTCGGCCACTTCGGTTCGAAGGAGGAGCTGCAGTTGGCGACGATCGACGTCGGCAGCGAAATCTTCGCCCGCACTGTGATCGTGCCCGCATTGGGCGAACCGGCCGGTGCCCCGAGGCTCTCGAAGTTGATCTACAACTTTCTCGACTACTTGGAGCAGTCGACGTTCGAAGGCGGATGCTTCTGGGGGTCGGTGTCGGCGGAATTCGACAATCGTCCCGGTCCGATCCGCGATTCGATTCAACAGAAGCTCGGCCACTGGCTCGACGTCTTGCGCGAACAGGCAGCGGCAGCCGGGTCTGAGGACCCGGAGCAGATGACATTCGAACTCCACTCGATCGTGCAGGGCGCAAACTCTGCCTACCAGCTGTTCGGTGATCCAGAAGTGTTCAACCGCGCACGCGTGACCCTCGCGCGCATGCTTCCTGACGGCTGACCGAACCGCCGTACCGCCGAACCCGCGATCATCGTGGGTGGAAGTGATGCCGAACACCAGTAGATCCATGCGCACACGCGTGCTGAGGCTCGCGCCGTTCTTGTTGCTCGTCGCGGTCTCCGTGGCGCTGCCACACAATGCCACGGCAGGCGTGGGCACGCCTCCGGTCGTGACGATCAGCGGCTATCCGCCGGCCAACAGCACCGCAGGCACGTTTGTCTTCAGCGCCGACGAACCGGTTCTGGGATATGAATGCAAGTTCGGTGCGCTCGGCTCGTGGGTTGCCTGCGTGTCGCCGACGTTGGTGAGTGGTCTGACCGAAGGTACGACCTACGAGTTCCGAGTCAGGGCAACTGACATCGACGACGGTTTGACGAGTGACCCGGCGCTCTACACCTGGACCGTCGATCTGACTCCGCCAGCCGCCCCGTCGGTAGTCGTGCCGACCAACGGGACCTGGACCAACGACAACACGCCAACGATCTCCGGCACGTCAGAGCCAGACATCCAGGTGCTCGTGTTCGATGGCGGAACTCAAATCGGCGCGACGAGCGCGGACTCCAGTGGTGAGTGGACGTTCACGCCGAGCAGCAGCCTCGATGACGACACGTATTCGATTCGTGCGCGAACGCGCGACGCCGCCGGCAACAACAGTGCCTATTCGACGACGCGTACGTTGCACATCGACACCGTCTCTCCGGCGGCCCCGACGATCACCGCCCCGGGCGAGGGCGAACTGACAAATGCAGACGACCTCGTGTTCGCCGGTTTCACGGAGGCGCATTCGACGGTTTCGCTGGTTGTGGACGGTTCGCCGTTCGAAGATGCAGCGGCTGGCGCATCATCCAGTTGGTCGTCAGAACCAGCGACCGCGCCGATCGACGGCGCACATACGGTCGCGGCCTACGCGACCGACCGCGCGGGCAACGTTGGCCCGACAACGAGTGACGTCAACTTCGATCTCGAATCGATCGCGCCGCCGCCGCCGACAATCGATCTTCCGCTTGATGACCTAGTGCAAAGCACTTCGTTGGTCGAGTTCTCGGGGACTGCAGAAGTCGACGGTGCGGTGAAGCTGTTTCGCGATGGCACTGAATTCGCTCAGGTCTCCGCCGACCCCAGTGGTGACTGGCAGATCTCCGAGAATATGCTCGACGGCAGCTTCTCGGTTACCGCAACGACCACGGACGCCCACGGTAACGAAAGCGACGCATCCTCAGCCGTTGACGTGGAGATCGACACAACAGCGCCGACCACCGCGATCACAGCCTCGCCACTCACGCGCACCAACCAGACCGCCGCGACGTTCTCGCTGCAGGCCGATGAGGCGAACGTCAGCTTCGAATGTTCGTTCGACGCAGAGCCCTGGTCGGCGTGTGCAGACCTGCCCGCCAGGTCCGGACTCGCACAGGGCCAACACACGTTCGTCGCCCGCGCCACCGACGCGCTCGGCAACGTCGGCAGCCCGACGGACGAGTTCACATGGGAAATCGACAGCGTTTCGCCCACAACTTCGTTCACCGGCGGTCCGGGCGGGTTCACGACCCTTCCGGCGGTTCAGATCACTTTCGTTTCCAGTCAACCGGGCTCGAGTTTTCTTTGCAGATTGGACTCTGGCGCTTGGTTTTCGTGCGCCAGCCCCTTCAACGCCAGCAATCTTGCCCATGGCCAGCATTGGTTTGAGGTTCGCGCGATTGACCCCTTCGGAAACGTCGAGGCGGTGCCAGAGCGCTACAGCTGGCGGCTCGGGCAAGTCGCAGCGGGTCCACCGCCGGGGCGGTGCTACTTCCGCGGACGTTTCAGCGGCGATCCCAGCAAATTGAGGCGAGTGAAACTCGCCAACAGGTCGCGCGGTGTCAAGCGGGTTTCCTTCAGGTCAACGAAGAAGGGCATCGCCTTCGTCGCGATAACTCGCGGTAGACGTGTGCTGGTCAAACGGTCGGTCGCGCTTCGCGAAGGATCCAACGCCCTGAGCCTGAAGGCCAGCGCTCGCCGGCTTGGGCGCGGCACCCGATCGCTCGTCGTCGACACCGTGACCGAGGAGGGCGGGCGCGGAACGTTCAAGTCATCTGCACGCGTAGCGCGAAATGGTTCCATGAAGCTCACCGGCAGGCCCCGCAGGGGTGAAGCCAACTGCAAAATCACGCCCGGCACCAAGCGCGCCAAAACGAAGATCACGTCGGTTCGACGATCCGGTAACACCATCGTGCTCTCGATCACCAGCAATGAACTCGTGCTCGCCTCGCTGCGGGTCGAGGATCCAACCGTTAGTACGGACGGTTCAATCGTGCTCGTCCGTCCACGGCGAAAGGCGCGCACGTCGATTCAATTGCTGCCGGGCACGGGTGCGGATGGCGGGCCAACGGTGCTGCATCTGACCGCATTCACTGCGGGGTTTCGCCAAACAAAACTGGCGATTCCGGTTCCGCCGCCGCAGTGACACTTGAGCTGCGGAAAAAATTGTTCCCATCCGCTTGACATTTGCTTGCGTTCCCATACGCTGGCGGTGATCGCCGTTCAGAACAACGGAAAATGTTCTGGCATTGGGCGGTCGCCGCGGGCGTGTTTGCCCGCTTTTTTTTGGCCCAAAACCCCAAGCAATTCAAAATCTCAAGTAATCAAAGGATTGATTAGTAGTGAATTTCGAACTCGGACCCACTGCATCGCAGAGCATGACGCTCTCCAAGATGTCGAAAGTCATTCTCGCTGTGGCAATCGCCGCCATCGTGGCGCTGCTGCAGTTCTCCGCATTCAGTCCCTCGGCAGAAGCTGCATCCGTCACCGGCGCGCCGGTGAAGTCCAGCAAGCTGCGGATCACGAACTGTGACCAGGCGATCGCCGGCATGAACAAATCGCTGTCGCTGATCGCGAAGCGTCGCATCGGATTGCGGACGGCCAAGAAGTCGCACCGTTCCAAGCGGGTCCGCCGCGCCAAGAAGCTGCTCAGGAGCGCGCAGAAGCAGGGCAAGGACGTTCGCAAGGCGATCAAACAGCTTTGTTTCGGTAGTGCGTACGGCGCCCAGAACGCCCAGTGTTCGATCACTATCACCAAGTACGAGTCCTTGTTCAACCTGAAGTACTCGCGCACCCTCCAGTACAAGAAGCTGAAGAAGCCCAAGAGCAAGAGCAAGAAGGCGTTGAAGCGCTACAAGAAGCGCAAGCGCACGATGAAGACGAAGCTCCGGAAGCTCGGCCACAAGGTCAAGGCGCAGCACCGAACCTTTGCGAAGTCGTGTGGCGGAGCCGCCAACACCGGCACTGGCGTGACCGGCAGCGGCTCGGGCCCGACCACGACCCCTGACACCAAAGACTCGACGCCCCCGGGCTCGGTCACGATCAGCGGTCCCGGCAGTCTGACGAATGATTCCACCCCGACCTTCACGATCACGCCCCCGGCCGGCGAGAACGGTGGAAGGGTCGAATGCAAGACGGACGACGGACAGTTCACCACCGTGACCGGCAGCGGCGCGGTTCAGTACACGACCGACGAACTCTCCGAGGGACAGCACACAGTCACATGCCGCTACGTCGACGAAGCCGGCAACCCCGGCTCGACAACGACCGTCGTGATCACAGTCGACACCACGCCTCCGGGCGAGCCGACGATCAGCGGTCCATCGACGACCAACAGCACGACACCCGAGTTCGCACTCGGTGGCGCAGAGGACGGCGACACCTACCAGTGCAAACTCAACGAGGGCGGAACGTACGCGCCCACGAGTTCGCCGTACAGCATCACCGTCGACGCCGAGGGTGAGTACACCGTGATCTGCCGTCTTGTAGATGCAGCAGGCAACGCCGGTCCCCCGGCCAGCCACGCGGTCACGTACGACACGACCGGTTCCACCGAAGGCCCGGAAATCGAAGTTCCGGGCACTGGCCCCGGCGGCGAGACCAATGACCCGACACCCGACGTGATCGTCACGCCGCCAGACGGCGAGACCGGCGGATACATCGAGTGCAAGATTGAGGGCTCTGGCTACAACGGCGAGTACGTCGGCTACACGACGGTCACTTCACCGTGGACGCTGCCTGAGCTTCCGGAAGGCACTTACACGATCACCTGCCGCTACGTCGACGAATCCGGAAACCCCGGCGAGGAGACGAGCTACACGATCGTGATCGACCGCACTGCGCCTGGCGCACCGACCGTCGCTGGTCCGGGTAACCCGACCAACGACACGACCCCGCTGGTCACCGTCACTCCGGCGGAGGCCGGCGGCACGCTCGAGTGTAAGGTCGACGATGGCGAGTACTTCTCCGTTGAGGGCTCCTTCTCGACCGAGGAACTGAGCGACGGCGACCACACGGTCACCTGCCGCCAGACGGACAATGCAGGCAACACCGGCAGCGAGGGCGTCACCACGATCACGGTTGACACGACCGCGCCCGGTGAGGTCACGCTCGACGGCCCGAGCGGTCCGACAAGTGACACTACGCCCGCCTTCAACCTCTCCGGCGCACAGCCTGGCGACACCTACGAGTGCAAGGTCGACGACGGCGAGTTCGTTGAGACCGGCAGCACGTTCGTCGCGGCTGAGCTTGGCGAGGGCACGCACACCGTGACCTGCCACCTCGTCGACGAGGCCGGCAACGTAGGCCCAGACTCCAGCGAAGAAGTCGAGATTGACCTTTCGGCCCCCGGCTCGGTGACGATCACCGGCCCGACCGGCCCGACCAACGACACCACGCCGACGGTCGAGATCACGACCGACGAAACCGGCGGTTTCGTTGAGTGCAAGATCGATGACGGCGAGTTCCAGACCGTCACGTCACCGTGGACGCTGCCGGAGCTTGGCGAGGGCACGCACACGGTGACCTGCCACTACGTGGACGGCGCAGGCAACTCGGGTGCGGACTCGACGACCACGATCGTGATCGACACCACGGCCCCGTCTGCAGTGACGATCGATGGCCCCAGCGGCTTGATCAACACCGCCACCCCGACCTACACCCTCACGGGCGGCCAGCCTGATGGCAGCTACCAGTGCAAGGTCGACGACGGCAGCTACGCAGGCGTCGGCAGTTCATTCACCACATCGACCCTCTCGCAGGGCGCTCACAGCGTCACCTGCCAGGCAATCGACGCAGCGGGCAACACAACCGCACCGGTGAGCAAGAACGTCACGGTCGACACCGTCGCCCCGACACTCACGATCACCGACGGCGCTCCGCGCTGGGACGGCACGCACGAGTTCAACTTCGGACTCAGCGAGACTGCCGAGATCAAGTGCGGCATCGACGGTGCCAGCCCGACGGCTGCCACATCGCCTTTCGTCACGGGTGTTCTGAGCAACGGAACTCACAGCCTCAGCTGCACCGCAACCGACGCAGCCGGCAACGTCAGCTCGCCGGTCGTCAAGAGCTTCGGTGTGTTCAAGGACCCGGTCGTCACCGCTTGCAGTGGTGGCTTCCAGTGGGGCCTCGGCTGCACCGGCTCGGCGCTGCTCAACTGGGCGCTCGGTTGCCCGGATGACACGCTGACCGTGACGATCCCTGCCAACCCGAATGGTTTGACCGGCAACTACTTGGTTGACCTGAGCGGCGAAGTCAAGGGACTCACCAGCGTCCTCGGCTTCGGCAGCAGCTACACAATGTTCGTGACGGTCGACGGCACCTCGGTCGTCTCCGACAGCGAGACCGTGCTGTTCGATCTCTTCGGACTGTTCTCGGCAAACCTCTCGGCGACCAAGACAAACCTCTCGCTCTCGGCGAGCACCGCCCACACGATCAAGTTGAGTCTGAAGACCAGCTCATTCGTGAGCCTGCTCCCCTCGGCCCAGAGCAGCAAGCTGACGGTTTCGATCCACCACTAGGAGGAACGGACCACCGATCGGACGGTCGGGGACACATCAGTACTGGGGGGTATTGGAAGCGGCCGGGGCAAAAGCTCCGGCCGTTTTCGTTCTGATGGCCGACCCCCGGCCCCCGATGCGCAAGGCCCTCAGCGCCGCATGCCCTGTCCATGCAGC
>JBMYXO010000072.1:0-11577 GCA_049608465.1 Solirubrobacterales bacterium | reverse complement strand
GCGAAGATCAGGATGACCCAGCGAGGCCGAATGAATCCGCAGACCCACAGCAGGCCGGCCTGCATCAACATGATGTAAGGCGTCAACTGATGGCTCATCGTCATCGCCACGTCTACGAGCACCACGAAGCCGACCGCGACTGCCGTCGGCCAGTCGGTGCGCTGAATTGCGAGCGTCCAGGTCTGTTGTCTACGCGTGAGCCAGCGCAGAACCGTGATCGTGAATCGGCCCAATGCGTTGCCACGGGCGGAGAGCTGGCTGAACAACACGGCGATGATTGTTAGTTGCAGGGTGAAGGTCAAACCCTGGGGCGAGTAGTAGCCCTGGCCGATCCAGTTGAGCAGGACGAAGATGATTGCCGCAAGTCCACCGATTCCGAACTTGCGTTGTTCGCCCATGGCGATCGCGGAAACGATCAGCGTTTGGAGGGCGATGAAATAGAACTCGGCCCAGGCGATGAACTCGAGCGGATCGGCATAGCCGGCGAATCTCGAAAACGTCGCACCAAGTGCGAACATGCCCGGCCAGCGGTTGTACAGGTCCGCGCTCGGAAGCAGAACGCCGACGTCCATGAACTGCAACGTCACGCCGACGTGCTTGTAAACCCACTGATAGTGGGGGAGGTCATAGAGCAGCGGGGTCGTCGAATAGATCATTGCGATCAACGATCCGACGAAGGCGGCCATCGTCCAAGCGCGGACGCCCGGACGCATCGCGTAAACGGCACCGCCGACCGCCACGACCAAGATGCTCATGTACCAGGTGGGTGGGAACTGCGTCAAAAGGCCGAGGTCTGTCATCCCTTCAACGTCGATTGAGGGCATCGACGCGAGCCACAGGATCCAGCCCGCACCGAGCAGCCAACGAAAGACCACCTCGCGTCGTGGTATCGGCTCACCGACGTCGATTCGCGGTGGTTTGCGGCCGGCGCGGTCGCTCGCCCGTCTCGCAGTCCTTCGCCGCGCCAGTTGTACGCGTCTTGCCAGAACCACGCTGCTCGGAAGCATCACCAGCCAGATCAGCAACCATGGTTTGAACCACGACGCAGCGATCAAGATCGTCGAGCCGATCGCGAAGATGCTGAGACTGATCGCCGCTGCGACGCCGATTCGCAGCATGATCGGCAGACGCGGCAGCATCGTCAGGACCGCGACGCCCGGCAGGAACGTCATCGCGGTGATTGCCAACAGCCCGCGAACGACGCTTTCCGAGCCCAGCAACGAAAGTGCTCCGACGGCAAATGGCAGCAGTGCGAGAAAAACGTATATCCGCTGCGTGGCAAGGCTATCCACGTCGATCCGGCGCGGAGTGGGCGCCGAACCTGCGGCTCTGGCGCCGGTCATCGTTTGCTCCGGCCGTTGATGTAAAGCCAAGGTCCGCGCCAGGCGCCGCGACGCCAGACGCGCTTGAGTTTGCGATCCATCGGCGTGTGAGGCAGCTGCAGGTCGGCGTGGCGATTCCAGGCGCCGCCGTCGGTTTTGGCAGGGGCCGGCCTGTCACTCGACAACGTCGTCAGCCACAGCATTAAGCTGTGGACGAACGCGGCGTAGTTGAGGGGATTGAACGCGTGTTTGAACGCGTACGCGGTGGCGCCAGAGCCATAGGCCGAAACCTGCCTGAGCAGCGCTTCGCCATCGGCGCGGTGGTGGTGCCAGACGAGTGCCGACGGCTCGTAACTGAGCGTCCAGCCGCGCTTGATCACGCGCAGGAAGTAGTCGAGGTCGTCGCCGCCACCGCACGGCGCGCCGGCACCGAGCGCACGGTCGAATCCGCCCACAGCTTGCGCGCATTCACGCGACACTGCGAAGTTCGCGCCAGCGCCCATGCGCCCGGTCCGGAACGGAAAGGTCGGCATCTTCAGTCGATTTTCATTGAGGTCGTACGAGCGTCTCGTCAGTTCGGTCGACCAGTGCACAGCCGAGTCAAATCGCTGCTGGAACTCATTGTCGAGCTCTGCGGCTGGTACCAGTCCAGTCACCAGCCCGACGTTCGGCCGAACGGCGAATGCCGATGCGAGTGAGCGAAGCCAATGGGGGTCGACCTCGACGTCATCGTCTGTGAACGCGATCAGCTCACCGACGGCATCGGCGAGTCCACGATTTCGTGCGCGCGAGAGTCCCGCGGCTGGTTCGGCTGCGTAACGGACGCGTGAGTCGGTGATCGTCGACAGCGCATCTCGAGTGCTGTTCGTCTGCGGAGCGTTGTCGACCACGATCAGTTCGAAGTCTGGATAGTCCGACGCGAGTACGCTCCTCACCGCTCTGAGCAGCGAGTCCGGTCGGTCGAACGTGCACACCACGACCGAGAAACGCGGCCACTGCGTGGGCGCTGGCAGCGCGGTGGTCCGGCCCGTTTCGTCCAAATCAATCTGAGCGGCGAGGGCGGCTCGCACGGCGTCGTCGTCGGCCTGTGAGTTTTCAAGGTTCACAGTGGCAAAGCCGAGCGGCATCTCGCCCCGGCGCACGAGCAACCGCGCCCGCGCATAATTCCCCGACGGCGCTTGCGGTGCGGTGATCGACACGTCGGCCGCGTCGATGTCCACAGCGGTGACCCACACGGGATCGGTGGTGGCAAGCGAGTCGTCGGCGACGGGCGGAATAGCTGACCACTGCCTTGCATCGAGTCGCGAGCGCAGATAGCCGATCGGCCCGACACTCGCGCCGAGGCGTTCTCGCCAGGTGAGCGATTGCGGGAAGTCGCTGCCCTTGCGTGCGTTTTTTTGGGAGCTGGGGTCGAACATCAGGCGCAGTCCGGCCGGAATGCGCCTGAGCAGACGACGCCGATAGGGCCCCGTCATCTGTTTGGTTATCACTGCGGCGAGCCCGGCCCCGTATCCAAACATCTCCCTGCGGAGGTCTTCCATGCGGTCTCGGTGTTCGTGCCAGACGATCGCCGCCGGTTCGTAAACAAGCGTGCCACCGCTCATCATCAGGCGAATGAAAGTGTCCAGATCTTCGCCGCCACGAGCCTTTGTGCCTGTACCCAGCACGGGGTCGAAACCTTCCAACTGCGTGAAGACCTCGCGTCGCATACTGATGTTTGCGCCAGATCCGAATCGCCCCGCAGCAAACGGAAACAGCGGATCATCGTTGGATTCTTCGAGCGTGAAGCGAGTGACTTCGAAACCCTTCCCGAAGCCCGCGAAACGTTCGAGCAGCCACTGCGCGTCGGTCTCGAGTGCCATGGGCAGAATCATTCCGGTGACGCAGTCGACGGTTGGATCGTCGAAAACGGCCGCGATCGATGCCACCCAACGACGGTCAGCAACCACGTCATCGTCGGTGAACGCGATGATCTCGCCGCGCGCGACGCCTGCACCTGAATTGCGCGCGGCCGACAAACCCGGGCGATGCTCCTCGTGGTATCTGACGCGCGAATCGCTGGCGTACCGCTGCTCGAGTCTCTCGCTCAGTTCATTGGCAGCAGGACGGTTGTTCACGACGACGATTTCAGTGTTCGTGTAATCGCCTTCGAGAATCGAATCGATACAGCGGAGTGCGTTCGCTCCTTCGTCAACCACGCAGATGACGACGCTTATCAACGGTTCGGCCTGCGTCCGAATATCCGGCACAGCAGGATCTGCTGGAGGCCGCTCCAGCGCCGCCAACTCAGCCACTGAATCCGGCGACAACAGCGGCCGCCCGTCTTCACCGACAGTGGTCGTGACGATCGCGACCGGCCGGCCTCGGTCGCGCAACAGCACGAAGGCTCCGTTGTACGGCGACCCGGCGCGGGGCGGGATGCTCATCTCGTCGAGTTGCGATCGCTCGATGTCGACCACGGCGAGCGGCGCTACCGGCGGACCGTTGCTCACGCGCTCTCCCCGGTTTTGGTCGTTGCGCCGGTGCCGGCCTTCAGGCGGCGCGCGAGACGCGCCGCGCGCGTACGCAGCCGTTCATTGGTCCACCCGCGAGGCGCTCCAGTACCGGCAAGAATCTCGCTCAGCGTTTCGAGTGACACTCCTGTTTCGATCGTCCACCGCGAAACCGCAAATGGATCATCCTCGCGATGAGAAATCGCATTCTTGACCGCCGCTGCTCCGGTGAATCCACAGCGTTTCACCAGTTCTCGAACGTTTCGGTCATAGGCACCGTGGGGGTAGGCGAAGGTATCGACCGCGCCACCCAAAACGTCTTCCAGTTGTGTCTTCGATTTCATGATTTCGATCTCTGCGCGTTCCCTTTGAATTGAGTCGAGATAGGGGTGCGTGACGCTGTGCGCGCCGACGTCGATTCCGGGGAGTGCGGCAAGTTCATGAAGCTGCGACGCTCCGAGCATCTTTGCTTCGCCGACAAATGAGGAGGTGACGAAAACGGTGGCTGGGATGCCCCGTTCAGCAAGCGCCTCGCACGCCTTCAGATTGTCGGCGAATCCATCGTCGAAGGTGACTGCGGCAAGCGGTGTTTCGTCGAACGAGCGCGTTCGAAGCCTTTCGCTCAGCTCGCGAAACGACACCACTTTACGACCGCTCTCGACGACCAACTCGAGGTGACGGATGAATTCAGACGGAGCAACGTTGTACGCCGGTAGACCGTCCGAAGCGTTGCTGGCGACCGAGTGGTAGAGCAGCACAGGGATCAGCGCGACCGAGTCGTTGGAATCTGGGGATTTGATTGCGTTCATCACTCGCTCATCGGGGCCTCGTCGTGGGCCGCGCACGGCCGTATGAACGATCAGTTATCAATAGCACTCGGTTCCCCTTCCGTGGGCAAACGGTCGGGTAGTTATCCTGCCTGCCGTGCCCTCGCTGTCTGCAGCCGACGATCTGCCCGTTGCATGGTGCAAGTTGCTGATCGTCGAGCAGGGTGAAGGACTCTGGGGTGCGCAGCGTTACCTGTTGCGACTGGCGCCGTTGCTCGAAGCTCGCGGCATCGAACAAGTCCTCGCCGCACCCGCCGACAGTGCACTCGGGGCCGCATGGACCGCAAGCGGTCGCAGGCACGTCGTGCTCGCTTCGCCCGACGACCGACGCGTTCGCAGTGAATCGGGTCGGATCAACCCGCTCCTGGCCGTGCGCGAAGTCACTCGCACGCTTCGACTTGCCTGGCAGACTGCGCGACTTGCGCGCCTGGAGGGCGCGACCGCGATCCACGCCAACAGCCACTGGTCTCACCTCGAAGGCGTGCTGGCCGGTCGGATTGCCAGAAAACCGGCGATCCTCCACCTCCACGAGGAGAACGAACCGGACCTGCTCGGGCGCTTGCGCGGACTGTCCGTGCGCGCCAGCGCGGCAACGATCGCCGTCAGCCCGGCAGTTCGCGATTCGCTTCCCGAGAAGGCTCAGCGGCACACAGTCGTGATCGCCAACGGAGTTGACGCGGTATCGATCCAACCGGCGCCTGCAAACCCGACGATTCGCGACCAGATGACGGACTCGCCCGCCGACCCCGTTGTGTTGACGGCCTGCCGGCTCGACCCACGAAAGGGAGTTCAGCACGTCATTGCGGCGATCGCCGCGCTGCCACCGGAACTTGCGAACGTGCGGATGGCGATTGCCGGTTCTGGGAGTCTTGATCCAACTTACGCCGCGACGCTCAAGGAGATCGCAGCCGAAAAACTGCCTGGACGCGCGCGTTTTCTCGGCCATCGTGACGACGTGGTCGACCTCTTTCATGCCGCCGACGTGCTCGCCCTCGCCAGTACGCTCGAGGGAATGCCCCTCGGCGTGCTCGAGGCGCAAGCGGCGGGACTGCCTGTGGTGGCATGGCCGGCGGCCGGTATTCCGGAGTTGATCGATCACGGTGTAAATGGTCTGATCGCCGAGTACGAGAGCGTCGAAGATCTCACCCGCCAGCTCGCACGCGTGCTCTCCGATTCGGCATTGCGCGAGAGCATGTCGGCTGCAGCTCGCGCGTCCGTGCTCGCCGAGCACACGCTTGACCGACAGGCCGACGAGCAGGCCGCGCTACTCAATGGGCTTCTCGGGTGAAGCGCGCGAAGCGCGGCGAGATTTCCTTCAGCTGGCGTTGACGGCCGAGACCGCCGGTGATTCCGACGGCTGCCGTGCCGGTGCCTGGCGACGTGATCCGATGCCCTTGATCTTCTCACCGGTGATCACGCGCAGGATGCGCAGACCGTCACGAATCGCGTTGAGGTTGCTCGCGCCGTAGAGACGGTCGTATTCCATGCTCGGAACCTCGGCGATGTTGAGGCCGGCGGTCTGAGCACGGATGCTCATCAGCGTCTCGATCTCGAATCCGTCACAGTCGAGCTGCAAGTACGGAAGCGTCCAGCGCCAGAAGGCCATGTAGCCGTAGCAAAGCTCGGTGTAGTCAGTTCCGTAGAGCGAGTTGACCATGCCGCGCAGGGCGATGTTTCCGGCACTCCGGATCATCGTGATGTCGGTCGAGCCGCCGCCTTCCATGTAGCGCGAACCCTTGACGAAGTCGGCACCGTCGACGAGTGCATCGACGAACGACGGAATTTCGGCAGCGTCCATCGAGCAGTCGGCGTCGATCATCACGATCACGTCGCCGCGACATGCGTTGAAGCCACAGATCAAGGCGTTGCCCTTGCCGGGGCGCTCCTGGTCGACGATCCGCACGTTGTCGCGCAGTGACATCGCCACTTCTGCGGTTCCGTCCGTCGAGTTGCCGTCGACGACGACGATCTCGAAGACGTCGGCTGGGATGTTCTTGAACATCTCCGGAAGATTCTTGGCCTCGTTCATCGCCGGAACGACGACGCTCACACGCGGCTTGTCGCTGGCGCGGCGGCGGTGGCCACGGCGGGCGGGCATGTGCTCGCGCTGGCGGCGCTCGAGGCGCTCACGAATAGCGTCCATCTCGGGGTTGCGCAAAAGTTCGGCGTGACCGAGATCGCCGATCAAATCGGTTGCGCGGCGGCGAGGCGCGGTACTCGGCGCAGCAAGTGTCGCAATTGCACTCGTGGCGGCCAACGGTGCCTGGACGGACTGAGCTTGATCCATGTGCTCGATCGCCGTGTTGAGGGGGGTATTCAAGTTGATGTCATCTATGTAGACCAAGTGAGACTCCTATCTCTCCTAGTTACTGACCGGTATTCCCTTTGCAAAGCTGCTTTTCGTCGCTCTGCTGACCGAGGTCGGAACTTCCGGTCGACCGGCGAACGGAACTCGTCGATCTGCGGCGCTCTGCCGCTCGATTGCTGCGGTTTTCGAGGCGAAAGTAAGTCCGAGTTTTCGCTTCGGCGTTGTTGTCTACCCAATCATTGGGAAGCGACAACGTCTTCTTGACAAAGATAGTAGTTGTCTTCGGTGGAAATGGCAAGTCCAAAAGAAAACATTTTGAGAAACCGAAACATTCCGGCGCGAGGCAGGTACGCAGAAAACTTCCATCCGTAAGCGAACGTATGTTCTCATCGATGGCGATGAATGTGAAATCTGGTGCCGGCGCGATCTTCGTCTGCAGCGAATGTGGAACGGTGGAGCGAAAATGGCACGGCCAATGTCCCGGCTGCGCCGCATGGAACTCGCTCGTCGAAGAGCTCGCACCGGCTCCTACGAGCGGAGTTGGCGCGCGGCGAGGTATCGGCGGCCGAATGAAGTCGGCGCCAACCAACCCCGCCGCCGCCAACCCCGCTGCCGCATCGCCCGCCACCGCATTGGCTGCGACAGGCGCGCCCACAGCAGGCCTGGCAACCGCGAGCACTGAAATCGCCGAACCCGTGATCCTCAGCGAGGTTCGCGCATCGCGCATCCCCCGCATTCAAACCGGGATTGGCGAGTTTGACCGCGTCTTGGGTGGCGGAATAGTGCCGGGTTCCCTCGTGTTGCTCGGCGGTTCTCCCGGGATCGGTAAATCGACGTTGGTAGGGGCTGCGCTCGGAAACCTTGTTGCCAATGACGTGCCGGTGCTCTACATCTCGGGCGAGGAGTCGCCGGATCAGATCAGGATGCGTCACGAGCGCATAGGTGATTCGGCGCTCGACGTGCCAGCGGTTGCGGAAACCGACGTCGCGAGCGTGATCGCCACCATTGAGGCGCAGGATCCGCTGCCAAAGGTCTGCGTCATCGACAGCGTTCAGACGCTCTATTGCGCCGAGCTCTCGGGTGCGCCTGGGAGCGTCGGCCAAGTTCGAGAAGTCGCCTCGCGACTGATGCAGCTTGCCAAGTCGCGCGACATCGCAATGATTTTGGTCGGTCACGTCACCAAGGAGGGCTCGCTCGCGGGGCCGCGCGTGCTTGAGCATCTCGTCGACTGTGTTCTGCAGTTCGAGGGCGAGCGCGAGCGGTCATTCCGGGCTTTGCGCAGTGCCAAGAACCGTTTCGGATCGACCAACGAGGTGGGCGTGTTCGAAATGGAAGACCACGGATTGGTCGAGATTGAAGACGCTTCGGCTCGTTTCGTCGGCGACGCGACGGGCAATCCAGGCTCCGTGGTGCTGTGCGCCATGGAAGGGACCAGACCACTGTTGGTAGAGATCCAAGCACTCGTCGCGCGAACCGAGGTTGTGCCGCCGCGCAGGATCGCCAACGGGATCGATCGAAATCGGCTTTCGCTGGTGCTGGCCGTACTGGGGCGCCACGCCGGGATGTCACTGGGCGATCACGACGTTTTCGTCAATGTGGTTGGAGGGGTGCGGATCGATGAGCCGGCTGCGGATCTGGCGATCGCACTTGCCGTCGCGAGCGCCGCGCGCCAAGTTGCCCTGCGTGTCCCTGGCACCGAGGGCGTCGTGCCGCTCGCATGTTTCGGCGAGATTGGCCTGACCGGCGAGCTTCGACCTGTTCCGCAGCCGGATCGACGCGCAGCAGAGGCGGTCAAGTTCGGGTTGCAGAACGTGATCGTCCCGAGCGAACGCGGCTCCGATCGCGGCATCCGAAGCGTCAAGCAAGCTCTCACACATGCATTCGAAGAGGCCGCCGGTGCTGCGGCGGAGCAATTTCAAGTCACAGCCGTCGACTGAATCGCGCGACGCCGAGCAGATCCCGCCGTTCGACGGGTCGATAAATGCCCGCAGAACCGAACTTGCGCAAGTGGCAAATGGCGCATACCCTGACTCCGCGATGGAACGCAAAAAGTCAGACTTTGAAGCGGCGCTCGACAATCAGCCGCTCGAGTGGTCATGGGTAGAACGCAAGCTCATCACGAGCAGCAGTTATTGGCTCGTGACCACCAAGCCCAACGCGGGAGGACCGCACACGCGCCCGGTCTGGGGTGTCTACTACGACGGCACGATTTGGTTTTCGACCGGTCGCTCATCGATCAAGGGGCAGAACCTCGCCGTTGACCCGCGCTGCGTGATTCACGTGGAAAGCGCCGACGACGTCGTGATCATCGATGGCGTGGCCGAACTCGTCGCACCATGGGAGGACGTGTTCGCCGGCGACCATTCGCGAGCGGTGCTCCGTCGATACATGCAGAAGTACGTGATGACCGAGTCCGAGCTGTCACCGCAGGGCGAGCTTTCCGACGCCGCGCTCTACCGCGTATGGCCAAAGGTCGTAAATGCCTGGCTGGAGGGCGCATACCCCTCCACGCAGTCGCGTTGGCGCATGGAACTACCTGATCTGGGCCGGTAACACTTCTCGGTAACCAGGGCCGTCTGAAATCGCCAAAAACTCGCGGTAAACCCGCATCGTTGAGGCAAAAACCGTCGATTAGCGGGCTATCGCCTACAATAGACAGAATGGCGCAACGTGTTGTAGAAGATTCGATTGACCTACACACGCGTCTAGAGCCCAAGCTTTTGCGGGCACTGGAGATGATCGCGCCGGGGTCGTTCATCCGCGAAGGACTCGACGAGGTGCTGCAAGGCGGCACCGGTGCCTTGATAATCATCGGCGAACCCGAAGAGCTCGCATTCATGTTTTCCGGCGGGATCAAGATTGACCTCGATTACCAGCCGGCGATGTTGTATCAACTCGCGAAGATGGACGGCGCGATCGTGCTCAGCGCGAATGCCAACAAGATTGCGTGGGCGAACGTGCAGTTGATGCCGGACCCCACGATCCATTCCGTCGAAACGGGAACGCGCCATCGCACCGCCGAGCGTGTGGCCAAGCAGTCCGATGCGATCGTGCTCGCCATCAGCGCGCGCCGCGAGGTTCTGTCGCTGTACGTCGACTCGAACAAATACGTGATGGTCGACATCCCCGAGGTCCTTGCCAAAGCCAATCAGGCCCTCGCGACGCTGGACAAGTACCGCCGTCGGCTGGACCAGGTTTCGGCCCGACTGACACTGCTGGAGTTCGAAGGCCGCACTTACATGCACGACGTACTCACCGTGCTGCAACGTGCCGAGCTGATTACGCGTATGAGTGTCGAGGTCGAGCGGTACATCGTTGAACTCGGAAACGAAGGTCGTTTGATCGAGATGCAACTCGAAGAGACGATGGTCGGTGTGGCGGCCGAAAAACACGGGCTGGTGCGCGATTACATCGCCGAGGACACCGACGAGACCTACGGCCAGGTCGTCGACCACCTCGCGCGGATGCAGCACCAGGAACTACTCGACTTCGGTCGCCTTGCAGAGATGCTCGGCTACGACCGCAAGATGAACACCATCGATCACGCGGTCGCCCCGCGTGGCTATCGGATCCTGTCGCGCATTCCGCGGCTTCCGAAGTTGGTGGTCCACGACATAGTCAATGAGTTTGGCGGTCTGGACGAATTGCTGAACGCCGCGGATTCTGAGTTGGAATCCGTCGAGGGCGTCGGCGAAGTCCGGGCGAAAGACATCCGCGAAGGCCTCAAGCGCCTTCAGGAGATCAACCTGGTCGATCGGTACATGCAGGCCTAACGGGCCGGCGTGCGCGCGATCGATCGAACGACGAGGAGGCGATCGGAATTTCCGACACAGACGTAATCGATATGGAGCTCGACGACCTGGAACTTGCACCTAAGGCACCGAACATCAAGTTCAAGGTCGGTGACAAGGTTGTGTATCCGCATCATGGTGCGGGCAAGGTCCTGAAGAAGGAAAAGAAGATTCTGCTCGGCGAGAAGCGCGAGTACTTGACGATTCAGATCCTGCACAACGACATGACGGTGATGGTCCCGTCCGAGAACACCGGCGTCGCCGGCCTACGTCGCGTGATCGACCACGCGACCGTGAAAAAGGTTGTCGGTGTGTTGCAGGACGATGTCTCCGACATGCCCGGAAACTGGAACCGCCGCTTCAAGCACAACCGCGAGAAGATCCGCACGGGCGACATCTTCGAGTTGGCCGAAGTGATCCGCAACCTCGCAGCCTTGGAGGCCGAGAAAGGCCTTTCGTCCGGGGAGAAGCAGATGTTCGTGCGCGCGAAGCGCATCCTCGCCAGCGAGTTCATGTACGCGCTGGACATGGACGAGGAAGAGGCCGAAGAGCACGTAGACTCCCTGCTCGGACACGTGACCGAGACCGTCGAAGAAGAGGACGTAGTCAAGGCTTGACCGCAGGTTCGGTCAACAAGCTTCACTCCCCGGGGGAGAGGGAATGAAGGTCACCGCACAGCAGCGCCCGCCTCTGGCGGTTGTCGCAGCGGGTGGTGATGGCGAGCGCCTTGGGGCCAATGGTCCCAAGGCGCTCGTGTTTTCTGCCGAAAAATCGCTGCTTGCCTGGTGTCTAGATGCGTTCGCATCGAGTGAAACCTTTGGCGCCGGCGCCGGCGAC
>JBMYXO010000071.1:0-11726 GCA_049608465.1 Solirubrobacterales bacterium | reverse complement strand
ACCAAGCGGAAGAGCGCGTCGGCCGGTTCGGATTCGGTGCGCGCGACATCCTGGGCCACAGCACGCAGCGTCAATGTCGAGGCCGGCAGTCGGCGGCCGTTGATCGACGATCTGATCCTCAACTTGTTGCGACCGGCCTTCAGGCGTCGGATGAACGTGACGAGTTCGCGGCGACGAGACTTCTTGCCGCGGTAAACCTTGAAAACAACGCGAGCATCCTTGTTCAGCGAGATGTAGGCGTAGGTGTAGTTGCGTCTGCAAGTACGGCGCTTGCGCGCACACATTTTCTGTGGCGAGAATCGGAAGTTGCTGATTGTCGGTGGCGTGAGCTCGCCGGGGCCGGCAAACACCGGAGCGATCGGCTGGCCGAGAACTTCATTCCCCGTGTAGTCCGTGAGTCGACCGGCGCCAGTCAGCGCCACGGTGCCGGCCTCCCCCGTTGCCCAAGGTACATTCGTGAAGAGAAAGACCGAATTCGCGCTGACCAAGGTGCCTACGACTGGGCGGCCGATGCCGCCAACCGTCAGGGCAAACGCTGCAGGGTTCGCCGATGTCGGCCAGATCGATTCGTTGAAGTCGACCCGCACGCTGCTGTTGGAACCGCCGACCGCAAAAAACATTCCGGGCGAAGCCAGGTCAAACGGTGTGGTGGTCGCGGCGGAATAGTTCGAGGAGCCCTGCGGTCCCGACGCAATCGCCGCGAATCGTTCGCCCCCACTTGGAGTCGGCGACGGTAGGAAGAAGTAGTTACCGCCGGCGGTACCGGTGAGCTGGAAGAACTCGGTCGCTTCGCCGCTGACTGCTCCGCCGCCGACACGGAACACATCGACTTCTGACGCCGTTCCTGATGCGCCTGAGATACCCACCGTATTGTTTGATCGACGCGGACCCACTCGGATCGATGGTGGGGGTACGTTGGACCTGATCGCCAACCCACAGACGGCGTTGAATGAAATCCCGCGCACATACGTCGGGACGGCGTCAATGTCGGTTATATCGAGCGCAAACTCCCCTGTGTCACACAGATATGCGCCCGATCCGGACACCACGATCGCCTGGCCTTCGGCGTTGATCGTCAGCGGATCGGTGACGTCCGGAAGCGCAGTGTCGATCGCGATCGAATAGTCGGTTGCGAAGGTGATGTCGTCCTCCCCGAGAGCATCGTTGGCCTCGAGAATCGCCCCGGGCAACGAGCAGCTTGCAGAGGCGACGGCCGAGCAGGTGCGCAGCGAATCGTCGTTTGAAGCTGTGCCGACCACGAAACTGGCGGCGTTGGCCAGTTGCGGCGCAAATGCCATCGTCAGGACGGCGAGGGTCGACAGGATCGCGATTCTGATCGCGGTCCGACGCGGCGTGCCGATGAGCACGGAGCCGTTATCGAGCACGGAGCTGTTAGTGGAACGATTGAGGTTCATCCGGAGATATTGAAACTACAAGGCCTATGGGGTTTTCAACACGGTTCCCAGGTGCAAGTACCGCTCCTGCAACAAAAAGTCCGTAGTGCACTCGCATGTACCCAAACCAGTTGACGTTCAATCGCGCAAAAGATCTGCGAGTACCTCGCCACCTGCGAGCGCGCACTCAAAGAATTGGCGATCCTCCGACCAGTCGCGACCCATCGTCCGTGAGGGCAACCCAGAAGCCACGTACTTTTCGATTTCAACGTCAACGACACGTGCGTCGTGCCTGGCGGCCTCGTCCGGAATCGCGGTGCCCTGGCTGAGTGCGACGGTGACGGGCGCCAGCAGCAACTCAAGCACCGTTCTCGTATGGTGCGAGACGCCGCGGTGTCGCTCGCGTGGATCGCCACTGGATGCACGCGCGACGAGGACTGCATCGCAGCCCAGCGCCAGTGCGCAATGTGCCGAATCGAGTGCATTCATCCCGCCGTGGCCGAGTGGTGTTCCCGAGCCGATGATCCCCGGCCCGGGTCCGACCACGGCTGCGTCCCAGCCGCGGTCTCGCAGTCCGCTGTGTAGCGCCCCGATCGTCGACATTGCTTCGCCTTCACCGCCGTACGCTGGAGCGGCCGTGAGGTGATCGCACAGCAGCCCGCGTTCGCGTAACTGCTTGACAGTGGAGGAGTACTTGCCCGGCAGCGCCCCACCACCCGTCTGGACGTATCCAAGCTTCAGACCAGGATGCGTGTTCAAAGCAGCCCAGGCAACGGGCGCCAGCTGGCCATGAAGCTGGAAAATCGCGGTCGGTGACGCGATCGGGACATCCAATCTCGATGACTCGATCGGGGCAACTCCCGTCTGCAGAGCGGTGTAGTTGAGCTTCATCACGTGCCGTGCCGAATCGACCTCACCGTTCAATCCACGGGTCAGATTCACAAGCACCACATCGCGGCCGCCGGATCCAAGATCTAGGTCCACCGCCTCGACGTTCACGACGACTGAATCCCCAGCCTCGGTAACACCAACCATCGATACGTCGGCGAACGCCGGACGTGCAACGCCGTCGACATCGACGACCATCTCGTCGATCTCGCCATCAGAGCGCGACGGCTGTACTTCGATCACAATGCCCTGCCTAAGACTGAGCACTGCCCGGCCCCGTCCCCGCCTGCCGCGCGACTAAGCCGAACCGGACGCGGCGATATTCGAGCCGTCCGTGTCGACGACGTCAATCTCGTCCTTGTCGACACCTTGAGCCGATTCTGCGACCGGCTCGCCGGTCGGTGCGTGATCTGCGGCGGCGCCGACGAAATCGCGGAACAACGGCTGCGGTCGCAGGGGACGTGACTTGAATTCCGGGTGGTACTGAGACGCGACGAAGAACGGATGCTCGGGGACTTCGATCACTTCGACGAGCCGTTCGTCCGGCGAGGTTCCGCTGAACACGAGTCCTTTGGCCTCGAGCTTCTTGCGCAGATGATTGTTGACCTCGAAACGGTGGCGATGGCGTTCGTAGATGACCGCCTCGTCATAGACTTCGCGGGCTCTCGTGCCGTCATGCAGTTTCACCGGATCCGCACCGAGGCGCATCGTTCCGCCCATGTCGGCAACTTCTTTCTGGTCGGGAAGGAGATCGACGACCGGGTAGGGCGTCTCTGGATCGAATTCGGTGGAGTTCGCACCGTCCATCCCGGCCACGTGACGTGCGAACTCGACTACTGCCATTTGCATTCCAAGACAGATGCCGAGGAAAGGAATGCCCTGTTCACGAGCAACGCGCGCTGCGTGGATCTTGCCTTCAACACCTCGGATCCCGAAACCACCGGGAATCAAGACGCCATGACAACTGCGCAGTTGGGCTTCGATCTCGTCCTGACTGAGTTTTTCTGAGTTCAACCAGACGACTTCAAGTTTTCGGTCGTGATGGATCGCCCCGTGCCGCAAAGCCTCGGTGACCGAGAGGTACGCGTCCTGCAGGCCCATGTACTTGCCGACGAGCGCAATTCGCACTGGTTCGGATTCACTTGCGTCCCTGGCCTTCCCGACCAGCGCCTCCCATTCGGTGAGATTCGGCGGCCCGGCTTCGATCCCGAAATGGCCGAGGATCGAGTCGTCGACGCCCTGTTCTCGGTACACCAGTGGCACCTCGTAGATGTCGCGAACGTTCTGGCCGCTGACCACCGATCTGTTCGGCACGCTCGTGAACAGCGCGATCTTCTCGCGCATCTCCATCGGGAGCGGCTCCTCAGAGCGGCAGATCAACATGTCGGGTTGAATACCGATTCGGCGGAGTTCGTTCACGGAGTGCTGCGTTGGTTTGGTCTTCAACTCACCCGCGTGTTCGATGTAAGGCACGAGCGTCAAGTGAATGAACATGCAGTTCTCGCGACCGCGATCCTGCTGAAACTGGCGAATCGACTCAAGGAACGGCAGCGATTCGATGTCGCCAACGGTGCCGCCGATCTCGGTGATCACGACGTCGACATCCTCGGTCTCCGCGATCAAGTCGATACGTGCCTTGATTTCGTCGGTGATGTGCGGGATCACCTGAACAGTGCCGCCCAAGTAGTCACCGCGGCGCTCTTTGCGAATCACTTGGTTGTAGACAGCCCCGGTAGTCACGTTGGAGCCGCGCGAGGTATTCGCACCGGTGAAGCGCTCATAGTGCCCCAGATCGAGATCAGTCTCTGCGCCGTCTTCGGTGACGAAGACCTCGCCGTGCTGAAAGGGACTCATCGTGCCGGGGTCGACGTTGATGTAGGGATCGAACTTCTGGATCTGAACGCTCAACCCGCGCGCGACGAGAAGCCGCCCGATCGCAGCTGCGGCGATCCCCTTGCCGAGTGACGAAACCACGCCTCCCGTGATGAAAATGAAGCGTGTACTACGCGACTGATCCGGCATGCTCAATCCTTCTGGTGATTTTGCGTCCCTCGACCGCTCCTACCAAGCAGATCGAGCCACCTTAACATGGGCGTCCGATCGATCATTTGTGAGATCGATCGGAACTCCCCATATAGCGTGATAAAAAACACCACGGCGAGCGCGACTGCCTGCGCAGTCGTATCGAGAACGAGCACCATCCAGATTCCGGCGATTGCCCCGATCGCGTTGGAGCCAGTGTCGCCGAGCATTCCCCGCTCGCCGAGGTCGTAAAAGGCCAGTACCGGCAGACTGCCGACGAACACACCCATCGTCCAAAGCGGGTCGAGCGTCCATGTGCCCAGTGCCAGCCCGATGATCAACACGAGAAAGACCTTCAGTGCTCGACCCGGTCGCAGGTCGAGCAGATTGAAAAGATTGGTGGTGACCACAACCAGGGCGATCGCGAGCAGGTATTCCCAGTCGCCGGGCACGATCAAGCCGATCGCAAAGGCTGCCAGACCCAGCGCTCCGATCGCCTTCACCGCTCCGGTGGAGAACCCTCCGCCGAGCGCTGCCTTCGCGTGTCCGCGCAATCCGCGCGGATCCTTGCGGCCGAGGTCACCCTCGATCGCGGGTGTACCGAGCAGGTCGTCGATCACGCCGAGCAGGCAAACGCCGACTACGTACAACATCGCTCCGGCCAAACCAGCGCCGCCGAGCACATCGTCGTCGACCAGCCGATCTAACGGGGCGGCCACACCAAGAGCTGCGAATGCGGCCAGCGGTAGAAGCAGTCCGATCGGAACCACGACCTCGCGACCGGCGTAGTTGGAGCGCACGAAGCCTGCTTCGAGGAGGCCCCTGATCAGCACTGGCGCGATCACCAGCGCGAAGCCAAAGGCAAGAAGCAGTGGAAGTGCCTGCACGCGGTGATACTAGATGGAGCTCAACGCGCCACTTGCGGAACGATCGCCTCGGCCGACTCTTTGGTCCCGTAGTCACCCTTGGCGCCGTCGAAGATCTGGACCAACGCGTAGAAACCGGCAAACTCCTGTATGTCGTCGACGGTACTTAGGCCGAGCGAGTTGTACCACTCGATGTTTGTCGGGTCGGTCGTCGTCTCTTCCACGCCGGAGACGCGCTCGACCTGCTGAGTCAGTCCGGCAACCACGCCGCGCTCGAAGCCGTCGAACAGCTTCCATTCGGCACTGAGGATGTCGGTGTCTTCCGGCACTTGGCGCGCGTAAGCAACCAACCGAACACGCACGATGTCGCCGCTGAGTCGGCTGAACACGAGCCTTCGCATCGTGTCGCGATCACGTCCTCGCGCCAATCTTCTTCCAACCGCTCGACCCAACTGATCGGTCTGGCGCGGCGTCAGTTCGTCGCCGTCGAGCAGGTCGGAGACGTCCAGCGCGGACGCGATTTTTTCGTACTGTGGCTTTTTGAGCAACTGTGCGATGTACCTGACGTCGGCGCCGGCCGGTTCAACCGCACGGCTCACCGATCGCAGCGTGTCCTGCGCGGTGTCGGCAGAGCCAATCGTCGCCACGCGCTGATTGTCGAGTCGCCCGGCGACAAGCTGGGGGTACGCGGAGGCGATGAAATCGTTCTGGCGCTCGATCGCATCGCGCGAGTCGCTGGCCTCTTGGCGTGCCTCGTTGACGTCCTGTTTGAGCGATTCCTCGAGATTGCCCTGCACGCTTGCGAGCAGGTTGGTGTCGCCGATCGTCACGCCAAGCAGCAGGCCCACAGCGAGCGCTACGAAGACGGCGACCAAAGACATTGCGTGGTATCGAAAATCAATCATGCGGCGTGCAATGCAAGCAGGTCAGGTCGGAAAATCCGCATCGGTGAATCAACCGATTCCGAAGATCACCTTCAGCTTCAGCCAAAGGAGATCCACAAAGTTGTTGAGCGAGGGTGAGGAAAAGATCACGACCACGAGCGAGAACATGCCCGCCACGAGCACGCCTGTAATCGCGCGATTGGATGCTCGCGGGCGGTAAAGACGACTCACGCCCTTCGCGTCGATCAGAATTTCTCCGATCCGTACGCGGGTCAAGAAGGTCGAGGCCATACCTTTGCGGTTTTTGTCGAGAAACTCAACGAGGTTGAAGTGCGAGCCGACGGTGACGATCAATTCCGCGCCCTCCTCGGCTGCCATCAGCATCGCGATGTCTTCGCTGGTGCCAGCGGCGGCAACGGTTTTGTAGGGGACGTTGAGATTCTCGAGTCGGTCGCGCCCCGGAGCACGACCGTCGGTATAGGCGTGCACGATCAGTTCCGCGCCGCAGGTGAGGACCGAATCGGCGGCGGAATCCATGTCGCCGACGATCATGTCTGGTTGGTGCCCCTCTGCGACCAAGGCGTCCGCGCCGCCGTCAACGCCCACGAGCAACGGTTTTTCGTCGCGTATATAGGTCTTCAGCGCTTTGAGATCGCGCTGATGGTCGACGCCTCGAACAACGACGAGCACGTCACGGTCACGGAACACCGTGTCGAGCGCCGGGAAGTCGAGCTTGCCGGACAGCAACTCGCTCTCCTGACGGATGTGATGCATCGTATTCTCGGCGAATCGTTCGAGCGCCTTCCCGACCTGCCGCTTGGCGTTGTCGTATTTGTCCGCAACGATTTCACTTGTCTGCACAACGCCACGTGCCAGAACTTCCTCGTCGAGGATTATTTCGCCGCCGCGGACCGTGATCTGATCGCCGTCTTTGAGCAGTTCAAAAAGGTCGCGGTCAGGCGTGTCAATCAGGTGAACACCTGCCTCGACGATCAACGTCGGGCCAACGTTCGGGTATTCGCCGGTCGACGACTCGGCGGAGTTGATGACGCAGCGCACGCCCCGTCGCACCAGTTCCTCTCCCGAGACGCGATCGATGTCCTTGTGGTCGATCAGGGCGATCTGGCCGGGCTGAAGTGTCTTCGTCAGCAACTTGGTTCGCCTATTCGGCCGCACGACGCCGCTGATCGTCACCGTCGATCCACTGATCGCCGCGTTCAAGTTCCCGTCGGCCTGGCGTCCGTTTGGGGCGATGGTTGGTCCGCTTTGGGCCATTCGTGGACTTTAGATCAACCCCACTTGCAGGGAGATTGTCGGTGGGTTGATTCTTGCGTGTCGGCGGATGGCGCACCCACGTGGTGACGGTGCGAGAGCGTGCGAACGCGTCAGGCCGTTGCCAACAGTTCGCGCGCGTGCTTGCGGGCACCGCTGTCGTCGACCTCCGCCCCGAGCATCCGGCAGAGCTCGTCGACCGCCGCCTGCTTGTCGAGTTGGCGCACTTGGGTCCGAGACTCCGCTCCGTCGGCCGACTTCTCGATCTGGAAGTGACGATCGGCCGCTGCTGCGACCTGCGGCAAGTGCGTAATGCAGATGACCTGGCGGTCGGCACCCAGTGCGGCCAATTGCTCGCCGACCGCTCGTGCCGTGTGACCACCGATCCCTGCATCGATCTCGTCGAAGACGAACGTTTTGTTCGCCTCGCCGCCGCCGGCACCAGCGCCCGCCGTGAGCAACGCCAACATCACGCGAGAGAGTTCGCCGCCGGATGCCGTTTCGCGGAGTGGCATTGAGGCGATCCCAGGATTCGGCGCGATCAGGAACTCGACGGCGTCGTGACCCGACTGGCGGATGTCGCCGTCCACTGGCTTGATCTCGATCTCGAACGAGGCGTCTGCGAGCGCCAACTTTGCGAGCCGTTCTCTGACTGCGGCGGATAGCTTCGGTGCGGCTTGCCTGCGCGCCTTCGTCACCTGTTTGGCGAGTTTCTCGCGATCGCTGTTGACGGTGTCGAGGCGGGCCGTAGCTTCATCAATCTGTTCGCGGGATCCCGACAACCGCTCGCGATCCTCGCGGCAGCGCTCGGCGTGAGCAAGCACTGCGTCGATCGTGCCGCCGTGTTTGCGCTTGAGTCGCTCGTAGCCATCGAGTCGCTCGTCGAGGAACGCCAGCCGCTCCGGATCGGCACTCAGCCCTTCGCTGTAGTGGCGTAGGTCTGCGGTGATGTCGCGCAGTTCGATCATCAACGCGTCGGCTCGTTGAGTCAGCTCGTCGAGCTCGACGTCAGCACCGCTGACTGCCTGCAATTGATCAACTGCGGTAGCGAGCATGCCGCATGCTCCGCCAGATTCATCACCGTCAAACACATCCAGCGCGGACTCGCCAGCCACGCGGAGTGAATCGACCGACTTGAGCTTGTCTCGATCGGCGGCGAGTTCGAGTTCTTCCGCCGCCTCCGGCGCGAGTTCTTCTATTTCGGCGAGCTCGAACTCGATCAAGCCGAGTTCGCGTTCTCGGCGCCCATCGACGACTTCGAGCTCGGCCAGTCGGTTTTGCAGGTTCGTGGCTTCGCCATGCAGCGCAGAGAGCTCGCCGAGTCGCGTCGCGTGTTTCGCATCGAGCTGGCCGGCAAAGGCGTCGAGCGTTGAGAGTTGCGCGCCAGACAGCGTCAGCTTGCGGTGTTCGTGCTGACCATAAAAGGCAACGAGGGCTCCGCCGAGATATTGCAGGTCACCAGCAGTGGCCGAACGTCCTTCGATGTAGGCGCGCGTACGGCCTTCCGGCGTTACCCGTCTTGCCAATGCGACTTCGGTGGCACCATCCTCAGGCAGCCGTTCGCGCAGCTTCGCAAATTCCGGTCGATCGAGCAGTCCTTCAGGAATCCGGAAGAGCCCCTCGACGTACGCCTCGCCCGCACCAGGTCGAACAATCCCCTTGCGCGATTTGCCGCCCAGAAGCAAGTCGATCGCATGAGCCAGGACGGTCTTGCCCGCGCCTGTCTCGCCAGTGATCACGTTGAGTCCACGATCAAGCGAAAGCTCGGCCCGCTCAATCAACAAAAGGTTTTCGATACGAAGTTCAATCAGCATGCGGACTTTGTACAGCCCGCCGCGGACGAACGTTTGTTCGTGTCACCGAGGCCGATAGGTGCGAGTCAGTTTGCCATTCTTGAAAATGGCTTTGATCTCCTGGCACGGACCGCCGCAGGCTTCCCCGTTGGGATACCAAGGTTCAGTTTCGCCGACGAGCGTGTCTTCCGCGATATCGCGACCCTCACGATCCACAACCGTCAATCGCATCTCGACGCGCTTCTGCTTGCTTCCTTCAGGAAGCGGTAGATACACAAGTATTTCATCGTTCATGTACTTGCGCGTCCTGTACACGGATTGCACCTCACAAGTCTCATTGGCGCAGAGCTCTATCAATCGGGCCGTGCGAGGGAGCGCACCGATTTCCACGCTTGCCGCGCTTGCGCAACCGATCAGTGTGCATGCCCGCGTAGGGCCATCTTGTGCGCTTGTCTCGTCGTTCACAAGAAACTCGTGGCCGACCGCCGCTACAACCAAGATGGTCGCGCCGATGCCAAGCAAAATGTTCCAGCGCTCGCGAGCCACGAAGTAAATATGGCGAGCGAACGATTAATGCTGCGTTGGGAATATGTGGTCGCGCATCACGACGCCAACTTGCCGAACTTTTCACGAAAGCGGTGGTAGAAGTTCGCGCCCGGGATTTGGGCGAGGGCGGCTTGATCATCGACGAACGACAGCTCTGCTGTTTCGCCAACCGGTAGCGTGCCGACCATCAGACCGTCGACGAGGATTTCCAACTCGTCGAGCCGACCCGCGTTCGTGACCCCGAGAACGTCATCCGGTGCCGCAACCAGCGCGCGAGCGGTAAGCGTGTGCGGGGCGATGAAACTCACCACGAACCCCTCCACGCCCCATGCCAGGATCGGGCCGCTGTTGGCGAGGTTGTAGCCAGTTGATCCCGCAGGCGTCGCGGCAACTACGCCGTCGCAGCGCACGCGACCAACCTGTTCGTCGCCAAGCATGTATGCGACCTCCGCCACGCGGGCATCGCGAGAGCGATGAAATGAGACGTCGTTGATCGCAAGTGCGTCGATGTCGCCGTACTTCAGGCGCAGACCCGGGAGCTTCAGGACGTCGTAGGCGCCCGTCAGTGCCCGGTGAATCCCTGCGGGGAGATCATCGCGCTCAACCGTCGTCAGGAATCCGATCGTTCCGAAGTTGAAACCGAAGGTTGGAACCTCCAGACCAGCAAACGTACGCAGCGAGCGCAGGATCGAGCCGTCTCCGCCCATCACCACTGAAACATCGGGTTCAGCTGCGCGCAGCTCGGCATTCGTCAGCGTCGAAACGTCAGCCTTTTCGTGCGCGCGATCGTTCTGCTCATCGAACAGGAGCTCGCAGTCGTGCTCCAGTGCAACGGCGCGCAGTCGAGACAACGCCGGTTCGACGTTGTCGTGCGGGAAATGATGGGTGATAACAGCGGCTTTCATGCGGGTCTGCGGTGATTATCGCTAGGTCGGCTCCACGGATTCAGCGAGCGCACGCAATTCTGCGTCTGCCTGGACCGATCCATCGCTGCGTTGGAGCCAGAGAAAGGCTTCTTTGTTGCCGGCTGGGCCGGGCAAACCGGAGGAGCACGCGCCGCGCACGGTGCAGCCCGCGGCGACCGCCGCAACGGCAGCCTCATGGATCGCGTCGATTCGCGTGTCGCGGTCGCGCACCACTCCCCCCTTTCCCACGCGTTCCTTTCCGACCTCGAACTGCGGCTTGACGAGCACGACCATGTCGAATTCGTCCGCAGCGCAGGCGACGAGGTTGTCAATGACCTTTGCCAGCGCGATGAAAGACAAGTCCGCAACGATCAGGTCTGGCCGGTATTCAAGTTCGTCTGCGGTCAACTCTCTGATGTTTTTGCGTTCGATCACTGTCACGCGAGGGTCGTCACGGAGTGTGCTGTGGAATTCGCCATATGCCACGTCCACGGCGATCACGTGTCGAACACCGTTCTGAAGCAAACAATCGGTGAAGCCGCCGGTGGATGCTCCTGCGTCCAACGAGTTTCTGTCTTCGAGCGAGAGCGCTGGAAACGCGTCGAGCGCATTCTCGAGCTTGATTCCACCGCGCGAAACGAAGCGATTTCGCTCGGCAACACGAAACTCAGTGCCTTCGGGGACAGTTTGCCCGGGCTTGTTGATCCGCCTCCCGCCCTTGGCAAGTTGCACCTCTCCGGCGATGATTGCCGCGGCGGCCTTGGCCCTGGATTCAAATATGCCGCGATCGACGAGCATGACGTCAACGCGTTGTCTTGCGATGGCCACGGTTGGGAGTGTATGGCTGTGGTGAGTTGCATTGTTGACTGTTGCCAATAGAACTGAAGCGAGTTTGTGGTTTTCTGCCGTCGTGGACGACGCCCGCACCATGAGACCTCACCGTCGACCGCCTTGCGAGGTCCGGTAACAAGGTTCGGCCTTGCAACGACGAAAACCGCTGTTTACGTGTGGATCGGTGCCTCCACCCGAGCCGACCGCTGGACGCCGGTGCCGGCGCGAGCGACGAGATCCGCCCATGATTTGAGCGTGGCAGGCGCATTGAAATTGTAGATCGGCGATCCGATCACGATGGTGTCGGCGGCCTGCAATTCCTCGA
>JBMYXO010000070.1:0-11770 GCA_049608465.1 Solirubrobacterales bacterium | reverse complement strand
GGCGGCCCCGACTTCGGCGGGTGGGGCGGTTGGGGCGGCGACCCGCACTTCGGCCGTGGACGCAAACGCATGCGTCGCGGTGATGTGCGCGGCGCCATCCTTGTGCTGCTCGACGAGCAGCCGCGCAACGGTTACCAGTTGATGCAGGAGATCGAGAACCGCAGCGACGGGGTCTGGCGACCCAGCCCCGGTTCCGTCTACCCGGCGCTCTCGCAGCTGGAGGACGAGGGATTGGTCAAGGTGACCGAAGCTGAGGGTCGCAAGGCCTTCGAGTTGACATCTGAAGGAAGCGCTCACGTTTCGGAACACCGCGAGAAGATCGGCGAGCCATGGGCAGGACTGACCGACGACGTGAGCGAGCAGCGACTCAGCTTGCGCGACCAGATCAAGCCCTTGATGGGCGCGGTTGGCCAGATCATGCACTCCGGCAGCGAGCAGGACGCGCGCCGCGCCGCCGACGTACTCGCCGACACGCGGCGCAAGCTGTACGCGATTCTCGCCGAGGACGTCACAAATGGAGAAGACTGAACAGATTTGAATCAGTACAAATAGATTGACTTCCCCGTCCTCATTCGACGAGGGCGGGGAGCATTCTTGGCTTCCTAAGCTTCTAGCCCCGTACGACGCAATAGCCCCAGGAGATTCCACCCATGCGTTCTTTCGCCACCTGGATCTCACGCCACCGCAAGATCACGGTTTTTTCATGGATCGGCGTGTTGATCATCACCGCTTTTTTGGCCGGCTCGATCGGCTCTGACTTCAACGAAGACTTCAAGCCGCCCAAGTCCGATTCGCAGCAGGCCTACGACATGCTGTCGAAGAACTTTCCGGCGCAGGCCGGCGACACCGGCCAGTTCGTGTTCAAGAGCGAGGCCGGCGTCAACGACCCCGAGACGAAGAAGAAGGTCGAGGAAGCGCTGGCCAAGATCGCCAACGTCGACGGGATCGGAACGGTGGTCTCGCCCTACAGCAAAGAGGGAGCGGGACAGATCTCGCCCGATGGCAAAACTGCCTTCGCGACGATCAACTGGAGCGAGTTCGTCACCCAGACCACGCTTGAGACGCAGGTTGATCCGGTGATCGAAATCGTCGAGGAATCTCGCGAGCCCGGTCTGCGCGTGGAGTGTGGCGGCGGCCCCTGCCAGTTCGCGCAGCAGTCCGAGAGCGGCGGTGCCGAAGTCATCGGCGTGATCGCGGCGATGATCGTGCTGTTCATCATGTTCGGAACCTTCATCGCTATGGGGATGCCGATCATCACGGCTTTGATCGCCGTGGCGTCTTCGTCGTCGATGATCGCGGTGCTGTCTAACGTGATCAACACCGCCGAATTCGCCACATTCCTTTCGATCATGATCGGGCTGGGTGTGGGGATCGACTACGCCCTGTTCGTGGTCACGCGTTTCAGGCAGAACATGCGGATGGGCGTCGAGCCGACAGAGGCGGTGATCTCCGCGATGGACACCTCCGGTCGCGCCGTGTTGTTTGCCGGCGTGACCGTGATGATCGCCCTGCTCGGATTGTTCCTCGTCGGCATGAACTTTCTCTACGGACCGGCACTTGCCGCCTCGATGACCGTGCTGTTCACGATGGTCGCGTCGTTGACGTTGCTGCCGGCGATGCTTGTCTCGGCTGGCGCGCGAATCAACGATCCATTCTTCAAGACGATGCTGGCGTCGCTGAAATCGAACGCCAGCGGCAAGGGCGAGCGCTCGCTGCCCGACACGCTGACAGGCTGGCTGTTGATTCCGTTCCAAGCGATTTTGCTCGTTCTGGCCACGCCGCTTTATCTGCTGGTGATCTGGATCCCGCAAAAGCTCCTCACCTTGTTGCGCATCCCGGTGCCACACCGTTCGCACGCGCAACTCGATGAGGGCGAAAACGCGCATCCCCGTTGGCACGCTTGGTCGAGTTTCGTCCAACGTCGCCCCTGGCCAGTCGCGTTGATCACCACCGCGCTGCTGATCGTGCTGGCAATCCCGGCGTTCTCAATGAACCTCGGCGTCGCCGATTCCGGAACCGATCCGAAGGAAATGACGACGCGTCAGGCCTACGACCTGCTCGCTGCCGGTTTCGGCGCTGGCTTCAACGGGCCGCTACAGGTGGTTGTTGACACCTCCGTCGGGCAGGAGAAACTCGATCAGCTTTACGACGACATCTCCGAGGACGAAGGCGTCGCCAAGGCATTCCCACCGCAGAAGAGCCCAAACGGAGAGATCGCCTTGATCAACGTCTTCCCGACGACCTCGCCGCAGAGCACGTTGACCAACGAGCTGGTGCACCGAATACGAGCCGACAACCTGGCCGAGATAAACGCAAGCGGAGGCAAGGCGCATGTCGCCGGAATCACCGCGATCTTCGACGACTTCTCGGCGCAGATATCCAGCAAGCTACCGCTGTTCATCGGCGCGGTGGTGCTGCTCTCTGCGCTGCTGCTGATGATGGTGTTCCGCTCGATTTTGATTCCGATCAAGGCGATCGTGATGAATCTGCTCGGCATCCTCGCCGCATTCGGGGTGACCGTTGCGATCTTCCAATGGGGTTGGGCCGCGAGCCTGTTCGGCGTCGACTCGACCGGTCCGATCATCGCCTTCTTACCGGTCATGGTCTTTGCGATCGTCTTCGGCCTCTCGATGGACTACGAGGTCTTCCTGATGAGCCGCGTACACGAAGAATGGGAGAAGCGCAAGGACGCCGACGCTGCCGTGGTCGAGGGCGTCTCCGCCACCGGCGGCGTGATCACCGCGGCGGCGATCATCATGATCGCGCTGTTTTCGTCGTTCGCGTTCCTCTCGAACGACCTCGTCACGAAGTTGTTCGGCGTGTCGCTTGCGACGACCATCTTCCTCGACGCATTCGTGATCAGATCGGCGCTGGTTCCCGCCGTGATGGCGATTCTCGGGAAGAAGGCGTGGTACATGCCCGATTGGCTAGGTCGATTCATCCCGCGCGTGAACGTGGAACCGCACGACACCGGACCAGCCCCCACCGACACTCCGGCGACAGAGCGAAGTCTTTAGACTGGCCGTCACATGGATACTGCCGCGATCAAAGAAGGCCAGAAGCACATCTGGACGATCGGTGATTTCCCCGATCTCGCGGCGCTGATCCAACCGGCATCCGACGCGATCATCGCCGGCCTTGACATCAAGGCCGGCGACCGCGTGCTCGACGTCGCATGCGGCACCGGCAACCTCGCGATCCCGGCCGCCAAACTGGGCGCAGAGGTCGTCGGTTTGGATCTGACACCGCGATTGCTCGATGTTGCGCGGGAGCGCGCAGCCGCCGAGCAAATTGATGTCGAGTGGATCGAGGGTGACGCAGAGGTATTGCCTTTCGCCGACAACTCCTTCGATCATGTCGTCTCCTGCTTCGGGATCATCTTCGCGCCACAGCACAAAGTGGCTGCCGCCGAAATGCGCCGTGTCTGTCGACCCGGTGGCGGTATTGCGATCACCGCGTGGACCAAGATCGGTCTCAATGGAACGTTGTTCTCGGTGATGGGTCAGCACCTGCCCCAGCCGCCCGAGCCGATGCCTTCGCCAGTGGATTGGGGCGAGGACGCGTACCTTCGCGATTGCTTCGGCGACCTCGGTCCGAGCATGGAGATCGTCACGAAACACGTTGATTTCAAGGCGCCGAGTGCGGAGGAGTGGGTCGCCTACAACGAGGACAAGCTCGGCCCGGCGGTGATGGCGAAATCAGTACTGGAACCGATGGGTAAGTGGGAAGCGCTCCGCGAGGACCTGATTCGTCACTACGAGAACGCGAACATCGCCGATGACGGCGGCTGGGCGGCCGAGGCCGACTACCTCTTGGCGATCGGTCGCGAACCGGTCTAGCAAGGCAACGAATCAGATCGGACTCACCCTCACCCGCTCGCGGGTTGCCAGCTGTTCGTCGATCCTTTCGGACGGTCAATGAAGGAGCGCCATCGGCGAAACGAACGGTTCGCCGATCGCCTCGGCGACCGGCTGATTGGTGATCGTGCCGGCCGCGATGTTGACGCCGGGTAGCAACCCGGGGTCGCGCTCGACCGCGCCTTTGGGACCGTGATCGGCGAGCTCGATCACGTAGGGCAACGTCGCATTGGTCAGCGCAAACGTCGAAGTGATCGGCACCGCTCCCGGCATGTTGGCGACGCAGTAGTGGAGGATGCCGTCGACCTCGAAGGTCGGGTCGCTGTGGGTCGTGGGTCGGGACGTCTCGAAGCAACCGCCCTGATCGATCGCGACGTCGACGAGCACCGCCCCCGGCTTCATCAGCGCGAGCTGTTCTCGTTTGAACACGTGAGGCGCGCGAGCACCGTGCACCAGCACCGCGCCGATCACGAGGTCGACGAACGGAAGCATCTGTTCGATCGACAGCGTCGAGCTGTAGATCGTTGAAGCCCGCCCGTCGAAGATCACCTCGAGTTCGCGCAGTCGCTCGATCGAACGATCGAAGACGAAGACGTCGGCCTGCATGCCAATCGCAATGATCGCCGCGTTCATTCCGACGACGCCGCCGCCAATCACCATCACGTTCGCAGCCGACACGCCCGGCACACCGCCGAGCAGCAGCCCGCGCCCACCGAGCGGACTCTCGAGCATGAAGGCCCCGCTCTGCGTCGCGAGTTTCCCGGCGATCTCGCTCATCGGCGCCAGCAACGGCAGACGCCCGAGCCGGTCCTCGACGGTTTCGTAGGCGATGCAGGTGGCACCTGAGTCGGCAAGTCCTTTGGCGAGCTCCGGGACCGGCGCCAAATGCAGATAGGTGAACAGCGTCTGCCCCTCGCGCAACATCGCAATCTCTTCGGGCTGCGGCTCCTTGACTCCAAGAATCAGTTCGCACTCGGAGAAGACTTCTGCGGCGTCCGCTGCGACGCGCGCACCCTGCTCGCGATATGCGCTGTCCGGTATCGCGCTGCCATCTCCCGCCCCCGTCTGAATCACCACTTCGTGCCCGCGCTCGACCAACTCGCGCACACCGATCGGCGTCAGTGCGACGCGGTACTCATCCGCCTTGATCTCGGTCGGAACGCCGATTTTCATGGTCCAACTCCTTGTCCATTGTCAAACACTTGCAACCTCCTCACGCGCGCCCGAACGACTCCGTGACGCTGAACTCGGCGCCGCGACCTTCCAACTCGACGAACAACTCTGCGCCATCGACGCAGGCCTCCGGCGGCAGCGCGCCGGTCGAATGCAGTTGGCCTCTCGCCAATAGCCGAACCGCTGCTGCGGCCGGAGCTGCGGTCGAAACAACGCTCCCGCCCATACCCCAGCGCTCGACCGGAGAGGTCTTGCACGCAACGCGAGCGTGCCGGTCTCCGTAGTACGCGTCGACCATGTGGACGGAGACCGTGTTGGAGGAGGGCCGCGCCGCATCGACCACCGCTCGTCTTTCGTCCTCGCCGGTCTCGGCGAACTCGATCAACTGCGCGAGCATTTCGGGATCTAGTGACAGCCGAAAGCTGCATTCAGAGCAACCGAAGCTCGAGCCGAATGTCAATAACTCCGAGTGCAGCGTGAAGATCTCCGGTGCTTCGCCGATCGGCTCAGGAAAGTCAACGATTCCCGCCTCCGTACGCGGTTCGATTTCGATCGGCTCGCCGCTGCGAAGTACGATCGGCTTCTGGGTCAGTTCGTCGATCAGCGCCTCGACGGCGTATGGCGGTGCGAATCCATTCGGCGACTCGAGGTCGCACGCCCCCGCAGTCACGTCTATCCGCTCGGCGATTCCGCCCAATGCGGCCGTGGCGACCGCGGCCATCACGTTTGTCTTACCCGGCGCTGAACCCATGCCGAGCAATGCCAGTAGGCCTGCGTCGCGGAACGCTTGGTCGAGACCGAGTTGCTGCTGCGTCGTCCAGTACAACCCGCCCAGGTCGATGTAGCACGAACCAACCTCGAGACACGCGCGCATCGCGTCGAGATTGATGCGATGGTCGGCGGCATTGACGAGCACATCGATGTCGTCGAGTGCATTTGCCATACCCCGAGGGTTGCGCGCGTCAACCTCCATGGCGATCGCTTTGCCGCCACCGAACTTGTCGGCAGTGGCTTGGGCTTTTGCCAGAGCGACATCGAGCAACACGAGCTCATTCGCCTCCGGCGATTCGGCGAGATCTCGAACGATTGCGGGCGCGACCGTCCCGCCGGCGCCGAGAATCGCGACGCTCAGCGAATTGCCACGCGCTGCTGCCGAATCAAATGCGGACAACCTTCTCCCACGCTTCCGTCAGCACCGAGCGGAGAATTCCGTTGATCTCCTCAAACTGATCGCCGCCGGCGATCAGTGGCGGCGAGAGCTGGATGACCGGGTCGCCGCGATCATCAGCGCGGCAGATCAATCCATTGTCGTACAGCGCGTTCGAGAGAAAGCCGCGGAGCAGAACATCGCAATCCTGCTCGCTGAACGATTCACGAGATTCCTGATCCTTGACCAGTTCGATGGCGTGGAAATAACCGGCACCGCGGACATCGCCGACCATCGGCAGGTCGCGCAGCCCTTCGAGCATGTCCGCGAACTCGCGCTCGTTCGCCCGCACGTGGCCACATAGATCCTCGCGTTCGAATATTTCGATGTTCTTCAGTGCGATCGCGGTGGCCAGTGGATGCCCACCGAACGTGATGCCGTGGTTGAACGACCGATCGCCTTCCAAGAATGGATCGGCCACTTTGTCTGTTGCGATCACCGCGCCGAGCGGGGCATATCCCGAGGTGATGCCCTTGGCGGTGGTGACGATGTCGGGCGCGTAGTCGAAGCGCTCGTGTCCGAAATAATGGCCGAGGCGACCCCACGAACAGATCACCTCATCGCTGATCAGCAGGATCCCGTGGCGGTCGCAGATCTCGCGTACGCGTTGGAAATAGCCCGCTGGCGGGACAAAGCATCCCCCGGCGTTCTGCACCGGTTCGAGGATCACCGCAGCGACGGTGTCCGGACCTTCGAATTCGATCATCTCCTCGATCGCATCGGCGGCGAGCAGCGGGTCGTGGCCGATCGGCTTGTGGTAGTCGTTGGTGTTCGGAACGTGCAGTCCGCCTGGGGTCAGGGGTTCGAACTCAGTGCGGAGCGCGGTTATGCCGGTCGCGGCGAGCGCGCCATGAAAAGTGCCGTGATAGGCGAGGTCGCGCGCAATCAACTTCGTGCGGCGCGGATTGCCGATCAGCTGGTGGTAGGCCTTTGCCATCTTCCAGGCCGACTCGACCGACTCGCCGCCGCCCGAAGTGAAGAAGACGCGGTTGAGGTCACCGGGCGCGAGCTCTGCGATCTTCGTCGCCGCCTCGATCGACCGCGGGTGGGCGTAGCTCCAGTTCGTGTAGAAGCCAAGTTGTTCGATCTGCTCCGCAGCGACCTCCGCCATCTCCTTGCGTCCATGCCCGGCGTTCACGCAGAACAGCCCGGAGAGGCCATCGAGGTAGCGCCTGCCTTTGTCGTCGTAGACGTAGCAACCTTCGCCGCGGACGATTATCGGGATGTCGCGATCCGCGTACGTCCCCATACGCGTGAAGTGCATCCAGAGGTGGCGTTTGGCCAGTTCCTGGAGATCCTGGCCCTGGGCGTTATGCGCGCGTGCCGACGATTCGGCTGCATCATCACTGGTCGAAATCGCCACCGTTCACCTCCCGTGTGCGTTCTGCCCAAATCGGGCATCCCTCGGCCAAGTTACCCGAATCGCGCTCGCGCGGCGTGCAAGGCCCGGCTACCGAACTCTCGATTGCGTCTCTGACAGACTGCCCTCCATGTCACTTGACCCGCAGATAAAACTTCTCGTCGACAACCTGCCGAACGGCATCGCGTTGCCAATCGGCGACCCGATCGACGCCCGCAACCTCTTTCGCAAATTGACCGTCGCTTTGCGCGATCAACAAGCGCCGGCGAAGCTTGCCGCGATCGAGGACACGGTCGTTCCGGGAGCGACAACAGATCAACTGGCCCGCATCTATCGCCCGCTCGTCGACGAACCGTCGGCGACGATGCTGTTTTTTCACGGCGGCGGATGGGTCGTCGGGGACCTGGAGTCGTACGACTTGACCGCGCGCACAATCGCCGAGCGCACCGGCATTACCGTGCTCAGCGTCGAGTACCGGCTGGCTCCGGAACACAAGTATCCCGCCGGTGTCGAGGACGCCTTGGCGATCGCCGACTGGGTGCTCGCAAACACGGGCGGCCTGGGAGGCGACGCCTCCCGTACGCTCGTCAGCGGCGACAGCGCCGGCGGCAATTTTGCGGCGATCGTCGCGCAGGAGACCGCCGGTCGAGACGTCGGCTTCAGCGGTCAAGCGCTGTTGTATCCGGTGCTCGACCTTGCGAACGATTACCCGTCTCGCGTTGAACACGCAGACGGACCAGTGCTCACGAGCGAGGTATCTCGTTGGTTCGCCGAGTTGTACCTGGACGAGAACGACGACCTCTTCGCACCACGGATTTCTCCGATGCATTCGGACCGAGTGGCTGACGTGGCGCCGGCCGTCGTCGCCACAGCAGGTTTCGACGTCCTTCGTGACGAGGGCATCGAGTACGCGCGCCGCCTCGGCGACTCGGGCGTATCAACCACACACCTGCACTACGAGACGCTTCCCCATGGGTTCTTCGGCTTCGGCCCACTCAGCGCCGCCGCCGACGCAGCAATCACCGAAGTCTGCACCGCCATTCAAGACCTTGCGAGGCCTTAAAACATGTTGCCGACCGCGAAGCCGACTGAAAATGCCGCCAGACCCAGGCCGAGACTGACCACGATGTTCGTCAGGGCGCTGCGTAGTGCGCCGTCGGCGACCAACCGTTCGGTTTCGAACATCCAGGTTGAGAACGTCGTGAACGCACCGAGCAACCCGGTGCCCACGAGCAGGCGCAGATCGTGCGCCGCGCCCACTCCGTAAATCAACCCGAGCACCAAAGACCCGACGGTGTTGACGATGAAGGTGCCGAGCGGAAAATCGCGAGGGTCGGCTTGGACCACGCGATTGTGGACCCAGAAGCGACCGACCGCCCCCGCCCCGCCGAGCGCGCCCACGCCTAGTGACAACAAAACCATGCTCATGTGAGGTCCCGTCCACGGTCCACGAACCGACGCGCGGTGCTGACGGCCAGGAAGCCGACGCTCAAGCTGGTCAGTGCGTAGATCACCGCCAGTTCGAGATCACCGAGATCGATCATCTCGTACAGCTCGAGCTGGACCGTCGAAAACGTGGTGAGCGCGCCGCAAAATCCACTCCCCAGAAGCGCAAGCCGCGCCGACGACCAACCGTTCACGCGTTGATGGCTGATCACAAACGCAAGGATCGCGCAGCCGGCGACGTTTGCGATGAAAGTCGCCCAGGGCCATTCGCCCGGCGTGACCGGCCACAACTCAAGGATCCCGGCGCGAGTCAACGCACCGGCCGCGCCACCGAGAAAAACGGCAACGTAGAGCTGTGATTGACTTGCTTCTTCGCTACGACGGGGCATCGGCTGCCATATGATCGCGCACACATCAGCCGTTCAAAGCGGCCCGATCAGTTTGGGCCGGTCAAAGGAGTCACAGGTGCCAACACTGAATCGTGACGGAAACGTCTTTCTACTCGAACTGGATGAAGACGAGAATCGCTTCAACCCCGATTGGGTCGCGGGTGTCAACGCGCTGCTCGATGAGGTCGAGGCCAGCGATGCTCCGCGCGCGCTGGTGGTAGCGGGCGCCGGCAAGATCTGGTCCAACGGACTCGACCTCGAATGGTTCGCAGCAAACGTCGAAAAGGTCAACGACTTTCTGCTTGACGTGCATGAACTTTTCGCGCGGACGCTGTCTTTCGGGGTGCCGACGATCGCTGCCATCAAGGGTCACGCATTCGCCGCCGGCGCGATGCTGGCACTTGCAACCGACGAACGCATCATGCGCGAGGATCGCGGATACTTCTGCCTGCCCGAGGTCGACATCCGCATCCCGTTCACGCCCGGCATGGACGCGCTGATCAAGAGTCGGCTTGCGCCGCAAGTCGCGCACGAAGCCATGACGACCGGCCGACGCTACGGCGGGCCAGATGCCGTCGCCGCCGGAATTGCCCAACAGGCAGTGGCCGAGGATCGCGTTGTGCCGGCAGCCGTCGAGCGTGCTGCGGCGCTCGCCGAGAAAGATCCGGTGACGCTCGCGACGATCAAGCAGCGCCTCTACGCACCCGCCCTCACCGACCTTCGCGACGCGGAATCCAACAAACTGCCCGGCCTGGGTGATTGACCGCCGACGCGGCTCGAAAGTGAGAGACTGAACCGATGCGAGCGATTCAGGTGACCAAGTTCGGCGGACCAGAAGTTCTGGTGGCGGTCGACCTGCCCGACCCAGAAGTACCCGACGGCGCGATCGCGATCGACGTCGAGGCCGCGGGCGTCAACTTCGCAGACACGCACCAGGCCGAAAACTCGTATCTCGCTCCTGCCGAACTGCCGCTGATACCCGGCGCCGAGGCCGTCGGCATCACTCCCGATGGCCGTCGCGTGGTTGCTCTGCTCAGCGGCGGCGGATACGCCGAGAAAACAGTCGCCTGGCCGCAGCTCTGTTGGGATGTGCCCTCGGGTGTCACTGCCGCCGAGGCGCTGTCGGTCGTACTCCAGGGTGCAACTGCATGGCACCTTCTGAAAACTTCCGCGCGCCTCGAGAAGGGTGAGTCTGTGGTCGTACACGCAGCCGGCGGCGGAGTCGGCACGATCGCCGTTCAGTTGGCGAAGCGTTGGGGTGCCGGTCGCGTGATCGCCACGGCATCGTCACAGGAAAAGCGCGACCAAGCGGTCGAACTCGGTGCCGACATTGCGATCGACTCGCGCGTCGATTCGGCCGACGAAATGCGTAGCTCGCTTCGCGAGGCCAACGACGGCGACAAGGTCGACGTGATTCTCGACATGGTTGGCGGCCCAACATTTGACGGCGGGTTGAAGGCGCTCGCACCGTTCGGTCGTATGGTCGCCTACGGAATGGCCGGTCGCGTTCCGCCACAGCCGATCGACCCCGGAATGTTGATGGGGACCTCGCGTTCGGTGATCGGCTTTTGGCTGGTCCACTGCATGACCAGGCCGGGGATGATGGACGCGGCGGTGGAAGACCTGCTCAATCTGATCGTCAGCACCGAACTGAATGTCGTTTCCGGCGGCAGCTACCCGCTGGATGAAGCGCGACGCGCACATGAGGACCTGCGCGCGCGCAAGACGACCGGCAAGCTCGTGCTCGTTCCGTGACGACTCGACTTGGTCGTTGACCTAGAGGTCGTCGACGAACGTACAGACTGCTGCGATCGCCTTCGTCGCGCACTCGAGCTCATCGACCGAGAGTTCGGCCAGAGCCGCGTCCCATGCCTCGCGCATTTCGGTGCGACGCGCTTCGAGCATTTCCTCGCCCTGGGGCGTCAATCGAGTAATGACGACGCGTTTGTCCTCGATCTGGCGCTCGCGTTCGACCACGCCTGACACCGCGAGTTGGTCGAGCATGTGTGTTGTCGTCGCCGGCGTGAGGCCGGCAGCTTCGGCAAGCTGGCCGGACGACATCGGCCCGTTTTCGAGCAGCGGCTGGAGCAGATTCACCTGCGGTGCAGTCAGTCGCCCCGGCTGCATCGCATCGCGACCACGAAGCCTGCGTTGAGCGCGCGCTACTTGCTGGTAAGCCGTTCCGAATGCTTCGAGCGCGTCGGCACGCGCAGTGGTCGATTCGGTCGATACCAAATTTTCCATAGAGCGAGTCTAACGGCAGATCGCAGTGCGAACCCGTCCGCAGATTGTTTTTTTCACCGATTGGTGGACTTATCGCGAGGCCACGCGGATGCGC
>JBMYXO010000069.1:7976-12421 GCA_049608465.1 Solirubrobacterales bacterium | reverse complement strand
ATTCGTCTGGATCGAATGAAGCTGTGCCGTCGCCCTTCCACGGCGGCGGAAGACTCGGCTCGGGCGGCGGGGCGCCGCGGCCACTTTTTGTCATCCGTTTTTGCTCGCGCTCGAGACGAGCTCGCTCGCGTTCCTCTTCTGATCGACCGTTCAAGATTCGGTTCCGTCCATTGTCTGGATCTTCTGTGCCAAGTAATCCTCGAGGAGGTGAGCGGCCGCCAATGAGTCTTCGTCGGAGGCTGCTCCTTCGGCGAGGCTCGACTGGGCCATCTGGGTTGTGAATCGCTCGTCGAACAATTCGACCGGTACGTCAATCCGCCCTCCGAGCCTACCCGCGAATGACCGTACTGCTGCTGCCTGCGCGCCGGATTCTCCGCTCTGAAGTAGTGGCAGGCCGATCAAAACCAGCTCGGCGTCGTGATGTTTGACGAGTCTCTCGATTTCCGTCAAACCCGGGCCGGAATCCGGGCGTTGCACGACCGACAACGGCGTGACGATCGTGCCGGTAGGGTCGGAGACTGCGCAGCCGCATCGGGCAGCGCCGTGATCGAGCGCGAGCACGCGCACGCGTCAGCCCGCCGCGTTTGCGATCGCTTCACGCACTACTTCCAGGGCATCGGGCAGCTTTGCGGGGTCTTTGCCGCCGGCCTGGGCGAGATTGTCTCGTCCCCCGCCACCACCGCCGACGACCTCGGCCGCGAGTTTGACCAGCGCGCCTGCCTTCACTCCGCGCTCGATCGCGGTCGGCTGGACGGTCGCCACAATCTGAACCCGTTTGTCGGCAACGCAACCGATCACCACGACCTCGGCTTCGAACTTGTCGCGCAGCCGGTCGGCCACCGAGCGCAGATCTTTAACCGCGTCGGCGCCGATCGCGTCGCCGTCGAGCGCCGTGATCAAGGCGCGAGTGCCCGATATGTCCGAGACCTGCTCGCCGAGTGAGCTGAGCGCGTCATCCGACATCGCCTTGCCCTGCTTCTGCGCTTTCTGAAGGTCTTTCAGGCGCGTCTCGCGATCGCGAACTGCCTCGACGGCAAGCTCCGGTTTGGTGCGGAGCTGGTCGGCGATGTCGCGCAAGTCACGTTGAGTTTCGATCAGTTTGCTCGCGGCCGCCGGACCGGCAAGTGCCTCAATTCTGCGCACGTTCGCGGCACTCGAAGTCTCTGACGCAATCGAGAAGACGCCGATCTCTCCGGTCGAACGCACGTGAGTACCGCCGCACAGCTCGCGAGATACGGCGCTGAATCCATCGCCGACCTCGACCATTCGTACCTGATCTCCGTATTTTTCGCCGAACAGTGCCATGGCACCGAGCTTCTCGGCCTCGTCGCGCGTGGTGATCACGGCATGCACGTTGTGGTTGTCGGCGATCCAGCCGTTCACGCGATCCTCGACAGCTGCGACGTCCTCCGACGTCATCGGTTTGCCGTGCGTAAAGTCGAAACGAAGCTTGTCCGGGCGCACGGCCGAGCCGGCTTGACGGACGTGTGTGCCCAGGCGTTCGCGCAGTGCAGCGTGGAGCAAATGCGTTGCGGTGTGGTGCGTCGCGGTCGCGAATCTTGCGTGCTTGTCGACCGTCGCCGTGACGGCTTGGCCTTCGGCGAACGCGCCCTCGGTGACATCGACGGCGACGACCTGGTCGTCGCCGATGCGATAGACGTCGACAACCTTGCCCGCAGCAGTGCCGCTGGTGATTGTGCCGGCGTCGGAAACCTGACCTCCGCCCTCCGCATAGAAAACGCTTTCGGCGAGTTTCAGCAGGACTTGGCCCTCGGCTCCCGGTTTCGGAGCGACGGACAAGACAGTTGTGGCGCGTCCGAGATCCGCGTAACCGACGAACTCACTCGCCCGGCCGGCCTCGCGAGCAAAGCGCTGAATGGCCTCGTGCGCATTGCCGTTGGCGTCCGCCTTGAGTGTGCCACTGCGCGCGCGGTCGCGCTGTTGCTCCATCAACTCGTCGAAGCCGTCGTCGTCGACGGATAGACCTTCGGCTGCCAGGAGCTCCTTGGTCATGTCGTAGGGAAATCCAAACGTGTCGTGCAGCTGGAAGGCATCTGCGGCGTCGATCCAGGACGTCTGTTCCTTTTTCGCTGTGGCGATCAGTTCGTTGAGCAGATCGGTGCCCTGCTGCAGGGTGCGCCCGAAACCTTCTTCTTCTGCGCCGGCCCATTGAAGAATCGCGTCGCGCTGCGTGTGCAGCTCTGGGTACGGCTCGCCCATAACTTCGATCACACGCTCGGCAAACGGCACCAGCGATGATTCGAGGCCTAGCGTACGTCCCTGCTGAATCGCTCGGCGCATGATTCGGCGCAGGATGTAACCGCGATCCTCGTTCGACGGAACCACGCCGTCGGCAATCAAGAACGCCATTGAGCGCGAGTGGTTCGCAAGCACACGCATCGCTTTGGTGATCGTGGCGTCCTCGTGGTAGTTCCTGTCAGACAGGTCTTGGCCGAGTTCGATCAGCGGCCAGAAATTGTCGGTCTCGTAGACGGACGGCTTGTCCTGGAGGATCGCTGCCATCCGCTCGAGGCCCATGCCAGTGTCGATGTTCTTGGCGGGGAGCTCGCTCAGCGAGCCGTCTTCGGCCAATTCGTACTGCATGAAGACGAGGTTCCAGAACTCGAGGAAGCGCTCGGATTCGTCGCCGGGGCGGTCGTCCTCGGCGCCGAAATCGAGGCCGCGATCGAGATAGAGCTCACTGCACGGGCCACACGGGCCTGTCGGTCCCGCCTGCCAGAAGTTGTCGTCGCGACCGAGCCGAACGATCTGCTCATCCGGCACACCCTTGGCCCGCCAGAATTCGATCGCGTCTTCGTCGGGTCCGAGCCCGAGATCGTCGTCGCCGCCGAAAACCGTCATCCAGACCTGCTGCGGATCGAAGCCGAACCCATCGATTGCGAGGTCGTAGCCGAAGCCGATTGCTTCCTCTTTGAAGTAGTCGCCAAAGCTGAAGTTGCCGAGCATTTCAAACAACGTCAGATGGCGAGCCGTCTTGCCGACCTCGTCAATGTCGGTAGTGCGGAAGCACTTCTGACAGCTGGTCAGGCGCGTCTTGGGCGGCGTCTCCTGCCCGCGGAAGTACGGCTTGAACGGCTGCATACCGGCGGTCGTCAGCAGCACTGAAGCGTCGAGTTCGGCGGGCACCAACGACGCCGAGGGCATGCGCAGATGGTCGTTCTGTTCGAAGAACGACAGGAAGGTCTCGCGAATCTCGTTCGAAGTCATCATCGGTGTTAGTTGGTCGCCGGGCGGCCTACGCCTGCCCAGCCCGTTGCACAGACCGGCGACTGATTCAGGCAGCCGGCCTTGCAATCGGCCGTATTCTGGCATCGTCTGGGCGGTCTCTGGCAATTGTCGCCCATCCGACGACCGCCTCGCCGCGCATCAAGCACGCAACCTGACCGGGCGCCGCGCCGTTGACCGGGTTGCGTAGTTTGAGCCGGAGATCGCGGTGTCTGCCGGCTTTGGCGTCGCCGACAACTTCGCACTCGGTCGGAGCGTTGCGATAGCGCAATTTGACGCGATCGACCTCAGCACCATCGCGCAACAAACGCGCGCCGATCAAACGCACCTCCGAAGTTTCGAGCGCCGCCAGCGGGCCAACGACCACGCGGTTCTCGTCGTTGTTCACGTCAAGCACGTACAGCGGCTCGGACGCTGCCACTCCGAGGCCGCGACGCTGACCGACCGTGAACCGGTGTGCGCCGACGTGCGTACCAAGCTGGTTGCCTTCCTGGTCGACGATCGCGCCGGCGCGTTCGACGATGCCGCCGTGGCGTTCGAGGAATTCGTCGCGTCCGGTTCCGGCGAGAAAGCAAAGGTCCTGGCTCTCGGGTTTGTCGGCCACAGACAGGCCTGCCGATTTCGCATGCTCGCGAACCTGCGGTTTTTTCAGTTCTCCTAGTGGAAACTCCAGCCGCGCGATCAGGTCTGGCTCGACGGCGGCAAGCATGTAGGTCTGGTCCTTGTTGTCGTCCTCGGCGGCGGCCAGCAGCGGGCCCTGTGCGTCGCGTTCGACGCGGGCGTAGTGGCCGGTTGCGAGCGTTTCGGCACCGAGACGATCGCGCATGCGATCGAGCGCATCGAAGCGGACATGACCGTTGCAGCCGACGCAGGGGTTTGGCGTGTCGCCATCGCCAAATGCCGAAATGTAGGGGTCGACCACGCCCATTCTGAACGCGTCGCGCAGGTCGACGGTGAAATGCGGCATGTCCATTTCGTGGGCGAGGCGGCGGGCCGCGGTGACGGCCTGAGGTGAGCAGCAGCTCGCGGTGCCGTCGGTCGCCGGGTCGTCCCACAGTTGCAGTGTCAGACCCACGGTTTCGGCGCCATTCTCGGCAAGGAGACGGGCCGCTGTGGCACTGTCGACGCCGCCGCTCATCGCGACGAGCTTTCGGTCTCGCGCTGGTGCCAAGAGCGAATCGTCGCCCTCCGAGACCACG
>JBMYXO010000069.1:0-7966 GCA_049608465.1 Solirubrobacterales bacterium | reverse complement strand
GCCTCTTCGACCAGAATCGCTGCGTGTCTGCGCTCGACTGAGAGACCATCGAGGGCTTCGATGATCTCGTCGCGACCGAGACGTGCAGCCTCCAGCAGCGGTGTGTCGATCAAAAGCTCAACCAGAGCGCTGGCGCTGGCGGTCAACGCCGCGCAGCCGTCTGCGGTGAATCCGGCGAGACGGACGATTCCCTGATCGACTTCAACCCCCACTGTGACCAAGTCGCCGCAGGCCGACCCGCCGGCCGAGCCGGTTGTGGCGTCGGCCGGGAGCGCGTCCCGCCCGCGCGGCGACGCTACGTGGTCGGCGAAAAGTGTTGCTGAGTCGAACATTTCGGTTCGAACAGAGCGTATTGGCCTCGCGGCGGTATTCAGCGGTTGGTGAGCGGGCTGAAGCCGACAAGCACAGCCGAGTCCACTCAGTCGCTGCCGGAGTTACCGGTCAGGCGAGTGATCTTGGTGTTCAGTGCTGCTGAGTCGATGTATCCCTGCGCCGTGTCTGCCTCATCTTTGTAGAGGATCACGATGCCCGGCGTCTGCGTCAACTCGGCGGCCTGCGCGATGCCGTCGTACTTTGACTTGTTGGCGATCTCTTCGCGGAACACCACCAATGAACTGCCGCGGTACTTCTGCAGGTTTTTGATCGAATCGTCTACGCGCTCGTCATCTTTGGCCTTCGGCTCCCAGAAGAAGATCATCACGATCTTGCCTTTTTTGACTGCGTCGTAAACCGGTGTAGGCATGCCGGCAGCCTTCGCGTCTGCAACGAGCTTCTTGCGACGTTCGACGCGAACTCGACGACGCTTCTCTGCAGCCGTCTCTTTGGCCTGCTTGACCGCGCCAGTGACGTCCGTCGCTTCGGCGACCGCGGTCGGACCGGTCGGGCCGGCCTTTTCGGTGCTGCCGGTTTCGCCCGTGGCAGCGCTCGTCACAACCGGAGCCGGAGGTGGTAGCTCTTCGCCTGAACCGCCGCGCAGCAAGACGAAACCGCCGAGCACGATTGCGCCAACAAGGGCGATCAAAACTGGCTTTGAAATCTGGATGTCGCTCATGAGCTGCTTTTTTTCGGAGTGAAGGACCGGCGGAGTGCCGTTGTGCGGAGCCGACCCGTTCAACAAGCAACGGTCCGGTGAACGCGAGTTCTACCGCCACATCGACAAATCCGCCCCCTTCCTTGAGCGCCCCAAACCCCCGCCAATCAACATGCAGCCTCGCGAAACGAGGTTTGCAAAAAGGGGAACCGTGTTTTGCGACGGTTCGGGCGGTGAGGGATTGGTTTGTTAGTCGACTTCTTCGGGGAAGTCGATTAGGTCGCGCGCAGCGAATTGGTCTTCTTCGGGGTGTGTTCGTAGAGCGATATCGCCCGTTCCGAACTTGTCAAGTTCCCAATCGCTGGTGATTTCGGCTGCAAATCCCGCATCGCGCAGCTGTTGACAGAACGCCATCGCCACGGTGATCTCTTGATAGTCGGCGACGACCGGCCAGTCGTCGTACGCCATGTCGCCGACCCGCAACACAATCTTTCCGGTGCGGGGGAGTTTTTTTCGGCGGAAGAAGCCCACTTGATCAGCTCTCGCCGACTTCTCCCTCGGCGACCTCGGCCGCAGCGGGCGGCGCCGTCGAGACAAGGTGCAGGTCGCGAATCTGGTGCTCGTCCACGGATGACGGCGCGCCGGTTAGCGGATCGGCACCGGTCGCGCTCTTGGGAAAAGCGATCGCGTCGCGAATCGAATCGGCACCTGCGATCAAGGCAACGAGGCGATCCAGACCCAACGCGAGGCCACCGTGCGGCGGCGCGCCGTACTTCAGCGCCTCAAGCAAGAACCCGAACCGTTGCTCGGCCTCGGCGCGATCGATACCGATCACCTCGAGAATCTTCTCCTGAACCTCGACCGTGTTGATACGGATCGAACCGCCGCCAATCTCCCATCCATCCATCACGATGTCGTACGCGCGGGAACCGAGATTCTCTGGGTCGTCGAGATCGCCATCGGGCGCGGTGAACGGGTGGTGAAGTGGATCCCAACGCTTTTCGTCGTCGTTGAATGCGAGCATCGGGAACTTGACGATCCAGACGAGTTTGTGTTCGCCGAACGGAATCAGGTCGAAGCGCTTGGCGAGATTCTCGCGCAACGCGCCGAGCGCTGCGGCGGCAGTCATCGGCTTCGCGTCGGCGACGGCAAGCAAGAGGTCTCCCGGCTTCGCGTCGAGCGCGGTGACGGCCGCAGAGCGCTCGTCGTCGGTCAAAAATTTGGCAATCGGCGAACGCCAACCGCCGCCCTCCTCCACAAACGCCCAGACCAACCCGCCGGCGCCGTGGCCCTTGACGAACTCAGTCAGTTCGTCGAGGTCGGCGCGCGAAAGTTCGCGTTGACCGGCGTTGATGGCGCGAACTGTGCCACCGCTCGATAGCACCGATGCAAACACCTTGAACTCGCTTTGGGCGAAAACCTCGTCGAGGTTGATGATCTCGAGACCGAAACGAAGGTCGGGCGCATCCTTGCCGAAGCGACCGACTGCTTCGTCGTAACACATGCGCGGAAACGGCGTTTCCACGTCAATGCCGCCTTCGGCAAGCACCTCCTTGAGCACCGCCTCGGTCAGTTCGATCACGTCGTCCTCCTCGACGAACGACATCTCGAGGTCCAGCTGCGTGAATTCGGGTTGGCGATCGGCGCGCAAGTCTTCGTCGCGAAAACAGCGGGCAATCTGGTAATACCGCTCTAGTCCGCCCATCATCAAAAGTTGCTTGTAGAGCTGGGGAGACTGCGGCAGTGCGTACCACGATCCGGATTTGACACGGCTGGGCACGAGATAGTCACGAGCGCCCTCTGGGGTCGGACGGGTGAGATTCGGGGTCTCAATCTCGAGAAAGTCGCGTTCGTCGAGCACCCGGCGCATCGCACGAACGACCTTCGCGCGAAGCGCGATGATCGGCGCGATCGTGCCCCGCCGAAGGTCGAGGTAGCGGTGCTTGAGTCGCAGCGATTCGTCCACCGGCCCGTCTTCGTCCACTTGGAACGGCGGCGTTTCGGCGCGAGCGAGTATTTCTATCTCGCTGGCTTGGAGCTCAAGGTGTCCGGTCGGAAGGTTCGGATTTACCACGGCATCGTCGCGCCGTACCAACTTGCCCTTGACCGACACGACATCCTCTGCGCGCAACGTGCCCGCTGTTTCGTGGGCCGCCGCTGCACGTTCAGGGTGAAAAACGATCTGCAGAAGGCCGCTTCGGTCGCGCAGATCAATGAATACGAGTCCACCGTGATCGCGACGACGATGCGCCCATCCACTGACCATGATCTCCTTGCCGATCGGCTGCTCGATCGCACCGGTCGCCCAGGTGTCGCGGTATACGTTCGCGCGTGGTGGGCCGAGCGGTTCGTGGCGACCGTCGCTGGCGGAGCTCACCGCTTCACCTCGGCCAAAACTCGTTCTGCGATTCGGTCCAGATATTCACCGGCAATCAACCCGTCCAATTCCTGCTGCTCCCCCGTTTGCAAGTTTTTCACGGCCGCATCGTATTGCCCGCGTTCTCCCCCGAAGATCACAAGTACATTCGCTCCGATCCGCGAGGCCTGTTTGAGTTGCCCCTTCAGCGAGCGACCAGCAAGCTCGATCTGTGCACTCAATCCGTGGACTTCTCGAAGTTTGAGGAGCAGAGTGAATGCCGCGCTCCGGTCGGCGTCGTCGTCGAGGGCGACGTAGACGTCAGTATTTACTGCCAGATCGGGTGCGCTCGACGCCTCGGCAGCCGCAAGCACGCGCTCAACGCCACAGGCCCAGCCGATACCGGCCGTCGGTGGCCCGCCGAGCAACTCGACCAGACCGTCGTATCGCCCGCCGCCGCCGACGCCTGCCTGCGCGCCGAGCTTTGGTGAGGTGAATTCAAAGACGGTGCGCGTGTAGTAGTCAAGGCCGCGAACGAGCGTCGAGTCGACCTCGTACGGAACCTGGGCGGCGTCCAGTAGTGCGAGTACCTCGTCAAAGTGCTCGCGATCTTCCGCGGAGATCGCGTCGAGCAAGCGTGGCGCCGCTTCCATTACCGACCTTGTGCCCTCGTGCTTGGCATCGAACGCACGAAGCGGATTCTGATCGATGCGCGCGAGCACGTCCGCGGACAGGCTCCGTTCGTTCTCACGTAGGTGATCCGTGAGCGCTTCCGAGTATGCGATTCGCTCGCTTCTCGATCCCAGGCTCGAGATTCGCAGCGTCGTGTCCGTAGCCCCGGCGGCTTCGAGCAGTCGCGCGAGCAGCACGATCGATTCGGCGTCAAGAGCGGGATCGTCGCTGCCCAGCGCCTCGGCACCGATCTGGAAGAACTGTCTGAATCGCCCGGCTTGTGGTGCTTCCTGACGAAAAAATGGCCCCTGGTACCAGAGCTTGACCGGCTGCGCCAGCTTGTGCATGCCGTGCTCGACGTATGCGCGGCAGACCGGAGCGGTGCCCTCCGGACGCAGGGTGAGGGAACGATCGCCTTGGTCGAGGAACGTGTACATCTCCTTACTGACTACGTCAGTGGATTCGCCGACCCCACGAGCGAACAGCCCTGTGTCTTCGAACATCGGAGTGTCGATGCGCGAATAGCCTGCGCGGACGAACGCCGGTGCCGCGATTCGTTCAATCAGGGAGTCGCGAAGCATCGAACTGGCCGGCAGCACATCGAAGGTTCCCTTGGGAGCTTGGAGTTTGTCGCTCATCAGGTTGCCAGTCAGAGCGTCAAGAATGGGTTCGACTTGGCTTCGGCCTCGAGTGTGGTCACTCCCATGTGTCCGGGAAACACCGCGGTTTCCGGCGCCAGGGTTTGCATCAACATCGCGATCGAGTCGAGCAGCGTTTGTGTGTCGCCGCCAGGAAGATCTGTGCGCCCGATCGAGCCTTGAAACAGCACGTCTCCGGAAAACAGCGCCGAGTGCGCGGGTATCGCGTAGCTGACGTGTCCCGCACTGTGGCCCGGCGTGAAGTGGACGTCGATCTCGAAACCTGCCAAATCAAGCTGCTCGCCGCCCTCGACCTCGTGTTCGGCGTCGTAACTCTCGAATGGACCGACGCCGGGAAAACGGATGAAGTTGTTGATGTCGGCGAGTATGTGTTTTTCCAGCTTCGGAACCCAGACTTCGGCACCAGTGCGCTCGGCCATCGGAGCGACCGCGCCGACATGGTCGAAGTGAGTGTGCGTGAGCAGGATCGCTTTGACGTCGGCGTTGCTGCCTTCGATCGCCTGCGTTATCGCGTCCGGCTCGTCGCCGGGATCGATCAGCAACGCGGCGTTGTCGGCGTCCTCATTGATCGCCAGAAACGTGTTCTCGGCGACCGGGCCGACCGTGAGGTAGGCGACCTTCATGCCCGCAACCTCACTCGGTCGCGGCTTCGCCGTCGGCCGAATTGCCGGACTGCTCGGCAGCCGTCTTCTGAACCGATTTCTTTTTTGCCGATTTCTCGATCGCGGCGCGACTACGTGCCTGCGCTTCCTTTCGCAAGCGGCGTTGGTACAGGAAGCGGTCGGTGTAGTAGCCCATCGGGATGTATAGGCCGAACATCACGAACGCAACGAACACCGCGCTGACCGGCGGCTGCTGGAAGAGAATCAACACTGCGAGGAAAACTGCTGCTGCCACAGCCGCGCGAATCGCTGCGCTGCGCCATGTGGGCGGCTGATTCGCTCGCTCCACGCGACCCGACTGACGCTTCTGCTGCGCCTGTTGACGCGCCTGGGCGCGGCTGGTCGGGCGCGACGTCCGACCGCGCGATTCGACGGTACCCGCTTGTGTGCCGCGGTGCTTGGTGCGCCGTTTCTTCTTTGACTGTGCCATCGGGCGGTCAGCTTATCTACCTGCTGCCGTACACACCCTCGTCGCCGAGCGCGTTTTCGACTACGTGCCGAGTCGGATCGAAATCGAGCCACTTCAGGTCGTGTGGGAAGCCATCGATTGCGGCGCGCGGAGCCAACCCAACCAGCTCGGCCGATTCGACCGCCGCCCGCTCACGCACGAAGCCGACGATCTCTGCCAGCGGCACGGTGAACGGGTCGTGGACATTGCATGAAACCTGCGAGCGCGCAGGTCCGTCGAGCCAAAGACCGATCGCGCGAACTCCCGGCAGGCCGCCCCCGGATTCACGTAACTCCGCAGCGATCTCCTTTGCGCGTTCGAGCGATTCGTTTCCGTCCAGCACCAAATTGAATGCGACCATCGGTGGTCTAGCCGACACCAACGTCGCGCCGACAACTCGAGACATCGACTTTGGGCCGAAATCCGGCAAGTGCTGACCGTCCGCCATGCGTGCCGCCAGCCCGCGGAGCCCGCCTTCGCGCAACTCGGCGCGTTCGCGACCGCCGGCGAGCTCGCCATACAGGAACACCGGCGTGGCACATCGCTCGGCGATCAGGTGCGCAGTCAACAAAGCTTCTGCGCACGCGGCTCCACGGTCTTCAGGCTTGAGATAGACCACCGGTACCACGTCGACTGCGCCAACGTGCGGGTGCACGCCAGAGCGGTCTTCGAGGGAGACAAGTTGATGGGCGACTTTGGTGCCATTGGCCAATTCTGCGGCCAATTGACCCTGCTCGGACGCGAGCGTGAAGACCGCACGGTTGTGGTCTGCATCGCTATGAATGTCGAGCACACGGGCCGGCCGGAAGGCCTCGCTGATCGCTTCGAGAGCGGCTTTGCTGACCCCTTCGGAGACGTTTGGCACGGCCATGAGCATTGGTAGGATTCCGATCTCCCGGCGGGGTAGCTCAGTTGGTTAGAGCAGCGGAATCATAATTGGTTTTGCCCGCTACACGCAATTCCCGTGGACTACGAAAACCCTTCGCTATGGGGGTTTACGCGGCTACTGGCATCGATTGATTGCCGCCTGTTTTGGCGGGGTACATTGCCACTTTCATTGCCACCCCCGGCGAAGGGTCGAGCGAAAGCGCGCCGACGATGCCGACGATTAATCTTTGCGCACCACCACAGACACCTTTTTACCTTCGATCCGCTGTTCGTGACCGCGCTCACAAAGGACCGTGGATTTCCGAAGCACGCGCACGACCTTGCCGCCGGACGCGCGGATTTCATTGTGGTCCTCGCGCCGAGAATGCAGCATCGCGTCACACGCCTCGACTTCGCAATTACGCGATCCGTCAATTTCTATGGCGGCGCATTTGTTTTGGCCTACCACGAGTTCAACCATCTTCGGAACGTTACGGATTGCGCCGGTCGGTCAACTCGACAATCCGACAACGGTTCGGGCCGCTGGATGTCGTCTACTCGGCGACTTTACGCTGGACACTCAGCAGGGTTATGTCATCCCACTTGTTCCCGTGTATGTCGGTTACCGATGCGGCTACCGGAAAACGAAGGTCCGGGGCGCGGCCAAACGAAATTGAGAACTCGAGAATGACTGGTGCGCCGGGAAGAAACTTCCGATTATCCAGCGCCGCGAACAAAGCCGGAACGGGATCATTCTCCCCGTACTCGATTCCACCTTCAAGATCGCGCCATCGTGTTTCGACATATCCGCCGGTCGGATGGCGACGGTTTAAGCGGTTCGGCTGTTTGAACAAGAACTTCGGAAGCGAAATCGTTACCACCGCGTTTTCAACCCAGAGAGTGCCAACGTTTTCGATCTCAATGCGAAGGGTTGTGCCGAGTACGTTCGGACGCAACTCCGCATGAGTATCACCATTGGACCAACGGGAACGAATCTGGATGCTTGGCTTCTTAGCCATTTGCTCTAGCCGAACCTCATGCTCGACCCTCATCATGTCTCGCATCTCCCGCGAATGACGCAGCGTTCTTGACGCTACGTAGATTGCGAGTGCGCTGATTGCAAGCGACGCGAGTGGAATCCACCACGGACTACCGCAGTTTTCGCAGGTGACCGAGTCGGGCGCGAGATTGATCAGCGCAAGCACAGCCAGAAAACTAAGCCGTGGTCCGGCGTCTCAACTCGATCGGGGTCACCGTGCGTTGTCTTGCCGA
>JBMYXO010000068.1:334-12706 GCA_049608465.1 Solirubrobacterales bacterium | reverse complement strand
ACTTCGCCCAACGCGGGTCTGGGGCGGATTTTTCTTCTTCGCTGGAAGAATCAGCGAGGTGCGAGAGCTGCTGCTTCGAGTTGTCGCACTCGGTGCAAATGCCGTTTTCATCGACGGGGCTGGAAATCGATGTCGGCAACGCCAAGCCGATCGCGTCGCGCAGCAGTGCGGCGATGTCCGCGTCATTGCCTGCAACGTACTCGGAAGCGAGGTCTTCATCGAGGTGCGGCTCGTGCACCTCCGAGTGGTCGATTTGCAACGGCATCGCGAAGTCGCCGTAACAGCGCATGCACGGACCTTCGAGTGAGTTTTCCGCGCGCAGGCGGATGACGTATCCGGTGCTCGTTCGATTGACATCAATCGTCACCGGGCTCGGATCGTCTGCCAATTCATAGCGCTGGGCGCCGAAGATATATTCGCCGACCGGCACGATCGCGTCGAAGCGAATCCCGCCGCCAGCCTTCAGGCCCAACTGACCGAGATCGACGATGTCAGTTAAAGGAGCCATCGCCGAAGAATTTAGCGATCACCGCCTCGCAGCGGGCCAATCGATTAGATTGGACGCTCCGTGGCTTACGACAAGGTTCACCGAGACGACTTCGAGACCAACGGCAACTGGAGCCTTGCCAGGCGGTCGCTCGGGATCAAGTCATTTGGGATCAACATCGTTTCGATCGACGCTGGCGACGAGATTCCCGAACACGACGAGCTCGACCGCGATCAGGAAGAGGTCTTCATCGTCCTTACCGGCTCCCCAGCGATCGTGATCGACGGCGACGAGATCCCGATCGAAACCGGTGACTTCGTGCGAGTCGACCCCGAGCACAAGCGCACAATCCGCAACATCGGCGAAGTGGTGAGCGACGTGCTGATCGTGTCCGCGCCGCAGACCAGCGGATACGTGGACATGGGCTGGGCGTGAACGTTTATCCATCCCGGTCGAGCGACAGTGCCGCTGACTTGGATGAAAGACTGGGCCGGCGTTGGATCGCCGCGACAGCGTGGTCGGCACTCCTCGCGATAGGCATAATCCTGGGATTTGCGAGCGATGCCTTCTCGAAAATGACCTTCGGCTACGCGATCGCGGGGACCATTGTGGGCGGCTTACTCGGCGGTTTGTGGGCCTTCTTCCTGCTGGAATTTCAGGTGACGCGGCAGCGGTCGCCTGCGTTGGCTACCCGCAACTCACTGCTTGGAATTGGCGCTGAGACGGCAAACGCAACTCTCTATGCACTCCCTGCGGCATGCTTCATCTACGACTACTACGCATGGCAGCGGTCTGGCCCGATCATTGCGGCGACTTACGTGGTCGCCTTGGCCATCGGGCTGACTAGCGTCGTTTTCAAACTTTGGGTTGTCTCGCCAAAACGTTTCGCCGACCACGAATACGACCCGACGAAGATTTCCGATGGTGGCCAACGGGGGCTTGCCCATCGCGGCTTTGCCGTCGCAGGGTGGGCCGGCATAATGCTCAGCGTCGCGCCGCTCCTGCTGATCAGCTGGTACATGGTCGGCGTCGCGAACGCGAACCTCAGTCAAGGGTTTGCGATTGGAACCGGGGTGGGCGTGCTGGCCATCACCTACGTGGCCATCTCGGCGCGTGGATCGTACTCAGACCGAGTTCTTCGGCACAAAAATCGGCTTGGTGGCGAGTCGTGGCGACCAGTTGCAAGAATCGTCGTGTCGAGTCTGGCCGTCTTCGTAGGCTTTGTGGCTCTCGTCGACACGTTCGGTTTTTGCGTTGCGTTCTTCACGTTGTTCACTGCTTGCGGCTGGGGCTTGATCGCCACGATCGTCGACCGCTGGGTGATCACGCCTCGAAAGCTCGCTAATTACTACCCCGATAGCGGCGCAGCTTGAACACTAAGTCGAACAGGCTCCCAAACCGCTATCTAGATGCGGGGCAGTTCTTCGTGTATGCGATGCTCCCGATACTCGCTCTGATCGAGGCTCGCAATCCAGGCGAAAATCTGGCCACCTCCAACGTTTTTGGCGGAGTCGTCGTCGGTGGTCTTGCGGCAACGATCTTCGCAATCTGGCCGACTCGAGCCGGACTCATGTTCGTTGGTACAACTGACGATCGTCTCGGGGCGATCGCCGGTCAAAACCCGTGGAATGCGGTACCGGCAATCCTCGCCGTGATGTTGCTTCTGCTTTCCGCGTATCTGCTGGGCGCGTCAATGGACTTTTTGCTCACGGCCGCCGCGACGACCAACATCACGCTCGGCGTACTTACAATCATCGACCGCTGGATCGTTCTGCCGCGACGAATGTCAGCCGAAGGGCTTAGAACCGCAACGTCGCCCAGCGACGCAGCTTGATTCTCAGACCTGCTCGTGGTCGCGACCGGCCAGGCGGTCACGCCCACGTTGCACTGCGGCGAGGAACTTCTCGAGGTTCACTTCAAGGGTGTTGAGGATGTCGTCGGCGTAGTCCTCGGCGCCGAGACGGATTTCGCGCTCACGGGCGCGGGCCTCTTCGATGATGTCCTCGGCGTGGTTCTCTGCCTGCTTGACGACCTCTTGTTCTGAAACCAGTCGCAGCTGCTCGTCGTTGGCCTCTTTGACGATGCGCTCGGCCTCACGCTTGGCCTCGGCGAGCATCTCCTGGCGCTCCTTGACAATCCAACGCGCCTGCTTGATCTCCTCGGGGATCGTCGCCCGCATCTGGTCGAGCAGGTCGTAGATCTCCTCTTTGTCAACGCGCACGTTGTCCGTCAACGGAATCGGCTTCGCGTTGTGAATCATGTCGTCGAGCTTGTCGATCAGTACGAGGACGTCCACTGTTTACCCCTTATTGAAGGTGTGACTTGAAGGCATCACTTCAATCGCAACTTCGCTAGTGACCTGTCTGAGCCTTCAAGGCTTCGGCCAAGCGTACGGAAACTTGCGGCGGAACCAATTCGGAAACGTCGCCGCCGAATCGTGCCATCTCCTTGATGCCGGAGGAACTGATGAAACTGAACTTTGGTGAGGACATCATGTAGACGCTCTCGATGTCTGGAGCCATCGTGCTGTTGAGCTGGTTCATCTCGAATTCGTACTCGAAGTCGGAGATTGCGCGCAGCCCCTTGAGGATCGACGTCGCGCCTACTTCGCGGGCGAAATCGACGATCAAGACGTCGAACTTCTTCACCTCGACGTTCGGCAAATCGATCAGTGACTGTTCGATCAGCTCGACGCGTTCGTCCGCTGTGAAAAGAGGCTGAGATTTACGAACCGACGCATTGACCACCGCAACCACGACTTTGTCGAACACGCGCGCGCCACGGCGGATGATGTCGATGTGACCGTTTGTGACCGGGTCGTACGAACCCGGGCAAACGGCGATGCGACCGGCGAATCCATTGCTACTGGCTTCCATATATGCGTATCAGCGTATCGCCATATTTCCGTTCTACCCGCTGTATCAACGGCTTTTGCCCGACTTCTTGCGTCGTCGCATCGAGTGCGATCGGCGAGCGTCGGTCGCACTCGGTGACCACAACACCGTCCGCAGCAAGTACTCGAGGCAGGGCTTGCGCAAGTACCGGTTCCAGCTCTGCGGCATCGGCGTACGGTGGATCTACGAACACGAGATCCATGGAATCATCCTGCAGTCGCGACAGCGCGCGCAACGAGTCGCCGCGCATCACCGTTGCCCGGTCGACGTCGTCGATGATCTCGCCGAGGTTCTTGCGGACGATCGCCAGCGCCTTGGAGTCCCGCTCGACGAACGTCGCGCTCGACGCCCCGCGTGAGAGTGCCTCGATACCGAGTGCGCCGGTGCCGGCAAACAGGTCGAGAACGCGTTCACCGTTGAGCGGACCGAGCATCGAGAAGATCGCTTCGCGCACCTTGTCCGACGTGGGCCGCGCATCGCTGCCCTTTGGACCGATCAACCGACGTCCCTTGAATTCTCCGGCGACGACGCGCATCTATCTCAGGCGGGAATCGGGTCGATCTCGTTGCCGTAGCGGGCCACCACCGCGTCGCGCAGGAGCTCACTGACCGGATGTTCGAGCATCGGATCGGCTGTCATCAGCCGCTCGGCGACCACGTTCGCGCGTTCAAGAAGCATGTCGTCCTCGGGCAGGACCGCAACCGGGAATCGCGGCAAACCGCTTTGACGCGTGCCGAGCTCTTCGCCCGATCCGCGCAACGCAAGGTCGACCTGTGCGAGTTTGAAGCCGTCGCGCTCGCTCGCAACGGCCCGCAATCGGCGCGAGGATGGAGCGCCGAAGAGCAGGCAATACGACTGATGTTCGCCGCGACCGACTCGGCCGCGCAACTGATGCAGCTGCGAGATGCCGTATCGATCTGCGTCTTCAATCACGATCACGCTTGCATTCGGCACATCGATGCCGACTTCGATCACACTCGTGGCCACGAGTACGTCGGCCTCCCCACTGGCGAACGCGTCCATCGCAGCGGCCTTGTCGGCCGATGACATCTGGCCGTGGATCAAGCGCAAGCGGAAGTCCTTGAACTCGGTCCTGGCGAGTCGTTCGGCCTCCGCGGTCGCGGCGCGCGCTTCGAGCACCTCGGACTCTTCGACCAGAGGGCAAACGATGTACGCCTGCCTACCTTCACGGAGTTGCTCGCGCACCTGTTCGTACGCGTCGGCCCGCTGCTCGTCGCCGACCACGCGGGTCGCGATCGGACGCCTGCCACTCGGCAGTTCCTTGATCTGGGTGAAATCGAGATCGCCGAATCCGGTCAACGCGAGCGTTCGCGGAATCGGCGTGGCGGTCATGTGCAGTATGTGTGGGACCATGCCCGCCGGCGCCTTTGCGTCGAGCGCTGCTCGTTGTCGTACGCCGAAGCGGTGCTGTTCGTCGACCACGGCGACGGTCAAGCGACGGAACTCCACGGTCGGCTCGATCAACGCGTGCGTGCCGACGACCAACGGCAATTCTCCCGAAGCCAGCCGCTCGAGGATTTCACTGCGGCGCTTCGCGGGAGTCGAACCTGTCAATAGCGCGAGCGGCACCTGTGGCAACATCCGGTCGAGCGTTGCGAAGTGCTGCTCTGCGAGCGTCTCGGTCGGCGCCATCAGCGCCGCCTGCGAGTCGTTTTCGGCCGCCCTGAGCATCGCCGACAGCGCAACAACGGTCTTGCCCGACCCGACCTCGCCCATCAGCAACCGCTGCATCGGCACGTCCGTCGCGAGGTCGGCATCGATCTCGGTGATCGCGGCACGTTGATCGCCAGTCAACTCGAATGGGAGCCGCTCGCGCCACGGCTCAACGATCGACAGTTGCGGTGGCAACGGCATCGCAGCGCGCCCGGCGTTGCGTTTGTGCCGGCGCATACCGAGCGCCAGTTGCTGAAGGAGCAGATCCTCGAATGCCAGCCGCTCGCGGGCCGATTCCGTCGTTGAACGCGATCGTGGAACATGCAGCTCGGCGAGCGCATCGGCGCGTCCCATCAATCGCTCCTTCGCGCGGAGGCGGCCGGGAAGTGGCTCGATCACGTTCGATTCGAGACCGTTGAGTTCCGCGACGAGTTCGCGTAGGCGCTGAGACTTCAAACCCTCGGTCGATGAATACATCGCCACAACACCGGACATCTGCTCGTCGGCGGCCACCGACCGCCCCAAAATGCGATGCTCGCGGACCTGAAACGCGCCGCCCCTGAACTTTCCGAACAGCCTCAATCGCATACCCGGCTCAAGCTGTTTGGCGAGATACGCCTGGTTGAACCAAACTGCCTTGGCAGAACCACTGCCGTCGGCAATACGCGCTTCGACGACCTTCAGGTTGCGACGTCGTGTTGGACGCGAGGTCACAGTTTTGATCTCGCCTTCGATCGTCGCCTCGTCGCCGCCGCTGAGGGTCCCGATCGCTCTGCCCGCCCGAAACTCGTGTCCCGCCGGTACGTGTTCGATCAAATCACCGACGGTGTCGAGTCCGAGCCGCTGAGCCGCCTCGGCAGCCTTGCCCCGCAACGGCAGCGGCGCGCGAAGCAAGCTTGGGCGCGGCCAACGGACGTCGGTGGCCAAGAAGTCGCGGCGATCGATCGGCTCTCCGCCGACCATCCGCAGCAGCGGCAAAGCCGCTACTCGGCTGCGATCAGCCACCACCAGTTTGGTTGCCCTCCATCGAGCAACTCTAACTCTGCGCTGGGCGGCGCCAATCCGCGCACTTGATCGAGTGAGAGCGGCGGCTGAGCGCCGGTGATGCACGTCATCAGTTCAGCGTCGCTGCCTAGGCGATCGAGGATCGCCTTCAAAGTGGTTTCCGGCTCGCCCCACGCGACCAGATCTTCGTCGATGAAGCCAACCGCGTCGCCCTTGTCGAAGCGTCCGTCGGCATCGTCGCGCGCAGCCGGTGCCACGCCGCCGGTGCGGACGATCGCCAGAGCGGCGCTCATCGACTGCATGTTCGCCGCCATGTCGGATGCGGGGTTGAGCGCCACCGCAGCCGCAAGCCCTGCCTGTTGATTGGTCGTCGGCACCACAACGGCCGGCTTTGTTGCAAGTTGGACTGCGCGATCGGCCGCGAGAATCACATTTGCCGAGTTCGGCAGAATCACCACCTCCTGCTCCGGTGCCGATTCGATCGCGGCGAGCAACTCCTCGGTTGACGGGTTGAGCGTCTCGCCCCCATCAACGATCGTTGCGCCGAGATCCCGGAAGAGTTCTGCGATGCCATTGGCGCTGACCACACAGACCACGCCGCAGCGACCGCGCGCTGTTTCAGGAACCTGGACGATTCCCGACGCTTCGAGTCGTTCGCTGCGTGCGGCAGTCATCTCGTACATGTCCTCGAGTTCGACGTCGACGACGTCGCCGAACTCCTCGAACAACGCCATCGCTCGCTCCGGCTCATTCGTATGCACGTGTACGCGCAGGGTGGCTATGTCTCCGACCACGAGGACCGAGTCGCCGATGCGCTCCAGGTCGCCGCGAAACTGCTCTGGATTCAATTCGCTCCCGGTGACGGCGAAGTTGGTGCAAAAGCGAAATTCACTCGATTCGTGCTGGTGCAGCGCACCGTTGGTCGGCGCGTCGTGGTGCGCTAGTCGTGCGGGAGCCTCGGTGTCACCGGACAGCGCGGCGAGGATGCCCGACATGATCACGACCATGCCATAGCCGCCGGAGTCGACGACGCCAGACTCCTTCAGTATCGGCAACAGATCTGGACTGCGCGCGACCGATTCTTCGCCGACGCTGACGGCCCCCACCATCAATTCCGCCAATGCCGCATTCTGCGACACGTCATCGATGTCGAGCGGGAACTGGGCCCCGTCCATGTGCGCGACGAGATGCGAGACGCGGTGCGCGATCTCACGGATGACAGTGAGCATCGTCCCTTCCTGTGGCTCACGGACCGACTCGTATGCGGCGTCCGACGCGCGTCCGAGCGCGGAGGCAAGCAGCGCGGGATCGATTCGCTGGCCAGGTCGTGACGCGAGTTCCTCGGCCAGCCCGCGGACGATCTGGGAAAGGATCACGCCGCTGTTGCCACGAGCACCCAGCAGCGCGGCGCGTGCGACCTCTTTGACGATCTCGTCGCGACCGATGTCGTCGATCGCACGACCGTCGGTCGTCATGTCGTCGAGCGCATCCAGCACGGCGCGCAGGGTGCGCGCCATGTTGTCACCGGTGTCGCCGTCGGCGACCGGGAAAACGTTCAGATCGTTGATCTCCTCGCGACGCGCTTCGAGCGCCTCACAGGCCGACTCAACGATGCGGCGAAATCTGACTAGCGATGGGTCCGGCACTAGCGCACCAGACTACACCGCTTCGGCCACGTTGTCGGGTCCGGCAGCGCCAATTGCGCGCTCAGGCGAACAATCGCTCGAGCGCCTCGGGCAATTGGCTGTCGCGAAATGCGAAGCCAGTTTCCAACAATTTGGACGCGTCTCCGCGCTGGCTGGAGAGCAGCATCTCGTCAGCCATCTCGCCCGCCGCGACCTTGAGTGCGAAGCGCGGCGCGGGCAGGAAGGTTGGCCGACGCAGAGCCGAGCCCAATGCCTTTGTGAACTCTGCGTTCGTGACTGGATTGGGTGCGACGACGTTGAATGGTCCATTCATCGTCGGCGTGTCGATCGCGTGGACAAACGCACCGACCACGTCGTCCAACGTCACCCAACTCCACCATTGTTCGCCGGAGCCGAGTTTGCCACCGCCACCGAGCTTGAACAGCGGCTTGACCTTGGCCATCATGCCGCCGCCGTCGGCGAGCACCAAGCCGAGCCGTAGGTTGACGGTGCGAATACCGGCGTCACGAGCCGGCTGGGCGGAATCTTCCCAAACCTTCACGACCTCGGCCAGAAATCCCTCGCCGTTCTCGCTCTCTTCGGTGAGAGTTTCGTCGCCGCGGCTGCCGTAGAAGCCGATCGCGCTGGAACTGACGAAAACGCCGGGTTTCGGTGACGCGTCGGCGGCGGCCGTTGCCAGCATTTCTGTGCCGTCGCGCCGACTGTTCATAATCGCTCGCTTCTTGCCAGCGGTCCACAGTCCGGCAATCGATTCGCCGGCCAGGTGGACGATCGCGTCGAAACCGCCAACGGCGGTCGGGTCGAGTTCTCCGGCGGCGAGATCCCAGTGGATCGCGTTTTCCGAGTCGGGCCCGCGGGTGAGTGTCACCACCTCGTCGCCGCGTTCGCGCAGCTTCGCCACCAAAGGCTTGCCGATGAATCCAGTTGCTCCGCTGACCAAAATCTTCATTTGATGCTCCCGCTCAGTCGTGAGTCGATGCGCGACTCGATCCTATGTCTGATTACGAGCCGTCCGCTTGCACGGTTGTTCGCGGGTCGGACGCCGGAATCAGAGAACCTTCGACAAAAACGCCTGCGTGCGTTCGTGCTGGGGGCTGGTGATCACTTCGCGAGGATCGCCCTGCTCGACGACCACGCCGTCATCCATGAACACGAGTTGATCGCCGGCCTCGCGAGCGAAGCCGATTTCGTGCGTCACGACGACCATCGTCATGCCATCGGCGGCGAGCTGACGCATCACTGCCAGCACGTCGCCGACCAGTTCAGGGTCCAGCGCAGAGGTCGGTTCATCAAACAGCATCAGCTTTGGTTCCATGGCCAACGCGCGCGCGATCGCCACGCGTTGTTGCTGGCCGCCAGAGAGCTGAGCTGGATAGGCGTCGCAGCGGTCGAGCAGACCGACGCTGTCAAGCAACGCCTTACCCCTGTCCGTTGCTTCGGTGCGCGAGAGATTCAGCACCATCATCGGCGCTTCGATCACGTTGCCAAGCGCGGTCTTGTGCGGAAACAGATTGAAGCGCTGAAAGACCATGCCGATATGCGAGCGGTCGCGCGCCACTTCAGATTCTTTCTGTTCATAGATCTTGCCGTTGGCCTCGCGGTAGCCGACGAGCTCCCCGTCGACACGCAATTCGCCGGCGTCGACGCGCTCAAGATGGTTGATACAGCGAAGGAAGGTCGACTTGCCGGATCCCGAGGGACCGAGCAGGCACATCACCTCGCCCGGCGCAACGCTGAGGGTGATCCCGCGCAAGACCTCGTTGCGTCCGAATCGCTTGTGGACTTGGTCGGCGTCGACCATTGGCGTCTCGCCTGCGGCGCTCATTTGGGATCCCCCGAGCGCGGCGGCAGCGGTTCGGTCGCACTGCGATCGTGACGCGGTAGAAAGTTCTTGACGAAATGCTCGATCCGGCTGGGCGGGGTTTCGCGTCGACTGCCTCGGTTGTAGTACCGCTCGAGGTAGTACTGGATGATCGTCAGGATTGAGGTGAAGAACAGGTACCAGAGCGACGCCACGATCAGCAATTCGATCGTGTTGTAGTTACGCGAATAGATCAGCCGCGCCTGGTACAGCAAGTCGGAAACCGCAATCACCGAGACCAGTGAGCTGGTCTTTAGCATCGAGATAGTCTCGTTGCCGGTTGGTGGGATGATCACCCGCATCGCTTGGGGCAGCACTATCCGCCGCATCGTCTTCATCCTGCTCATGCCCAGCGCTGCCGCTGCCTCTTCCTGCCCCTCGTCCACGGACGTGATGCCGGCACGCACGATCTCGGCCATGTAGGCGGCTTCGTTGAAGCCAAGCCCGAAGATCGCCGCCATGAACGGCGTGATCAGTTCATTGGATGAACCACCGAGCAACTCTGGACCGCCGAATGGGACTCCGATCGAGACATGCGGATAGACGGCGCCGAGGAATCCCCAGAACAACAACTGCACGAGCACCGGCGTACCGCGAAAAATCCAGATGTAGAACCAACTCGCACCGGATGCCAGCGGGTTGGGCGAAAGCCACATCACAGCGAGCACGACTCCGAGCACCACGCCCATCGTCATCGCGATCACCGTGAGGATCAGCGTCAACCCAATGCCGTTGAAGATCTGCTCGGAGAACAGATACTCACCGATGACCGACCATTCGACCTGCGCTTCGGTCGCGATCGACCAGATCGCGTTGGCCACGATCAGGACGATCAGGACCGCAAAAACCCAACGCCATGGATGGCGGACCGGTACGGCCTTGATTGCGTGCGGCCTGTCAGCCACTCACATCAAGTCCGTTCCGGTCCGCTTCCATGCGATGTTTTACTCGTTCGCTATTCGACGCCGTCGTTGATCTTCGACTCGTCGATCGCGCCGCCGGAGACGCCCCACTTGTCGAGAATCTCTGCATAGGTGCCGTTGTCGATCAGCGACTGGACGGCCTTCTGAATCGCCTCGGTCATACCGCTGTCCTTGTTCACGGCGATGCCGTACGGAGCCGAGTCGTAGTCCTTGCCGGTACTCGCCAAGCGGCCGTCCGACTGCTTGACCGCGTATGCCGCGACCGGTGAATCGGCAAGCGCCACGTCGGCGCGACCCGAGGAGATCGCGAGGTCGACGTCGGTCTGCTCGCTGAACACCTCGACATTGATCGGCTTGTCGCACTTTTCGTTCTGCGCCTCGACATCCTCCTGCTGGACGGTGCCCTTCTGCACGGCGACGGTCTTCCCGCAGAGGTCGGCCACGGTTTCGACATCAGTCGGATTCTCGGCGTTCGTGTAGAACCCGGTGCCAGCCGTGAAGTAGGTGACCATGTCCACAGTCTTCTCGCGTTCCTTGGTGTCGGTGAACGAGGAGATCGCGATCTCATATTTGTTTGCCGCAAGGCCAGGGAGAATCGCGTCGAAGGTGACGTTCTGCTTCTCGACCGACAGATCCAGTGTCTGGCCGATCGCCGTCGCGAGGTCCGAGTCCATTCCGATGATCGTCTTTCCGTCCTCGTCGAAGAACTCGTTCGGTGCGTAGCTCGCGTCCATCGCGACCGTCAACGTGCCCCCGTCACGAATCGCCTGCGGAACGAGATCGGCCGCAGCCTGATCAACCGACACTGCCGTGATTTCACCGGTGCTGCCTGCACCCTCGTCGGCAGCATCATCGTCGCTGCCGCAGCCCGCGATCGCCAAGGCCGCGACAACGAGTGTCATCAGGCTCAATATGCGCGCCATTCTTGCGAGCGCGGAGACGTCACTTCTGCCAGTCATAAAGACTCCTCTTGTGTTGCGAATCGTGTCCCTGCCGAGGGATGTTTCCCGGCAGTAAGAAGCAAACCACCGCCAATCTATCCGCAATCGACGCGTTGGTGGCGTGAACTACTCGGCGGCGTTGATGCGGGAGCGTGAGATTGCGTCCTTCTCCAGGCCCCAGCGTTTGAGGATCCGTTCGTAGGTGCCGTCGTCGATCAGCGACTGAACGGCCGCCTGCACGGCCGGTGCCAGTTTCGAGTCTTTGCTGACGGCGATTCCGTAGGGTGCGACGCCGAAGTCCTCTCCGACCTTGCTCAACGTACCCTCGGAGTTCTTGACGATGTAGGCAGCGACCGGCGTGTCGGCCATCCCCAGCTCTGCCACGCCGACGTCCACCGCTTCTGTGGCGGCGGTCTGGTTGGGAAGCACTTCAACCACTACGGGAGCTTTGCCTTCGCTCTCACATTTGTCGCTTTGTGCGCGCGCATCGTCGGCCTGAACCGTGCCAATCGATACTGCGACGCTCTTGCCGCAGAGATCGTCGATCCCCGTGAGCTCCACCGGACCGTCTGATCGCGTGAAGAAACCGGTGCCCGCTTCGAAGTAGGTGACCATGTCGACCAGCTCCTCGCGCTCTTTGGTATCGGTGAACGAGGAGATTGACAGCGAGTACTTGCCGTCCACTAGACCGGGGATGATCGAGTCAAATGGCGCGCTGCGAAGCTCCGTGCCGAGATCGAGCCGTTGGCCGACTGCGCGCGCCATGTCTGCTCCCATCCCGATGATCGTTGTGTCGTCGTCGGCGAAAAACTCATTCGGCGGATAGGTCGCCGCCATCGGCACGACGAGGGTGCCGCTGCGGCGCACCGACGCCGGAACCAGCTCTGCGGCCTTCGCGTCGACCCCGGCCGATGGCAGCGGTCGAACGTCGGCGGACAGCC
>JBMYXO010000068.1:0-324 GCA_049608465.1 Solirubrobacterales bacterium | reverse complement strand
CAATACGACGAGCAGGGCAACGGCTTTCGACGTTTTGAAGGCAGATACCAACAATTCAGCAAAAACCTATAGGTCGCCGGGGCGGCAGTACGCCACCCCTCAAACGAGCTAGTCAGAAAATCTGTGCCGCGCTAGACGGCTTTGACGACTTTGCCCGCCTTGATGCAGCGGGTGCAGACGTATTCGCGACGCGGCGTATTGCCGTCGAGCACGCGAATCTTCTGAAGATTCGGATCAAAGCGGCGCTTGGTCGCAACCATCGAGTGGCTGCGTGACTGGCCGAAGGACGGGCCGCGGCCGCATGAGTAACAGACTTTTGCCATA
>JBMYXO010000067.1:0-12752 GCA_049608465.1 Solirubrobacterales bacterium | reverse complement strand
GCCGCGACCGCGTTCCTGCGCCACATCCCCAAAATTCGGACCACTGTTCTAGGACGCAGGGCAATCGAAGCCGTCCGACCAACTTCACAAATCTATAATGAAGTGACTTAGATTTTCTTCGTTGTATGTATATAATGATCCGAAGACTTTGAATGCTCAGATGCGTCCCTGGCGGTTCCAATCGCAGTCGCGTCTGCAGAGTTCCAGCCACCCAACAGGAACAACTACCCCAAAGGAAACAGAAGTAATGGCCAAGACAATTGGAATCGACCTCGGAACCACCAACTCGGCGATGGCCGTGCTTGAAGGTGGCGAGCCGACGGTCATCGAGAATTCAGAGGGCGGTCGCACGACACCGTCCGTGGTCGCATTCACTGGCGGCGGCGAGCGCCTCGTCGGCACGATCGCCAAGCGGCAGGCAGTGACCAATCCCGAGAACACGGTGTTCTCGATCAAGCGCTTCATGGGCCGCAAGGAGGCCGAAGTCAAGGAAGAAGAGTCGATCGTCCCTTACAAGGTCGTGCGCGGCGAGAACGGCGACGTTCGCGTCGACGTGACCGAGGGTGAGGCCGGCGAGAAGCAACTCTCCCCGCCTGAGATCTCGGCGATGATCCTGCAGAAGCTCAAGACCGATGCCGAGGCTTACCTCGGCGAGACGGTCGACAGCGCAGTCATCACCGTGCCTGCCTACTTCAACGACGACCAGCGCCAGGCGACCAAGGACGCCGGCAAGATCGCCGGCCTCGAGGTCAAGCGCATCATCAACGAGCCGACTGCCGCAGCGCTGGCATACGGACTCGACAAAGAGGACGACCAGACGATCCTCGTCTTCGACCTCGGCGGTGGAACGTTCGACGTTTCCGTGCTCGAGATCGCCGACGGTGTGTTCGAGGTCAAGAGCACCGCAGGTGACAACCACCTCGGCGGCGACAACTTCGACAAGGCAATCGTCGACTCGCTGGTCGCCGACTTCAAGAAGGACAACGCGATCGACCTCAGCCAGGACAAGATGGCGTTGCAGCGTTTGTATGAGGCAGCCGAAAAGGCGAAGATCGAACTCTCGACCACGCAGGAGACGCAGATCAACCTGCCGTTCATCACCGCCGATGCCTCCGGACCCAAGCACCTCGACACGCGACTCACTCGGGCCAAGCTCGCCGAGTTGACCAGCGACCTGATCGATCGCACGGTCGCTCCTGTGCGCCAGGCGCTCGAAGACGCCGGCGAGGCGAAGATCGACCACGTCGTGCTCGTCGGGGGTATGACCCGCATGCCGGCCGTGCGAGAAAAGGTCAAGGAGCTGACCGGCAAGGAGCCACACCAGGGCGTCAACCCCGATGAGGTCGTGGCGGTGGGCGCAGCGATCCAGGCCGGTGTGCTGGCGGGAGACGTCAAAGACGTCCTCCTGCTCGACGTCACTCCGCTGACCCTCGGCATCGAGACCAAGGGTGGCGTGATGACCAAGCTGATCGAACGCAACACGACGATTCCGACGCGTAAGTCGGAGGTGTTCTCGACCGCGGACGACAACCAGCCGAGCGTGGAAATCCACGTGCTGCAGGGCGAGCGCGAAATGGCGAGCGGCAACAAGTCGCTCGGCAAGTTCCAGCTGACGGGCATCCCGCCGGCGCCGCGCGGCATCCCGCAGATCGAGGTCGGATTCGACATCGACGCCAACGGCATTCTCAATGTGACGGCGAAAGACCTCGGCACCGGCACCGAGCAGAAGATCGAGATCAAGTCCGGCTCCGGATTGTCGGACGAGGAGATCGACAAGATGGTTTCCGATGCCGCGTCGCACGCCGACGAGGACGCCAAGGCGAAGGAGCTGGTCGAAGCGCGCAATGACGGCGAGAACCTTGCCTACCAGGTCGAGAAGCAGATCAAGGACAACGGCGACAAACTCGGCGAGGAGCTGACAGCCTCTCTCGAAGAGGGCATCAAGGACGTCCGCAGCGCGATCGAGGGCGACGACGTCGACGCGATCAAGGCCAAGACCGAAGCGCTCGCCGAAACCATGAACGCCGCGGCCGAGGACCTTTACAAGGCGGCGGCCGCCGAGCAAGAGGCCGCGTCCGCCAACGGCGGATCGCCCGAGGGTGAAGAATCCGCCGATGCCGAAGAGGAAGTCGTCGACGCCGAGGTCGTCGACGAGGGTAAGTAGTCGCAGCGATTTTTCGCGGAAATAGCGACGACGAGACCTGAGTAGGCGCATATGACCGAAAGCAGTGACATAATCGGAAATGGAACCGACGGCCATGGGGAAGTTCGCGCAGGAAGCGAGGATTTTTCAGGCCGCGTTGCATCTGACCCGGCGGACGCCGAGACCGACTCCGGGTCTACTGGATTGCCACCGGCTCCTTCGGGAGTCGGTGGTGAGCCCATTCCCGCGGGTGACGAGCCGGTCGATCCTGAAAACCCCGATGGGGCAGGCTCTGATGGTGGTGGAGCCGAGATCTCTGAGGAGATCGACGAGCTTGCCGCTGCCGTCTCCGAGCGCGATGAGTTCAAGGACCTGGCGCTTCGGGCCAAGGCGGATTTCGAGAATTATCGAAAGCGGGCCGATCGCCGCGTGGCCGAAACCCGGGGGACTGCGATCGCCGGCGTGGTACGTGAGTTGCTGCCGGTGATCGACAATCTCGATCGAGCAGTTGAGGCGGCTACTGGCAGTGCCGAAGGCGATGCGTTTGTTGATGGTGTTCGGCTCGTACATGCCGACCTCCACTCCGTGCTTGATCGCTTGGGCCTGACGCCGATCGACCCAGCCGGAGAGCAGTTCGATCCGTCCTTGCACGAGGCGATCTCGCAGGTCGCAATCCAGGGCACGGCCGCGAACACGATCGTCGAGGTGGCCCAGAAGGGCTTCATGCTCGGCGACACAGTCGTGCGCCCCGCTCGCGTGGTGGTGGCTTCATAGGAGCGCGACATGCCAGTTAGCGATCCATACAAGGTGCTGGGCGTCGCCAAGAACGCCAGCGAGGGCGAGATCAAGAAGGCCTATCGCAAGCTTGCTCGCGAGTGGCACCCAGACCAGAACGCCGGGAACGCTGACGCGGAGGAGAAGTTCAAGGAAATCCAGGAGGCCTACGACGTCGTCGGCGATCCGAAGCGCCGCAAGGAGTTCGACTCGGGTGGCATAGGTGGAATGTTCGGCAACGGCAATCCATTCGGGGCAGCGAAGGGCGCAAATCCATTCGCTGGCGGCGGCGTTCGATTCGAGAATCTGGGAGACATCCTCGGCGGCGTCGGGAACATGTTCGGCGGCGGCGGGCGTACGCGCACGCGGGTGGAACGCGGGCGCGACCTCGAAGCATCTGTCGCGATCGGATTCGACCAGTCGATCAAAGGCACCGAGGTGTCGGTTTCCGTGCCGCGTCGCGAGACCTGCGACACCTGCCACGGCAGCGGTGCCGCACCGGGCACCAGCCCCGAGACCTGTCCGCGCTGCGAAGGCAGCGGTATGGAGTCGGTGGGCCAAGGCATGTTCTCGATCAGTCAGCCGTGCCAGCAATGCGGCGGCCGCGGCGTGACAGTTGAGACTCCCTGCCCCAGATGCAAGGGTGACGGCTCGGTCGCGCGCACCCGCAAGTTTCGCGTGAAGATTCCTGCCGGAGTTCGCGAAGGCGCGCGAATCCGCGTCGCCGGGAAGGGCGAGGCCGGTGAAAGCGGTGGCGCACCAGGCGACCTCTACGTGATCGTCCATGTTGCGGACTCCCCCGTTTTCACGCGCCGCGGTGACAACCTCGAGGTGGCGGTGCCGGTGACTGTCACCGAGGCAATTCTCGGCGCGACGATCGAGGTGCCGACGCTGGAGGACAGCAAACAGATCAAGGTTCCGGCAGGGACAAAGCCGGGCACGATCATTCGCCTGAAAGGCGAGGGACCGGCGCACGCCAAAGGCACCGGCAACGGTGATTTGCGGTATCGCATTGAGGTGCTGGTACCGAACGCGAACGAACTTTCCAAGGAACAGCGCGACGCAGTCGACGATCTCGCAACGGTGCTGACCGACAACCCTCGTGCCGACTTGCTCTCGAAGTCACGAAGGTCCTAGCCGATGAACGACGAGCAGAAAAACCCGCGACCGCGCGATGGCCAGCGCCAAGGTCTGTACATGATCTCGGTCGCGGCGTCGTTGGCAGGAGTACACCCACAGACTTTGCGCGTCTACGAACAACGTCGCCTGATCCAGCCGACGCGTACGCCCAAGGGCACGCGTCTGTACAGCGACGCGAACGTCGAGACGCTGCGACGAATCCAGGAACTTACGGAAGAGGGCATGAACCTCGCGGGAGTCGAGCGCGTGTTCGACATGGAGGCTCAGATCGCGAGGATGCGCAGGCGGATCATTTCTCTGGAGCGCCAGCTCGAACAGACGCGCGCCGAGGCCCTGGCCGAGATCGATCGCATCCGCCGCGCGAATCGAGCCGAACTCGTCCCTTACCGGCCACCACAGCCGACGCGCATACCGGTGCGGCGTGCGCCAGAAGATTCAACGAAGCCAGAAGAACAGTAAGGAAGATCCCCCGATGAGACCAGACCGATTCACCATCAAATCCCAAGAGGCGATCGAGTCCGCCCAGCGCTCCGCAGAGAGTCGCCGCAATCCGCAGGTCACCCCCAACCACCTGCTCGTCGCTTTGCTCGATCAGGACGGCGGCATCGTCGTGCCGGTGTTGCAGAAACTCGGCGCCGACCCAGCGGCCGTACGCGAACGCGCCCTGCGCGGCATCGACGATCTACCCACGCTTGAAGGCGAGACGGGCGCTCAACCAACGCCTGCCAACGAATTGGTTGCCGTACTGCGCAAGGCAGAGGACGAGGCCCGAGACTTGGCCGACGAGTACATCAGTGTCGAACATCTGCTGCTCGCGCTGACGTCGGTGCCGGGCCAGTCCGCGGCGGAGGCGCTGACGAGTTTCGGTGCCTCGCACGATGCGATCGTCGGGGCGTTGAAGGACGTTCGCGGCTCGCACCGCGTGACCGATCAGAACCCCGAGGAGAAGTACCAAGCGCTGGAGAAGTACGGCGTGGACCTGACGGAGGCTGCCGAGGCCGGCAAGCTCGACCCGGTGATCGGACGTGACGACGAAATTCGCCGCGTGATTCAGGTTTTGAGTCGTCGTACGAAGAACAACCCGGTGCTGATCGGCGAACCGGGCGTCGGCAAGACGGCGATCGCCGAGGGACTCGCGCAGCGGATCGTGTCGGGCGATGTTCCGGAGTCGCTGCGGGACCGTCGAGTCGTCTCGCTGGACATCGGTGCCCTGATCGCCGGTGCGAAGTACCGTGGCGAATTCGAGGATCGCCTGAAGGCAGTGCTGAAGGAGATTCAGGAGGCCCAAGGCACGGTGATTCTCTTCATGGATGAGCTGCACACGATCGTCGGTGCCGGTGGCGCAGAAGGCGCCGTAGACGCGGCGAACCTGTTGAAGCCGATGCTCGCGCGCGGTGAACTGCGCGCAGTCGGTGCAACAACTTTGGACGAGTACCGCAAGCACATCGAGAAGGACGCGGCGTTGGAGCGTCGCTTCCAGCCGGTGTTCGTGGGCGAACCGTCCGTCGAGGACACGATCGCGATCCTGCGTGGATTGAAAGAGAAGTACGAGATCCACCACGGAGTTCGTATCCAGGATGGCGCGATCATCGCCGCCGCCACGCTCAGCCACCGGTACATCGCCGACCGCTTCCTTCCCGACAAAGCGATCGACCTGATCGACGAGGCGACCAGCCGCTTGAGGATCGAGATCGATTCGCTTCCGACCGAGATCGACGAAATCGAACGACGGATCCAGCAGCTGATGATCGAGGAGCAGGCGCTGAAGAAGGAGACCGACGAAGCGTCGGCCAAACGACTGGAGACACTGCGCGGTGAGCTCGGCGAGTTGCAGGAGCAGTCGAACGAGATGAAGGCGCACTGGTCGCTCGAACGTGACGCGATCGCGGCGATTCGCGAGACCAAGGAGGCGCTCGAGTCGGCTCACACGGAGATCGACCGCGCCGAACGCGGTGCCGACCTCGAACGCGCGGCCGAGCTGCGCTACGGCAGCATTCCCGAACTCGAGTCTCGGCTCGCCGAGCAGGAGGCCAAACTCTCAGACGTCCAAGCCGGAACGACCTTCCTGAAGGAAGAGGTCGACGAGGAGGACATCGCCGAGATCGTCGCCAAATGGACCGGCATTCCCGTCAGTCGGATGATGGAGGGTGAGGTCGAGAAACTCGTCCAGATGGAGGACCGCCTGCACGATCGTGTAATCGGCCAGGACGAGGCGATCAGCGCCGTCGCGAACGCTCTACGTCGTTCGCGTGCAGGGCTGCAGGATCCCGATCGCCCAATCGGCTCGTTTCTCTTTCTCGGTCCTACAGGAGTGGGCAAAACTGAGTTGGCGCGTGCGCTCGCCGAGTTCATGTTTGACAGCGAGCAGGCGATGGTGCGCCTGGACATGTCCGAGTACATGGAGAAGCACACCGTTGCTCGATTGGTCGGCGCACCACCTGGGTATGTTGGCTACGAGGAAGGCGGCCAGCTGACCGAAGCGGTCCGCCGTCGGCCGTACTCCGTCGTGCTCTTGGACGAGATCGAGAAGGCCCATCCCGACGTCTTCAACGTGCTGCTGCAAGTGATGGACGACGGGCGGCTTACCGACGGCCAGGGCCGAACCGTTGATTTCAAGAACACCGTGCTGATCATGACTTCGAACGTCGGCTCGCAATTCATCGTCGACGTCGAGACGCAGGCAGAAGCGGCAGGAAAATCGGTCGAGGAGGGCGAGCAGAAGATGCGCGAAATGGTCGAGGGTGCACTCCGGGAGACCTTCAAACCGGAGTTCCTCAACCGCGTCGACGACACCGTGATCTTCACGCGGCTCGACAAGTCGCAGCTCACCGCGATCGTAGACATCCAGGTCGAGCAGCTGGTCGGCCGCGCACGCGAGCACGGCATAGAGGTGGAGTTGACCGACGACGCGCGAACACTGCTTGCCGACCTCGGGTACGACCCCGTCTACGGAGCGCGCCCGCTCAAGCGCGTGATTCAGAAGCGGCTGATCGACAAGCTTGCGATCGCGATGCTCGAAGGCGACTTCGTCGAGGGTGACACCGTGCAGGTGGATGCCAACGACGGCGAGTTGCTGTTGAGCAAGTCCAGCGTCAGCGAGGCGGTTGCCTGAGACCAGAAACAGCTCGGCCCCGCCGCGAGGCGAGGCCGAGTGAACAGTTTCCGCCGGCTAGAGAAAGTCGGCGCGAAAGCCGCCCACGTCGAAGGCGGCGACCAGGACGAGCAGCGACGAGATGGCCAGCGTCGTACGAAATGCCGTGCGCGCTGAGAGTGCCGAGATGCGCTCCATCACAGGGCTCCTTATTCAGTTTTGACCCCGAGGCTGATTTCCGAGATGCCTCGGTCCCACAATCCGATACGGCGGGAGCGACAATGGGGATCCTCCAGATCCGTCGGTGCAGGATACCGTGGATGGAGAATCCCCTTTCCGGCCCGCCGCAAGGGCGGCCTTGAGCTTGCTATTTACCGGTGAAGCGCTGAGTGAACTTCGCGGCCGGAAGTCTTACGTTGCCTCTGAAACTCGAGCGGATGTAGATGTCGCCGGTGCTCACACTGTTTGAAATGCCGTTCACGCGCAGCGACGCGACGCACTTCGTGCCGGACACGCGAAGCTTCGCGCGGATGCCCTTGCGACGTGTGACGCCACCCTGAGTGACGCTGACGGTGGAGATCGTCGAGCCGACACAGCGCTTGTCAAGAAAGCCCGGGACCGGTGGACGAACGACGAACAGGCCAACGAAGTTGGTTCGACCATTGCCCTTCTCCAACTTCACGCGGGCGTAGGACGGTCCCGCCGGCGGGGCGATGGCGACCGGCAACAACGAATTCGTACGCGTGTTGTTACCGAGCTGACCGCGATCGTTTCGACCCCAGCAGCGGATCGACTGGTCGTCGAGTCGAACGCAGGTGTGGTTGCCGCCGGCGCTGAGCGCAATTGCCGGGCGCGGCAGCCCTGCGACCGTCACTGGCTTGGTCGCGTTCGTCGTGTTGCCGTTTCCGAGCTGTCCGTAGGTGTTGGCGCCCCAGCAACGCACGCTCCCGTTCCCGAGCAGTGCGCAGCTGTGCGCGATGCCCGTGCTGATTTCCTTGGCATTGCCGGCCAGGTCCTCGACTTTGGTCGCGCCCTTGAACGCCGAGATCGTTCCGTCGCCGATCTGACCGAAGTTGTTCGCGCCCCAGCAGTACACGTCTCCATTGGCGCGGTAGCCACAGGTGTGGTCGGCGCTGCTGGCGATCTGCTGAATGTCGTTGTTCAGGTTCGGGACGTCCTCTGGCTGATTGGCTGAAGGCGCGACGTTTGCGGGCGTGCCGAGTTGCCGTGTGTTGTTGGCGCCCCAACATTTGACGTTTTTGTTTGCCATCAGGGCGCAGCTGTGGTTGTGGCCGGCCACGACCTGCTCGGCGGTGGTGCCGGCGTTTTGGGCGGTGATCACGCTTACTTGAACGGGAATGTTCGAGTTCGCGTTGGCACCATTGCCCAGTTGGCCACTGGCTCCGGCGCCTTGGCACTTGACCGTTTTGTTGGCCTCCATGAAGCAGATGTGACGCTGGCCGGTCGCCTGGTTGGTGGGGGGAAACCACACACTTGCCATCCTGGCTGCCGTCTGCGCGGAACCCGCGTTCTTGCCGGCCTTGGCCGCGCCGAGGGCGCTCTGAGCGTTGTTACCCCAGCAACGAATCGTCCCGAACGTCAGAAACGCGCAGGCCGAGTCGTAGCCCGTGGACAGACCAACCGGAATGCCGTTGAGCGCGTTGACTGGGATTGGCTGCAACGCGTAGGTGAGGTTGTTGTCGCCGATGCCGAGCTGGCGACTGATGTTTGAGCCCCAGCAGTAAACCTTCTGATTCGCCTGGATCGCGCAGGTGTTCGCGGCGCCTGCCGAGAGATTCGGGTTGTTGATTTCTGCCCTTGCGCTGGTTGGTGTCAGCGCAACGGCCAGTGAGATAGCTGCGATGGCGGCGATGAGAAAGAGTTTGAAGTTGCGAGTGCTGCGTGAGGCGATCATCAGATCGCTACCCCCTTGATGGCTGCTCTGATCGTTGTGAGCGCGTGTCGAATCGGTTTTGTGACGATCGAGCTGTTTCGTGACGATCGGAATCGGTTTGCGCTTGAGTCGGGTGTTGGACGAGTTGTTCCCGACATACCCATTAACCGCCGGAAATCAACAAGGTCGCGGTTGGTTGCAAGAAAGTTTCCCGTGCGAGTTCGGTTCCACTTCGAATTTGAAACCGCGTAGACCGACCATCGTTCAAGCGCGATAGATTTGCTCCATCAACTCTGACCAGCGTTAGACCAACAGGAGCACGCGATGCCGACTTACATCATGTACGCAAAACTGACCACCGAGGGCGTGCGCACGATCAAGGAAAATCCGAAGCGGATTCTCGAAGTCAACGAAGAGGTCCAGGCGCTCGGCATCGAAGTGCTTTCGCAGTACGCGTCGCTCGGTCCGTATCACTTCATCAGCATCGTCGAGGCCCCGAACGAACAAGCAATTGCGAAGGCCGCGATTGAGTTGGGTTCCCGCGGCACCGCGCAGTACGAAATCGTTCCAGCGGTCTCGGTCGACAAGCTGATCGAGTCCTTCTAGTTCGCCGCGGCAGGAGTCGCGATGAAGATTTTGGTCGTCGGATCAGGCGGTCGCGAGCACGCGATCGTGCGAGCGTTGGGTCGCACGTGGAGTGGCACCGGTGAACTGGAGATCCTCTGCGCTCCGGGCAACCCGGGAATCGAGCGCGATGCCAGGTGTGTGACAGAAGTCGGTGGAGAGGATGTGCCGGCACTCGTCGAACTCGCCAGACACGAAGCGGTCGATCTCGTGGTGGTCGGACCAGAGGTGCCACTGGTAGACGGGCTGGTTGACGAGTTGGCCGCCGTTGGCGTCCAGGCCTTTGGTCCATCGCGAGCCGCAGCGCAACTCGAGGGTTCGAAGATCTTCTGCAAGGAAGTGTTGAACGCCGCCCAAGTGCCGACCGCTACGCATGCCGTGATCCGCTCGAAAGCGGAAGCGCTGACTCACTTGGCGCGTGCCGACTACCCGATCGTGTTCAAGAGTGACGGGCTTGCCGCAGGCAAAGGCGTGATCATCTGCGACGACGAGCGAGCCGCGTTGGCGGCCATCGACGAGTACTTCGTTGACCAACGTTTTGGTGAGACCGACGTGATTCTCGAGGAGTTTCTCGACGGTGTGGAGGTGTCGCTGCTCGCGATCTGCGACGGCGAGCGAGCACATTCGCTTGTCCCGGCACGCGACTTCAAGCGCATTTTCGACAATGACGAGGGGCCGAACACCGGCGGAATGGGCGCGTTCTCTCCCGTCCCGGAAGTGCCGAGTGGGCAGATCGCCGGGTTGTCGCAGCAGGTTCACCAACCGATCGTCGACGAGATGAAGCGCCGTGGTGCACCCTTCCATGGCGTGCTCTACGCGGGCTTGATGCTCACTTCGAACGGCGTCAAGGTGCTGGAGTACAACACGCGGTTCGGTGACCCCGAGACGCAGGCATTGTTGCCGCGTCTCGAATCGGATTTGGCAGCGCTGATGGTGGCGAGCGTTGAGGTTGGCGGGCTCGCAGGACAGCAGATCGAGTTTTCCGATGACCGATCTGTGACGTTGACGCTTGCCTCCGCCGGTTACCCCGAGTCATCGAGCAAGGGCGACGTGATCGGCGGCCTCGATTCCGTGCCTGACGGCATCGAGGTGACGCACGCCGGTACCGCGCGGGGAGCCGACGGTGAGATCGTCACGGCCGGCGGTCGCGTGCTGAACGTGACTGCGCTCGGCGCTTCCGTTGCCGAGGCGCGCAAGGCCGCGTATGACGCAGCGGCGAAGCTCGACTTCGAGGGCATGCAGCTGCGATCTGACATCGCAGCTGGGATCGACCTCTGAAGTACACCGCAGGCGGGATTCCGAGTAATCGTGTGGAATCACTGAGCTGATGGCGCGGCGGCGAATTTTCCGGCAGACTAGGAGCGTGCCGCCGGCTCGATCAAGACCGCGAGGCATGCGCTCAACGGCCGACTCAACGGAGACTCCGATCGACGCGACCACACCCGCCGGCGTGCTGACGCCGGAAACCGAAACCCAACTCGATGAAATCGACATGCGCGACGCGCCGCTGGTTGGCGTGGTGATGGGTGCCGAGAGCGATCGCGTGGTCATGGAGGCCGCCATCACCGAGCTGACCGAACGCGGAATCAGCTTTGAAGTGACTGTCGTCTCGGCCCACCGTGACCCCGACCAGGTTCGCGAGTACGCGCGCGGTGCCCGCTCCCGCGGCATCAAAGTCATCATTGCCGGCGCCGGTATGGCCGCTGCACTTCCCGGTGCGGTCGCGTCGCACACCGATCTACCAGTCATTGGAGTTCCGATCCGTTCGGAGAACGCCGTCAGCGGCGGCCTCGACGCGATCCTTTCGATCGCTCAATCGCCCGCCGGCGTGCCGGTCGCCTGTGTCGCCGTCAACGGCGCGCAGAACGCGGCGATACTCGCGGCGCGAATTCTGTTCGCCTGAGCTCCCGCGCAACCTCGCGCAATCCCGCGCAACCTCGCGCAACACTCGACGACTCTGGTCCCACCCTCGCCCGTCGGGCGAGGGCAGGAGGTGCCTCGGTACTGGAAAGGGCATTTCTGGTCCCACCCTCGCCCGTCGGGCGAGGGCAAGAGCTGTTCTGCTGTCACTTCCGCGTGGGTGAATCGTTTCTGGATCGTCGGAAAACGGTCTTGAATCGCAACGCGCTGCGCTGTGAAATGAATGAATGCCTCGCCTCAACACTCGCGACCGAGATACCCCCGGAACTTTTCACGTCTACAACCAAACACCTGACAAACGGCATGCATTTGTCGACGACGCCGATCGCGACGTATTTCTCGACATCCTCAAGCGTCATTTGGGCCAATCGTCTGTCGGCGGCCGGGCAGACCGTAAGTGTCGGCCGATCGAAGGCGTCGAATTGCTCGGCTTCAACCTGATGACAACCCACTTTCACTTGATTCTGTGGCAGAAACAACGGTTTGCAATCGCGAGGTTGATGAACGTTGCTTTGGCCAGTTACGTCCGATATTTCAACCGGCGCCACGGGAAGTCGGGGTCGATGTTTCGCGGTGAGTATCGCGCCAATCGCATCGGGAACAAGAAACAGTTTCGATGGACAGTCGTGTACGTGCTCGACAATCATCCGGACGGAGTTGACTACCGCTACTCAAGCCACCGCTACTTCGCTGCCGTCGATGACTCGCCCAGCTGGCTGAACGCCGCGGCCACGTTGACAGGCGTTGGCGGGATGGATGCGTACCTCGAACTGCTCGAGCTGCGCGAGAACCGCGCTCAGATCAACGCCAAACTTTTCGGATGAATGGAGCTTTCGACGCGCGTCTATGGTCCTGCCCTCGCCCGGCGGGCGAGGGCATGGGCGACTACCCGCTTCGCGAGTGCTGCTTCGCTCGACGATGTCGATTGACGCCGACGTAGGCGAGCGAGAGCGCCAGCGCAAATGCGGTGACGGCGACGATGTTGACCACCTTGCCGTTGCGCTCCGAAGTCCGGATGTCGATCAGACCCTGACCGCCTCGGCCCTGCAGGCGGTACTCGGCGAGGTTCGTTCGCTTGCCGTGGCCGTGCTCGCAGATCGTCAGCAGCGTCCGGGTCTCGTCGGCGATGACCAGACCGACGACTTCGTCGCCCGTCTTCAGCCGGA
>JBMYXO010000066.1:0-12759 GCA_049608465.1 Solirubrobacterales bacterium | reverse complement strand
GTCCGAAGGATGAGTCGTCGGCAAATGGAATGTTCATATTTCCTCTATGGCGTGGTTGAAAACGCGGCGAACCAGCGTCAGATGATGATGTTTCGGACTATACGGCAACCAGACACCAGCGGTTGATCAGCGGAAATCGGACGCGAGGATCGCGATGTCCGATTTCCGCCACATTGTGCAGTGGATCCGTGTCAGGATGGCCCAAGTCCAATGCTTCCAAGTTTCGAAAACTGCTACCGCGCCGCCGCCGAGAAGGACGCACGATTCGACGGATGGATTTACTGCGGCGTGACCTCGACCGGGATCTATTGCCGCCCCAGCTGTCCGGCGCGCACGCCGAAAGCCAAGAATCTCCAGTTCTATCCAAGCGCCGCAGCAGCGCAGAACGCAGGGTTTCGCGCCTGCAAGCGCTGCCGGCCGGATGCCGTGCCCGGTTCGCCCGAGTGGGACCAACGCGCGGATCTGGTCGGTCGAGCCATGCGCCTGATCGCCGACGGTCTGATCGATCGCGAGGGTGTCACCGGATTGGCCGCAAGACTCGGTTACAGCGAACGCCACCTCAACCGTCAGCTCGTCGAGAGCGTCGGTGCCGGACCGCTCGCGATCGCTTGCGCGAACCGCGCGCAGACGGCGCGCACGTTGCTCGAAATGACGGAGTTGCCGATCACTGATGTTGCGAGCGCCGCCGGATTCGCCAGCGTCAGACAGTTCAACGCCACGGTGAGGGAGGTGTTCGCCGAGACGCCTCGCGAACTCCGTCGTCGTGCCAAGCCGATTGATTCCGATCGCACGGGCGTCGAACTGCGGCTGCCGTTCCGAAAGCCGCTTGACCTGCAGCGGTTGTTTGAGTTTCTTGCGGCGCGCGCGATCCCCGGCGTTGAGAGCGGTGATTCAAACGGGGAATCGGGCTACACGCGGTCGGTTGCGTTGCCGCACGGACCGGCGGTCGTCGCACTTTCGCGGAGTGACGATTTCGTTCGCGCGCGATTCATGCTTGCCGATCTGCGCGACCTCGGAACGGCGGTCGAGCGAGTTCGCCGGCTCCTTGACCTCGACGCGGACCCGACTGCCGCGGACGCGGCGCTGGCGCGTGACCCGGCGCTGCGCAGCTCTGTGACCGCACGACCGGGATTGCGCGTACCGGGCTGCGTCTCGACCGAGGAACTGGCGATGCGCGCGGTGCTTGGACAGCAGGTGTCCGTCAAGGCAGCGACGACGGCGGCAGCGCGGATCAGCGAACGCTTCGGCGATCGATTGAAGTCGACGATCGGATCGATCACGACGCTGTTCCCGAGCGCGGCCACTGTCGCCGAGCTTGATCCCGCCGACCTGCCGATGCCGCGCAAGCGAGCGGCGGCGCTGGTTGCGCTCGCTGGATCGTTGGCGGAGGGCGACATTCGCTTGGACGGCGGCTGGGAGCGCGACGAAGCCCACGCGTCGCTCGTCGCCATTCCCGGGATCGGCTCATGGACCGCTGACTACATCGCGATGCGTGCGCTCAGAGATCCAGATGCCTTTCTGCCATCGGATTTGGGGGTACGTCGAGGGCTCGGGGCGATCGGTCTGGCATCCACGCCAGCAGAAGCACTGCTCGCCGCCGAGCGCTGGCGCCCTTACCGCGCCTATGCGCTGCAACATTTGTGGGCGCTCGCCGCCGACCCACTCGATCCAGAAACCGCAGCAATACAACGGAGGACGAAATGACCAACCAGCCGCCTCGTCAGGACGAGTACTTCACGACAATCGAAAGCCCGATCGGCAGATTGCTACTGATCGGCGATCGCCAATCACTGACCGGCCTCTACATGGACGAGGCCCACGACTATGCGGATCAACGATCAAGCCGCACGGAGGACGCCGACAAGTTCGGTGCGGCGATCGAGCAACTCGAGGACTACTTCGCCGGCAACTCCAATGGGTTCGACCTCGCGCTGGCTCCTGCCGGCACAGATTTTCAGCGCGCAGTTTGGGATGCGCTCACGACGATCCCGCACGGCGAGACGCGCAGCTACGGTCAGATCGCCGCGCAGATCGGCAGGCCGAAGGCCGCCCGTGCAGTTGGCATGGCGAACAACCGCAACCCGATCGCTGTGGTGATTCCCTGCCATCGCGTGATCGGTGCGGACGGTTCGATGGTCGGATATGCCGGAGGACTCGATCGCAAGAACTGGCTGCTCGACCACGAACGCCGACTCGCCGCCGCTTGAACGATCGCCAAGTCAGTCAGGGGCGCGCAGCGCATACTCGAGTTCGAATCTCGCGTCTGGGTCGTCGAGCACGTCGCCAAGCAGTTCGCGAAGCCGAGCCATGCGGTAACGCATCGTCTGAGCGTGGACGTGCAGTTCCTTGGCCGCGGCGGTGACGTTTCCGTCGTTGCGCAGCCAGGCGAGGAGCGTCTCGGTCAAGCGGGCGCGGGCGTTGTCGGTTTCGTCCTCGAGCACCGCCAAACGCGACTGGCGGATTTCGTCGACCAGCACGTGGTCTGCTCGGACGATCAATTCGGCGCGATGCTCGTCGGCGATCACGATCCCCTCCAAACCGCGTTCGCGTCCCAGTCGCAGCGCGGCTCGCGCGTGTTCGTAAGAGCGCGGAGCCGCGGCCGGCGTCGCGACGCTGCCGAGACCGGCGGGGATTGCCGCGAACCCGCGAACCAGTTGGCCGCGACGCGTGTTGTCGCGCGGCTCCGGCAGCAGCGCAACAAATTGCCGTTCGAGCAGCGTGAAGATCGTTCCCTGAGGCAGGCGTGCCGCCGGAGTTCGTCCGAGATCTTCGTGCCAGACCACGACCGCCAACTCCGGAGGAACCGGCCAGTTCGCCTGCTCCGCGGCAGACGCCAGAGCTCGTGGATCCGCTCCGAGGCCGCCGCGCACAAGCAGCTCGATGAGTTCGCCGCGCCGTGCATCCAGCTCACCGGCACGTTCGGCTTGGGCCTGCGCGTAGCCCTCGGCCGACTCCGCCGAAAGCGCGTCGATGTAGGCGAAAATCGATTCTGCCAGGAGGTTGGTGTCTTGCTGGGAAAGTCCTGCTGCCAAGCTGGCGTCAGCGAGCCGACGCCATGCAACCTGAGCGCCCAGCCGGTATGCCGCCAGGAGCGCACCGATCGAACGGCCGGCCTCGAGCTCGCCCCGACCGAGCGCGACGTATACGCGTCGACCTTCTTCGCGTTGAGCCGTCCCGGGATCGCGCACCATCGCGACGAACTGCTGGAGAGCCTGGTCAACCCCGAAACGGACGGCGTCGCCGAACGCCCCCGACAGCGGTCGGGTGTATGCCGGAACTTCGCGGCCGAGCGTTTCGACGATCTCGTCGCTGATCTGCTGCCTTTCGGCCTCCATCACCTCCGCAGCCTCTGGCGGGAGACGCTCCCACGGATTGCTGCGACGAACGTACGCTTCGGATGATTCAGGACCGGCCACAATCGATAAATTATCAAAAACCAACAAAAAAACGCGAAAAGTTTGGAATATTTGGGACTACGGACCCAGAAACCTTCACGTACATTATGGCCATGAGCAAACTTGAACGCCGTATAACAATTGCAGCCGTCGTCATCCCCTTCCTTGGATTCATCGCGGCCATCGTGCTGCTTTGGGGCGGAATGGTTGACGCGCTCGATCTGGCAATTCTCGCCGTGATGTACGCCTTCACCGGCATGGGTATCACCGTCGGATACCACCGCCTTTTCACGCACCGCTCGTTCGAAACGAAGGAATGGATTCGCGTGACGTTGGCGGTCGCAGGGTCGATGTCGCTGCAGGGGGCCCCGATCCACTGGGTCGCCGATCACCGCAAGCACCATGACTTCTCGGACGAAGAGGGTGACCCGCACAGCCCACACACGCACGACCACCAGGGGTGGAAGGGCGTGTTCGTTGGCTGGTACCACTCGCACATGGGCTGGCTCTTCAGTCGCGACGAGCGCGCGTCGGCCAGTCGCTATGCGCGCGACTTGAAGAATGATCCGAACATGGTCTGGGTCGACAAGCACTTCTTCAGCATCGTTCTGCTCGGTCTGGCAATCCCCGCTGCGCTCGGTTTCGTACTCAGCGGCTTCACGTTGTGGGGTGCGTTCACAGCATTCATCTGGGGTGGCCTCGTGCGCATCTTCCTGCAGCACCACGCCACTTGGAGCGTCAACTCGATCTGCCACATGTACGGTGACTCGCCGTTCGAGACCGATGACCATTCGCGCAACAACTGGGCGGTGGCGTTCGTGTCACTCGGCGAGGGTTGGCACCACAACCACCACGCCTTCCCAACTTCGGCCAAGCACGGCCTCACCGGTCACCAGATCGACCCGTCGTACATGTTCATCAAGGGCCTCGAGAAGGTCGGACTCGCCTGGAACCTTCGCGAGCCCAGCGAAGAGGCGATCCAGAGCAAGCTTCGTGTCGTCTCCACGGAGAACGACGCAGATTTCGCACCCCAGCGAAAAACCGGCTCGGTATCCGAGTCGATCCCTGACGGCGCCCCGCTAACCACAAGCGAGCCAGTAACCACCAGTGAAGACGAGGACGCAGCGGCAGTCGCCGCCCGCGCCGAGTCACCGCTCGCAGGCGCCACCGAAGAAGAGCGCGACCGCCAGGCAGTCGCCTAGCCCGTCGGCCCTTCTTCACTTCACGCAGAAAACGCAGTACAGATCCAAAAGTTGAATGCGTCGTCGGCCTCGCCGGCGGCGCATTTACTTCGTCAGCACCGACGCCGACTAGGTCCCTGAGAGCTTCTTTTCGGCCTTTGCGATCATCGTGCGCATGTCGGGGACGGGGTGCTCAATCACGCGGCCGTGGCCCGGAGCGAGTCGTTCCGGCGCAAGCTCGAGGAGTATCTTCGCCGACTCAATCACGGTTGGTCGATGCCACGTCGCCATCGCTGGGAGCGGAAAAAGGGGATTCACCTGCGCGGTGGTCGCCATACCGCCGAGCGTCGAGAACACGTCGCCGCAGAAGAGCGTTCCGTCGCGCTCGTCAAGCAATGCGATGTGCCCGGGAGTGTGCCCGGGAGTGGCGATCACGCGCAGGCTGCCCACATGTTCGCCGTCCCCAACCAGTCGCGTCGGCACGGTGTCTGTCCCGCTCAGCCCGCCGCGCAGTTTCGTTTGTGGCTCGTCCGCGTCCAGCGACAGATCGCCGGCCATCAGTCGCGCATCACGTGCCGTTGCGATCACTTGGGCGTCGGGCACCGCCGCCGCGAGCGCATCAAGCGCACCGACATGATCGTCGTGCGCATGTGTGAGCAATATGCGCTCGATTGGTTTGCCCGCGAGCGCCGCATGACGAAGGATCGATTTGTGTGAACCGCGGATTGCAGTGTCCACAATCGTCAACCCATCGTTTTCGTCGACGATGAAGACGTTGACGATGCTGAGACGGCGGATTCGGGTCGAGTTTTCCACGCACGAAATCTATCCCGTGTCGTGGTGCAGACGTCGAACGGGGCGGCGGTTGCACGTCTTTACAACATGTGCTAGTTTGTAAAGCATTCGGACGATGGGGAGCCATCTGTAAACCAAATTCGTTTCGGCTTTCGTCCGCGCACTTGCACGTTCATTCACTTACTCAGCATCAGCACACGTAACCGCGAGAGGAATTTCGACCAGTGTCCAGCAGCGCAACAACGACAGACGCAGGCGCAGAGTTTCCGCCAGCTCCGCACCACGACCACGATCATGACGACAATCCCGTCGAGCTCAACCCGCCGGAGACGTGGCACGACCCCAAGCGCTATGCGTGGCTACTCGGTCTGATCGTTCCGCTCTCGCCGTTTCTTGCATGGGGTGCCGTCGAGCTGACCGGCCTCTCGGTACTTTGGTTCGCAGGGCCGCTGGTCGTGTTCGGACTTTTCCCGATCCTTGACTGGCTGATCGGCGTGGACACCGACAACCCACCCGACAGCGTGCTCGCCTGGCTCGAAGCGGACAAGTACTACCGCTACGTCGTCTACGCGTACATCCCGATCCAGTACGCCGGGCTCGTATTCGCTTGCTACCAATGGGCATACGGCGGGCTTTCGACGCTCGAATCGATCGGCTTGGCGCTGACGATCGGAACCGTCTCGGGCATTGCGATCAACACCGCGCACGAGCTCGGGCACAAGCGCGAAAAGGTCGAGCGGCGGATGAGCAAGGTCGCCCTGGCCCAGACTTTTTATGGCCATTTCTTCATCGAGCACAACCGCGGGCACCACGTTCGCGTTTCAACTCCCGAAGACCCGGCATCGTCCAGGTTCGGGGAGAGCTTCTACGAGTTTTGGCCGCGCACTGTTTACGGCAGTCTCACTTCTGCGATCGAGATCGAGAAGAAGCGCCTGGACCGGCTGGGCAAGTCATTCTGGTCGCTGCAGAACGATCTCGTGAATGCCTGGCTGATGTCGGTGGCTCTGTTCGTTGTGCTGGTCGCGGTGTTCGGCTGGGTGGTGCTGCCCTTCCTGGTGCTGCAGGCCGTGATGGGATTTTCTTTGCTTGAGGTCGTCAACTATCTCGAGCACTACGGCCTGCTCCGGCAGAAGAAGGACGACGAGCGGTACGAACGCTGCCAGCCCGCGCACAGTTGGAACAGCAACAACGTTGCCTCGAACGTCTTCCTCTATCACCTGCAACGCCACAGCGACCACCACGCCCATCCGACGCGGCGCTACCAGGCACTGCGCCACTTCGAACAGGCACCCAACCTGCCGAGCGGCTACGCGACGATGATCGTCGTTGCGCTCGTCCCGCCGCTGTGGCGACGGACGATGGATCACCGTGTGATCGAGCACTACGACGGAGACATCACGCGCGCAAATATCCTGCCCCGCAAGCGGGACAAAGTGATCTCGAAGTTCGGATCGGGAAGCGGCAGCTCCGGCAGCGGCGATTCCGGTCCCGGCAAAGCGGCAACCGCAGGAGCGTGACGAGAATGGCCAAATACAAGTGCCCGGTCTGTGATTACACGTATGACGAAGAAGAGGGCAATCCGCGTGAAGGCTTTCCGGCCGGCACCAAGTGGGACGATGTCCCCGACGACTGGAACTGCCCTGACTGCGGTGTCCGCGACAAGATCGACTTTGAACAGGTCGGCTAGCGGGCGATAGCTCGAACAATGGAAGCATCGGCAACCTCCCCGACCGTCGCGACGAACAGGCGCCCGCACCAACAGGCGGCGCGTGAAATGCTGCGAGAGAGTCTGCTCGACGCCAGCGCAGAGCTGATGACCAACGCGCCGTGGAGCGAGATCTCAATGGCGGCGATCGCGTCACGCGCCGGCGTCAGTCGACAGACGCTGTACAACGAGTTCGGTTCGCGCGACGAGTTCGCTCAGCACTACGCGTTGCGCGAGGCCGATCGATTTCTCACGACAGTCGAGGGCGCGATCGGTGACGACCCGGCCGACCCGCTTCAAGCCTTGCGCGAAGGTTTCATCGTCTTCCTCGATGCGGCAGAGAACAACCCGATGGTGCGGCACATCGTTGTACGCGATCCCGGTGCCGACGAGTTGTTGTCGCTGTTCACCACGCGCGGTGGTCCCGTACTGGAACTCGCGACGTACCGACTGACGCTGAAGATCAGGTCGATCTGGACCGAGGCAGACGAAGCCGACACAAGGACGCTCGCCGAGGGTTTGGTGCGGATGGCGATCAGCCACGCCAGCCTGCCCGCGACCTCGCCCGCGCAGTCTGCAGACCACGTGGTTGCGCTGCTCGCTCCCTTCATCGCGCAGGCGCTCGGCGTTTCGTCCAATGACTGAACGTTGCTGCCGCGCTCGACTGTATGATCGCCCGCAATGGGACGAATCAGAAAAGGCTGGGAACTGACGAAAAAGGCTTGGGGCGTTGTTCGTGCCAATCCGAGCCTGCTGCGATTGCCGATTTATGGTGGACTGCTCGCGTTTGTTGCGCTCGCGGTGTTCGGTGCGCCTGCGGCGTATCTGTTGGGCGCTTCGGAGGAGCCAACCACCGCACAACAGGTCGGCGGCGGTGCTCTCGGCCTGCTCGCGCTTTACCTCGCGTCGTTCTCCGTGATCTTTTTCAACGTCGCGCTCGCCGCAGCCGCAGACCGTTCGTTCCAGGGCGAAGAAGCCGATACCTCATACGGAATTGCAGTCGCCAAATCGCGCCTCGGCGTGATCGCGGCATGGGCCCTGGTTGCGGGTCTCGTCTCTCTATTCTTCGCGATCCTTCGTGATCGCGGCGGTCTCGCCGGACAGATCGCTGCCGGAATCGGTGCCGCGATCTGGTCGCTGATCACGTTCCTCGTGATTCCGGTGCTGGCATTCGAGGGGATCGGACCGTTCGCTGCGATCAAGCGTTCGTCTTCACTTTTCAAGGATCGATGGGGACAGCAGATCACCGGAAACATCGCGATCGGATTGATCACGGCGATCTTCTTCATCCTCGGCGCGTTGATTGCGGCGGCTGGCGGGTACATCCTCGTAACCGGTAGCGCCGCAGCAGCGATCGCCGGTGGCGGGCTACTCGTTGGCGGCTTGATCGTCGTTCTGGTTTCGGTGGTTGTCAGCGGTGCAGTTCGCGGTGTGTTCGGTGTCGCGCTCTACCACTACGTCGCAGAGAATCAGACGATCGGTCCGTTCAGCACGGCAGATCTCGAGGACGCTGTGAAGGTCAAACCCGCCTGATCGGAGCCGTCGTCGAGCCGCGGCGACCTCTACATGATTTCGTGTTACTCTCGCCCGCATGGGTGAGAATTCGGTACCGGTGGTGGAGGCCCCGCCGAGCGCGTCATTGGCCGATCCGTTGACGCTCGCGTGCGGCGTGACGTTGACCAACAGACTGGCGAAGAGCGCGATGAGCGAACAGCTCGGCTCGCGCGAGAACGCGCCGACGCCCGAGCTACACCGTCTCTACCGTCGATGGGCCGACGGGGGCCTCGGATTGCAGGTCACCGGAAACGTGATGGTCGATCGTCGCGCAGTCGGCGAACCGCTGAACGTCGTGGTCGAGGACGATCGCGATTTCGACGGTCTGGTCCAATGGGCTGGAGCGGCCAAGTCGGGAGGCTCACCGGCAATCGTTCAGCTGAATCATCCCGGTCGGCAGACGCTGCCGGCGATCGCCTCCGAGATCGTCGCGCCAAGCGCGGTTCGGGTGAAGATTTCCGGAACTCCGTTCGTTACGCCGCGTGCGCTGACGGGCGACGAGATCGAGACGATCATCCAGCGATTTGCGACCAGCGCCGAGATCGTGACGCGCGCAGGATTTGACGGAGTTCAGTTGCACGGCGCCCATGGCTACTTGATTTCACAGTTTCTTTCGCCCAGGGTCAACCAGCGCGACGACGAATGGGGCGGCGACCCCGAGCGCCGTCGGCGGTTCGTGATTGAGATAGCGCGCGCCGTCCGCGCGGCGATCGGCCCCGAGCGCATTCTCAGCGTCAAGCTCAACTCAGCGGACTTTCAACGCGGCGGTTTCACCGAGGACGAATCACTGGCGGTCATCGAACTACTCGGCGAAGAGGGGGTCGACCTGTTGGAGATCAGCGGCGGCACCTATGAACGACCGGCGATGGTTGGGTCGCAGCGATCGTCGCAGTCGGAGAGCTCGCGTGCGCGCGAGGCGTACTTTTTGGAGTTCGCCGAGCGAGCCAAATTGGTCACGAAAATGCCGCTGATGGTCACCGGAGGATTGCGTTCGGCTACGGCGATGACCGATGCGCTTCGCGAGGGCATCGATGTGATCGGTATCGCGCGACCCGTCTGCCTCGAGCCCGACCTGCCGAAGCGACTGATCGCGAACAACGGCACAGTGAGCAAACTCAAACCGATCCGAACCGGCGTCAAACGTCTCGACCCGCCGGCAGACCTCTGGTGGAGCAACATCCAACTTCGTCGAATGGGTGCCGGCAAGAATCCGCGTCGTTCACTCTCGGGGTGGGAAGCGATCGGTCACGCGCTTGCGCGTGACGGTCTGAACTCCGTGCGTCGCAAACGCTCGTAGCCACACGCCGGAGATCAAAGACCGAGGTTGCGAACGCCCTGCTCGTCCCAGCCAAGGTGATGGGCTATCTCGTGTCGAAGCGTGCGCTCAACCTGCTCAGTTAGCTGATTCGGGTCGTGTCCGAAGTCGCGCAACAACGTGTCGCGGAAGATCACGATGCGATCTGGGAAGTTGTCACGCGCGATCGTGTCGCCTTGATAGAGGCCGTACGCACTGTGCTGCCTGCCGAGATCGGAGACGACCACCGGCACGGCTTCAAGCACAACCTGAAAATCTTCCGGTAGACGGTCGATCGCGTCCTGCACAAGGTGGTCAAAGGCGTCGCTGGTCACGTCCGTGCCATGCGACTTCGCGAGTTCCTCGCTGAAATCGACCAGTTCGTCGAACTGGTCGTCAGAGAGCTGACCGATGTTCTCCGTGTAGGGCGGGTGGCGATCCATCGAAGGGATTGTTGCCGCTCGCGCGCAAGTTCGCGCCAATTGGCCGGCCGCAGCGTCGAGTGCGGTGCATAGGATGCCGCGATGCATCGCAGCCGACAAACCCAAGGCCGCCCGTGAGTGACCATGTAATTCGGCTGAACGGCGTGACCAAACGCTTTGGATCGCTGACTGCGGTGGACGATGTGACCGTGGACGTCCCAGCCGGTCGTTGCTTCGCTTGGCTCGGCCCAAACGGTTGCGGCAAAACCACGCTGATCAGGATGATGCTTGGCCTCGCGCGTTCCAGCTCCGGCACGATTGAGGTCTGCGGATACAACGTTCCGGCGCAGACGGCCAATGCCTTGGCACACGTCGGGGGGATAGTCGAGGAACCGCGTTTTTATCCGTACCTGACCGGGCGCGCAAACCTTCAGGTCTGGGCAAAGCATTACGGCCCAGAAGCGGTGGCGCGGATCGACCACTGTCTCGACCGCGTCGGGTTGCTCGAACGCGCCGACGATGCCGTCAAGACCTATTCGCTCGGGATGCGACAGCGGCTCGGTGTGGCGCGCGCACTACTCAACGACCCCAGGCTGCTGATCCTCGATGAGCCGACCAACGGTTTGGACCCCGCTGGACTCGCTGAGTTTCGCGACTTGATCCGCGAGTTCGTCGACGAAGGCCGCAGCGTATTCATCTCTTCGCACATTCTCGGCGAGGTCCAAAAGATCGCCGACGACGTGGCGATCATCCAGCGTGGCAAGATGGTCGCATTCGGCAGCGTCGACGAGCTGGTCAGTGCCGGCAAGCAGAAGATCTACGCGCGCACCAGCGACGCGCGAAAGGCGGCCTCGTACATCGATGGTTCGCCCGGCATCGGGTCGGTGACAGCCGACGAGCACGGCGGTGTGACGATCGAAGTCGAACAGCTCAGCGATGAACTACTGAAGTTCGTGGGCAAGACGCTTTACGACAACGACCTGCCCGTCTTCTCGCTCTATCCGCTGCAAGAGACACTTGAGCAGCGATTCCTCGACCTGACGGATGGAGAGGTGTCGCTTTGATCGACCTGTTACCAGCAGAGTTCAAGCGCCAAATCGGACGGAAGGGGTCGTTTTACGGCTCGATGGTGTGGGTTGGCTTGTTCGGCCTGGGCGTGCTGATCTGGGCGATCGCGTCGAACTCTGCGACGGGCGATGTCGCCACCGATAGCGGCACCGGGCTGCTCACGTTTGCCGTGATTCTGTCGGCGATCGTCGTCGGAGCCACGGCCGGTTCGTACGACGTCGCGGAAGGCACGATGCGCTACTTGGTGTTGACCGGTCGGCCGCGCTGGCAGCTCGTGATCGTTCGCGTGCTGGCACTACCGGCAACCGTTGCATTGATCGCACTTCCGGCAATCGGGCTGACGTTGCTCGCGACGGCAATCGCGGGTGGAACGGCACCGAATGGCACGGAGCTGTTCGACCTCTTCTATTCGCCGCTGATGTCCGGGATGCTCTACGGAACCCTCAGCCTCGCGATCGGAATGTTCCTCAAGTCCAACGGCGTGGCGATCGCCGTCGCAGTGGTGCTCAACTTCGCTGGCTTGCTGATCGCCGGTCTGATCTATGAGTACGTATCCCAGGATCTCGCGAATGGATTCTTCCCGATCGTCGCCGGTGTTGTGATCGAGCGCGAGGCCACGACCGGGACCGAGGCAACGTTGTCGCTGGGTACGTCGATCGCGATCTTGATCGTCTGGCTGATTGCGCTGCTCGGTGCATCGCTCGCACGCGTTCAGCGCGCCGAGTACTAGCCGCCGCTGCGACTCAGCTTCCGTCGAGGCCGAATTCGTCGGCGATCAGTTCATACGAGCGCTTGCGTGCCTCGTGATCGTGGGCGATCGTCACGATGATCGCCTCGTCGGCGCGGTATTCCTCGAGTGCCCGCTCGACACCGTCTCGCACCGTGGCCGGGTCACCGACGATCATCCGCCGTCGACGGCTCACCCCGGGTTCGCGACCTTCGCTGCGCAGGAAATCGACTGCTTCGGCGACGGGTGGAACCTTGATCGGCGTTCCCCGTCGCAGCATCAACATCGACATCTGAATCGACGCGGCGAGCTCGCGGGCCTCCTCGGTCGTCGGCGCGCACATCACCCAGAGGCCGACCATCGAGTGTGGCGTGGCGAGTTCGGCACTTGCTTCGAAGCCGCTGCGGTAACTCTTGGCGATGTCCGCCCCCTCACTGTTGATGAAGTCTGCGAAGGCGTAGCGCAACCCGATCTCCTTGGCCCAGATCGAGCTTTGAGCCGACGACCCGAGCAGCCAGAACTCCGGTTGCTCGTTGCCACCCGGCAGGTTGTTTTGGAGGCGCCAAAAGGGGTGATCCTCTGGCAGCTCCTTGCGGAAGTAGGCGAGCAGTTCAAGCA
>JBMYXO010000065.1:0-12785 GCA_049608465.1 Solirubrobacterales bacterium | reverse complement strand
CAGACCTCAACCTGTCGATCACCAACCCCAACGGCACGCAAGAGCTGCGCAGCTTCGCGGTCGACCTTCCGGTCGGACTGGTCGCCAACACGACCGCCGTCGAGCGCTGCTCACAGGTGGATGCCAATGCCGGCAACTGCGCACCGGAGAATGCCGTCGGTACGGTCACGACGACGATTGGCTCCGGCAGCGAAACACTCGCGCTTCCGGGCACGATCTACAACGTCGTACCGAACTCCGACCAGCCCGCCCGACTGCAGGCGATCGTCCCGGTCGTCGTCGGTCCGTTCGACCTCGGCAAGCTGACGATTCCAGTGCCGACGGCGCTCAACCAAGATCTGTCGGTGAGGGCGTCTGCCACGCTGCCGCACCGCTACGAGGGAATCGCAGTTCGCGTGCGTTCGCTCGCCATGGCGATCGAGGGCGAGCCCGGTGGCGACAAGTTCATGGTTGCCCCGAGCGAATGTGGTGCAAAAACCGTCAACGCCTCGATGACGTCTGATGCAGACGAAACTGCTGTTGGCAGCTTCGGAATCAACATCACGGGTTGTCCAAACGACTTCGATTCGGCGCCGGCTTTTGAAGTGACGCCTTCCACGACTGTGCGATCAACCCCGGTTGACCTGACGTTCAAGGTCACGTCCGCCGCGAACAATCCGACGATCAGCCGCGTACAGGTCGAGATGCCCGAGGGAATCGAGATCAACCCGGCCTTCGGCAACGCGCTTCAGGCCTGTGACGCGACCGCGATCGACGCAGGCGGCGACAGCTGCCCGGCGGCATCGCAGGTCGGCACCGCTGCACTGAAGACGCAGTTGCTGGATCCGACCGTCGAGTACACCGGAAAAGTCTTCCTCGAGACCCCGGGAACCACGGCCAACACTCGCTTCAAGCTTGCACTTGTCGTTGAACTTCCGGGAGCCGATCTGGTCGTTCGCGGCAAGGTGTTCATCAACGGCTCCACCGATCTGGTCGACGGAGTTGGATCGATCGACTCGGGAACGGGAAAGATCACGGCTGACTTCGACGACATTCCAGACCTCGGTTTCACCGAGCTCGAGATGGCCTTCAGCAGCCCGACTCCGATGCTCGTGAACCCCAAGACCTGCTCCAGCAACGTCTTCAACGCCACGATCTCACCAAGCTCGGGCGGTGCCGACTCCACGCCATCCTCCGCGTACTCAACGACACCGATCGGCTGCAGCACCGCTTCGTTCGCGTCGAACACGACGTTCAGCGCGGGCGTCGACGACACGACAGTCGGCGCGCATCCGAACTTGACATTCTCCTTTGACCGCACCAGCGACGACGCAGAAACGCTTGCCGACTTCGACCTCGAACTGCCGGTCGGACTGGTCGCCTCGACGACCGCGACCGAACACTGCTCACAGGCCAACGCCGCGCTGGGCAACTGTTCAGTGGACGAACAGGTCGGAGAGTTCGCCACGACGATCGGCAACGGCGCCAGCGGCCTGAGCCTCGTCGGCCAGATCTACAACGTTGCACCCGACGCCGATGAACCGGCGCGATTCGCTGCGGTCAGCAACGTCGCTGTCGGCCCGTACGACCTCGGCAAGCTGGTGATTCCGATTCGTACCGAACTGCGCAGCGACCTTGGAGTGAACACCTTCACAGAGATCCCAAGTCGCTACGAAGGCATTGCGGTCCGAATGAAGTCGATGGACATCGAGCTGTACGGATACGCCGGGCCGGAGAGCAAGCCGTTCATCAGCAACCCGAGCAAGTGCCAGAGCAACACGATCACTGCGCGCCTGACGCCGCTGACTGGATCGCTCGTCTCCAAAACCGACGCGTTCACCACCACCGGCTGCCCGCGCGACTTCGACGTTGCGCCGACCGTGGATGTCGACGTCAACCCGAGCGAGACCACCGTTCCCACCGCGCTCGAAGTGACGATCGGCTCAGACCCGGTCAACCCCACGATCAGCCGTATCCAGGTTGCGCTGCCGTCGAGCATGTCGATCAATGCCGCAGTCGGTAATGGCCTCCAGACCTGTTCGACAGCGTTGATCGACGCGGGTGGCTCCGGCTGCCCGGCCGAGTCCAACCAGGGCACGGTCGAACTGACGACCCCGTTGCTTGGTGGCACCTACAGCGGAAACGTCTTCCTCGAAGATCCGGGCAGCACCGCAGATACGCGTTACAAGCTCGCGATTGTCGTGCAACTGCCGGGCGCCGACATGATCGTTCGCGGCGCGGTGAAGATCGACGGATCGACGACGATCGCCACCGGCGCCACTGGTTCGGTTGACAGCGGCAGCGGCCAGATCACGACCGATTTCGACAGCGTGCCCGATCTCGCATTCAGCGAGCTGATCGTCAGCTTCAACACCGGACCGCGCGCGCTGCTAACCAACCCCGACGCGTGTGGCACACACACCGTCAACTCGGTGATCACACCGTCCAGCGGCGGCGCCGACGAAAACATCGCGTCTGATTTCGAGACGAGTTTCGACGGAGCCGGTGCGGCCTGCCCAGGCACGCAGCCGTTCAGTCCGACGTTCACCGCGAACGCCGCAACATATGCGAGCGGTGCGAACACCGATCTTGAACTGACGGTGGATGCGGGCGCCAAGGAACAAGCACTACGAAACTTCAACCTGCAGCTTCCGGCCGGTCTCGTCGCCGACACGACGGCTACGCCGCTCTGTACGCAGGCCGACGCAGCCGACGGCAACTGCGCAGCGAACACCCAGGTCGGAACGCTCTCGACCGCGCTGGGTACGGGCAGCGAATCGCTTGACCTCGCTGGAACGATTCACAACGTCGAACCGAACTCAGATGAGCCGGCACGTCTGGCCGCGATCCTTCCGGTTGTCGTTGGGCCGTATGACCTTGGCAAGCTGAGCATCCCGGTTCCGACGGCGCTGCGGGCAAGCGACTATGGCGTGAACGCGGAAACACAGATTCCGCTTCGCTACGAAGGCATCGCCGTGCGCATCAAGCAGATGGTGATGGAGCTTGCTGGTGAGGTCGGCGGCAACGGATTCATCAAGAACCCGAGCAGTTGCGACGCGGGCACGATCACCGCAGACCTGATTTCGTCCGAGGGTGCCAGCGTCTCCGAGAGCAGCGCGTACACCGCAACTGGCTGCCCACTTGACTTTGCCGTCGATCCGACGATCACGGTGTCGGGAACAGAACCCGAAACTGCCGTCCCAACTGGATTGACGCTTGACATCGCTTCTGACCCGAGCAACTCCTCGATCAGTGCGATCACCACGACGATGCCGGCCGGCATGTCGATCAACCCGGCGGTCGGGAACAACCTCGACGCCTGCTCGACCAGCGACATCGATGGCGGCGGCGACGCCTGCCCGACGGAGAGCCAGATCGGCTCGGTCGAACTGGTTACGCCGCTGTTGCCGGGCACGCAGCTCGGAAAGGTCTTCCTCGAAACACCGGGTGCCACGGCGGCCACGCGCTACAAACTTGCGATCGTCGTCGACCTCCCGGGAACGAATCTGATCGTCCGCGGTACTGCGACCGTCGACGGGTCGAGCGACCTCACCGACGGACTCGGGTCCAAGAACAGCGGAACAGGCGACGTCGTTGCCAGTTTCCCGTCGATCCCTGACCTCAACTTCACGAGCATGCAGATCGAGTTCGCCAGCGGCCCGGACGCGTTGCTGGTCAACTCTGAGGCCTGCGGCACGCAGACGATCAGCGCCGAGTTCTCGCCGCACTCCGGAGGTAGCAACACGACCGACGGCGACGACTACACGACCAGCTACGACGGCCTCGGCGCGTCTTGCCCGGGCACCGAGCCGTTCAGCCCGACGTTTGACGCGGAAGTTTCTACGACGCAGGCAGCGGGCAATCCCGATCTGACGCTGACGGTGACGCGTTCGGACAAGACCGAGCAATTGCGCGACTTCAACCTCGATCTGCCGCCGGGACTGGTCGCAGACACGGTCCAGACGCCGCGATGCGAGCAGGCTGACTCCCTATTGGGCAACTGCGCCGCAGATTCGCGCGTCGGAACGGTGACGACCGAAATCGGCACCGGCTCAGAAACTCTCGCCCTGAACGGCGCGCTCTACAACGTCGTGCCCGACAACGACGAGCCCGCCCGCCTTGCAGCCGTGATCGACGTTCAGGTCGGCCCGTATGACCTCGGAAAACTGAGTCTCCCGGTCACGACCGAAATCGTCACCGGCGCACTGCCGAGTGACCTCGCGATCTCCACCGAGACGGCCATCCCCGAGCGCTACGAGGGCGTGCCGGTGCGAATCCGCGAGATGCAGATCCAGATCGATGGGATCGCCGATCAGGGAACACCCGAGACTGACGACGACAAACCGTTCATGATCAACCCGTCGCAGTGCGCGACCCACACGATCACCGCGAACATGATCTCGACCGAGGACACGGCCGCGGCAGAATCGGACACGTTCACCACCACCGACTGCGACAACGCGCCGTACAACCCAGCGATCGAGGCGGACTTCTCGACGACCGAGGTCGGCAAGCCGGTCGGACTCGACCTGACGTTCGTGTTCGCGGGCAACTCGTCCTCGACGAAGAGCATCACGACCACCTTCCCCGAAGGCATGGAGATCAACCCGGGCGTCGGCAACGACCTGGTCGCGTGTGATCCTGCCGACGTCGACGCCGGTGGCGGCGCCTGCCCGGCCGCCAGCGTGCTCGGAACCGTCAAGCTCGATACTCCGCTGCTGCCGACGCAGCAGGCGGGCACGATCTATCTCGAAACGCCCGGCAGCACGGCCGACACGCGCTACAAGTTGGGAATCTTCATCGATCTACCCGGCAGCGGCGACCTCGTTGTGCACGGCCGCGCGCTGGTCGACGGGTCGAGCGACGTCGTTGACGGATTGGGTTCGAAGGACACCGGCAGCGGTCAGGTCACCGCCGAGTTCGACAACCTTCCCGACCTCCAGTTCAGCCGTCTCGAGATCAATTTCAAGACGACCGGTGGAAGTGACCACGCCTTGCTCACCAACCCGACGACCTGCGGCACGTTCGACGTCGACGCAGAGCTCTCACCGTGGAGCCGCCCGCTCACCACCGAGTCGGCGAGCGACAGCTTCACCACGGACTACGACGGAGGCGGCGCGTCGTGCCCTGGCACGGACCCGCAGAACCCGTCGTTCGCGGCATCGCTGACTGACTACACGGCAGGCGCCAGCGGCGACCTGACGCTGACCGTTTCGCGTCCTGACAAGGACCAAGGCATCAAGAAGGTCAAGATCCTTTTGCCTCCGGGCCTCGTCGGTTCCGCCGATGCAGCGCCGACCTGCAGCCAGGCATCTGCCGATCTCGGCACCTGCGAAGACACTCAACCGGGAAGCAAGATCGGCGATGTCGCACTACAGATCGGTGACTCGAGCGATCTCTTTGCGATCACCGGCGGCCTCTACAACACGGTCGCGCCGAGCAATCGCCCGGCCAAGTTCACCTTTGCCGCCGACGTTCAGGTCGGCCCGTTCGACTTCGGCAAGATTGCCGTACCGGTCGACGTGAACCTTGATGCAAACGACTACAGCCTGTACGCCGAGACCGGCGACATGCCGCAGCGCTTCGAAGGCATTCCGGTGCGCATCAACGAAATGGTGATGCAGCTCGACGGCATCGCCGATCAGGCCACCGTCGACACTGCGGACGACAAACCATTCCTCTCGAACCCGCGCTCCTGCTCAACCACGCTCAGCGTCAATGCCGAGATCACGTCGCCGAGCGACAGCACGGTCGACGTCAGTGCACCGCTGGCGGGGCCATTCACCGGCTGTGAGAACCTCAACCTCGACGACAACACAGTTGCTATCGAGAACGTCAATAAGGACGCCGAACAGCCCACCGCCTTGAACGTCGAGGTCACGCAGGGCACTTCGAGCACGCAGGCAACGATGAAGAATCTGGACCTCGCGTTGCCTGGATTCCGACTGAACGCGCCGGCCGCCAACGGACTCGCCGCCTGCAGCGCGTCGCAGCTGGACGCCCAGAACTGCCCTGCGAACTCCGAGGTCGGAATCGCGTGGATCGACACGTCGCTGCTGCCGAAGGATCAGGTCAACCCCGACGACGGCGGAGACCCGAACCTGCACTCGCTGTGGGGCAAGGTCTACCTCGAAACGCCGGGCAACGCGCCGGATGGGTCCGACCGCTACAAGCTGGCGATTCAGCTTTCCGGCAAGACCCTGATCACGATTCGCGGCGTCGCACGCGTCAATGAATCCACTGGCGAGATCACCACCGAGTTCACTGACCTGCCTGACATTCCGTTCGAGAAGTTCCGTGTCGAGCTGACCGGAGCGACGAACCCGTTGCTGCTCAACCCGATCGGCACAGTCGGTGCGGCCAGCCAGGTCACGGCGCAGACGACGATGACTTCGCACGCCGGTACAGCACCGCGCACGGTCGACTCGCAACTCGACGTCAACGCGGCGAACGCCAAATCGTTCTCTCCGACCACAGCCGTCAATCTCTCGACCACGCAGTCCGGTGCGCACCCGAACGCGGTCTTCACGATTGCGCGCGCCGACGGCCAGGAAGACATCAGGAACGTCGACATGTCATTGCCGGCCGGCTTCCTCGGTAGCGCGGCATCGGTCGTACAGTGCCCGCTCGCCAGCGCGGCAGCGGGAACCTGTTCCGCGAGTTCCAAGGTCGGCACCGTCCAGGCAAAGATCGGACAGGCCGGTCAGGTGCTGACGCTGCCGGGTGAGGTCTTCCTCACGGCAGGGGCACACGGCGACATCGCGGGCATGTCGATCAAGGTGCCGGCGATCGCGGGCCCGTACAACCTCGGTGACTTCATCACCCAGGGTCGGATCATCGTGCGTTCCACGGACCACGGCCTCACGGTCAACTTCAGCGACGTGCCGAGAATGTTCAAGGGTGTTCCCACACACATCCAGGAACTGCTGATCAACCTGCCCGGCATCGCCGCGGCATCCGGAAGGCCGTTCTTGTTCAACGCCTCCTCCTGCACGCCGTTCAACATCGTCAGCACGATGACGCCGTACTCCGGAGCGAACGCCACCAGCAATGTTCCGTACCAAGCGACGAACTGTCCCGCGCGTGCATTCGCCCCGAGCATCTCGTTTGCTGCCAGTGGCGGCAGCGAGACCGACGCCCCGAGCTGGACGATCAAGATCAGCGGCCGCCCGAACGACTCAACGTTGAGGTCCGCCACGGTTCACCTGCCGACGATCATGACCGTCAACATTCAGGGAATCGGCACCGTCTGCGAGGCGGCGCAGGCCAACGCCCGGGCCTGTCCGGCAAACACACGCGTCGGCTCGGTGACGATCCAGACGCCGTTGTTGACGGCACCAGTGGTCGGCAACGTTTACGTGGCGCGCAGCGTCAGCGGGTCGACCTTGCCAGACCTCTTGATCGAGATCCCGCCGCCGATCAACATGCAGGTGCGTGGCGCCAACCGCTTCATCAACCAGATACAGATCGAAAGCACCTTCCAGAACCTCCCGGACCTGATCTGGAGTGACATGACGATGCAGATCGCTGGAGGTCCGACGGGCCTGATCGGCATCCGAGACAACGGCGAATGCGGACCGGCAATGAGCAGCTTCGGCAGCCACAGCGGTCAGGTCGCCGGCGGCCCGAGCCCGGTTGTCGGTATCGACTTCTGCGGTGCCGGATTGCGCAAGCTCTGCGAGAACCCGAAGGTCGCCATCTCGACCAGGGGCGTGCGCAAGCGCAACAACAAGAAATCGTCGACGTCGATCACGTTCTCGTCCGATCGACGCTGCGCAGGCATCAAGAGCTTCAAAGTTGTCTTCCCGAAGGGTTCGAAGCTGAACAAGAAGCAGATGAAGTACAGCAAGAAGAAGAAGTTGCGCCGCAAGCTGAAGAAGAACCTCAGGAACGTCGTCGGCAAGTTCGGCAAGAAGCGAATGAAGACGACCGACTTCAAGGCGTACGGACGCAGAGGCCTGCGGCTGAAGGGCAACCTGCCGCAGAACGTCAACGTCGTGACGATGGCGACGAAGAACTCGACGATGAAGCTGCCGTACAAGACCTTCTGCGGCGCCGTCAAGGGCAAGACCAGAAAATCAAGGTCCAGGGCACTCAAGCGGTGCAAGCGGAAGAAGGTCACCTTCGTCTTCATCGTCTCCCGCTACGACGGAACGTCCTTCCGTTACAACTACAAGGTCAAGGCAGGCGACAGGCGCCTCAGGTAAGGCTTCCACGGTCGGCAGCGGGGAATTGGGGCCCCGCAGTTCGACAGACATGGGGAAACCGCGGCCACCGTAAATCGGTGGCCGCTTTTCTTTCAGGAGCTGTCCTGGCCCTCTTGGAGGTACTTCAAGACCGCTAGCACTCGACGGTGGTCGTCGGGCTTGGATTCAAAATTGAGCTTCTCGAAGATCGAGCCAACGTGCTTCTCTGCGGCGCGAACGGAGATGAACAGCTTCTTCGCAATCGCTCGTGTCGTTTCCCCCTCCATTCGGTCCATTTTGAACGTCGTACCCCGTCAAAATGAGATAACGAATGGAGCAAACGCATGGCCAAGAAGCGATACACCGCTGAACAGATCGTCGTCAAGCTAAGAGAAGCCGAGAAGCTGCAAAACCAAGGCTTCACGATCGCCCAGGTCTGCAAGAAGCTGCAGATCTCCGATCAGACGTTCTTCCGCTGGCGCATGAAATACGGCGCGCTCAAGGAAGACGAAGCGCACCGCCTGCGTGCGCTCGAGACCGAAAACGCCCGCCTCAAAGGCATCGTCGCCGACCAGGCGCTCGACATCGCGATGCTGAAAGACCTCAACAACGGAAAATGGTGAGCCCGGCCCGGAAGCGTGACGCGGTCGCATATCTGCGCAAGCGTCACCGAGTCTCCGAGCGCCGGGCGTGTCGTTTGGTTGGCCAGCACCGCTCGGTTCAGCGCTACCGCCCCGAGCCGCCAGAGTTCGAGTTGACATTGGTTCGTCGCATGAACGAGCTCGCAGCAGCACATCCGCGCTACGGATCGCCTCGCATCTGCGCGCTCCTGAAGGCCGAGGGATTCGCCGTCAATCACAAGCGCATCGAGAGGCTCTGGCGAGCAGAGGGACACCGCATTCCAAAGCCCAAGCGCGCCTCTGGCAAACGCGCTGAAGGCGACTCTGAGTCGTCAGCATGGAATCTGCGGGCCACGCATCCGAACGACATCTGGTCCTACGACTTTGTCGCCACCAGGACGTCCAAAGGCGGCCAAGTGCGGATCCTCAACATCGTCGACGAGTTCACGCGTCGCTCCGTCGGGATCAAGGTCGAAAGCCACATCGGCACGGCTGGCGTCATGGATGCGCTGTCTGAGGCGTTCAAGACGCACGGCCGTCCGAACATCTTGAGATCCGACAATGGCCGCGAGTTCATCGCAGAGAAGCTGCGCGACTGGCTTGGTGCGCTCGGCGTCGACCAGGCCTTCATCGAGAAAGGTACACCCCAGCAGAACCCGTTTGTCGAAAGATTCAACGGCACGATGCGCGACGAGGTGCTCAACGGCGAATACTTCAACAACATCCTCGAAGCTCGGGCCGTGCTGCTCGAATGGCAAGAGCACTACAACACCAGAAGGCCGCATCGAGGCCTTGGGATGAAAACTCCCGAGGAGTATTTCCGCGGCATTAGAGTGGTGAGCAAGTGAGGGTCGCTTACGACGACGCGAATGGACCGGCTGGTTTTGCCTGCCGGCGGCATGAGCCAGTCACGAGTGATCGAACTTCACATCACCGACTAACAAGTTGGTTGGACCGGGTGGCGGGGGAAGGACAGGTACTTGGAAGTGCAAGGTTCGCGAATACACCCTCGACGATGATTCAAACCGTCTCGAAAAGGAGTCGATCGCAGAGCAGAACTACTACTGCGACTTCGGCGCCAGCGGCACAACAACGACCAGCACATACGACGACGCCGACCGCATCACAGACTCTGGCTACCAATACGACGCATTCGGCCGAATCACCACAACGCTCCAGTCAGCAGCAGGCGGCACCGGCGACTTCAACGCCACCTACTACGTCAACGACCTCGCAAGGTCGGTGAGCCAGAACGGCACCACCCAGTCCTTGGAGCTCGACCCCAACCTGCGCATGTCGACCAAGGCCAAGGTCACAGGCGGCAACACAACCAACGAGTCCTACGCCTACGTCGACGACTCCGACTCGCCGGCATGGATTCAGACCGGAGCCTCAACCTGGCAGCGGTTCATCGGCGGTATCGACGGGGCCGCTGGAGTGCAAGACAACACAGGCAGCGCCAAGTACCACTTCGTAAACCTCAGAGGCGACGTCGTGGCAACCGGCTTCCCCGATCCGGTGGAGTCAGCAGAGATCGATGAGTTCGGGGTGCCGAAGACCGATCTGCCGGCGGACCGACGCTACGGCTTCCATGGGTCCAAGCAGCGCGAGGCGCTGACGTCGCAAGGAATGGTCGCGATGGGTGTAAGGCTCTATGCGCCGAGGACTGGACGGTTCTTGCAGGTGGATCCGGTGCTTGGGGGGACGGCCAATCCTTACGAGTACCCGAGTGATCCGATCAATCAAAGTGACCTGAACGGCATGTGGGGCGGTCTTAGAAGCCTGACAAGTTGGCACAAAAATCTGAAGAGAAAACTCAGGAAAGTGTTCTACTGGGTCTCGAATACAGTGTGCTCGTATCGGGCCACGCGGACGACGTACAAGAATATTCGTCACTACGTCAAAGGGACCGGGTACGTAGTAAGGAGAGTGCCGATCAGTATCGTTTATTGTGCTGCGTATGTGACCTACAGGACGAGACGCTTCTACATGAAACCGGTGTAGCCGAGCAGTTTAAGATTGCAAACACATTAAATGAAATTGCAAACAAATTAAATGAAGCCGTCTATCGCTCAGGCACTCACGTTGTCACTGTCTGTGTTCGTGCTCGTCGTTCTCGCGATAGGCACCATTCAGGGCTGGATTTGGTGAACAAGCATCGTGTGGGATGAGCAAGATTGAGCTGCGAATCGCCGCACCTTCACCGCCAACCAACCTCGACGGCAGTGGACTGGGCTCCTCGCCACGTTGACCCTCTGAGCACAGATATGTAGAGCCGGACGCCGAAGCGCCTGAAGGCCGCGAAGGTGTCCGGCCCGCTCAAGTGCATCAGGTTGGACAGCCTCGACGAGAACCCCTATCGCCTCAGATAAGGAGTCGATCGCCGAGCAGAACTACTACTGCGACTTCGGCGCCAGCGGCACCGAGGAGGAGAGCGACTACGACGACGCCGATCGCATCACAGACTCTGGCTACCAATACGACGCCTTCGGCCGCATCACCACAACGCCCCAATCGGCAGCGGGCGGCACCGGCGACTTCAACGCCACCTACTACGTCAACGACCTCGCAAGATCAGTGAGCCAGAACGGCACCACCCAGACGCTCGATCTCGACCCCAACCTGCGCATGTCGACCAAGGCCAAGGTCACAGGCGGCAACACAACCAACGAGTCCTACGCCTACGTCGACGACTCCGACTCGCCGGCATGGATTCAGACCGGAGCCTCAACCTGGCAGCGGTTCATCGGCGGTATCGACAGGGCCGCTGGAGTGCAAGACAACACAGGCAGCGCCAAGTACCACTTCGTAAACCTCAGAGGCGACGTCGTGGCAACCGGCTTCCCCGATCCGGTGGAGTCAGCAGAGATCGATGAGTTCGGGGTGCCGAAGACCGATCTGCCGGCGGACCGACGCTACGGCTTCCATGGGTCCAAGCAGCGCGAGGCGCTGACGTCGCAAGGAATGGTCGCGATGGGTGTAAGGCTCTATGCGCCGAGGACTGGACGGTTCTTGCAGGTGGATCCGGTGCTTGGGGGGACGGCCAATCCTTACGAGTACCCGAGTGATCCGATCAATCAAAGTGACCTGAACGGCATGTGGGGCGGTCTTAGAAGCCTGACAAGTTGGCACAAAAATCTGAAGAGAAAACTCAGGAAAGTGTTCTACTGGGTCTCGAATACAGTGTGCTCGTATCGGGCCACGCGGACGACGTACAAGAATATTCGTCACTACGTCAAAGGGACCGGGTACGTAGTAAGGAGAGTGCCGATCAGTATCGTTTATTGTGCTGCGTATGTGACCTACAGGACGAGACGCTTCTACATGAAACCGGTGTAGCCGAGCAGTTTAAGATTGCAAACACATTAAATGAAATTGCAAACAAATTAAATGAAGCCGTCTATCGCTCAGGCACTCACGTTGTCACTGTCTGTGTTCGTGCTCGTCGTTCTCGCGATAGGCACCATTCAGGGCTGGATTTGGTGAACAAGCATCGTGTGGGATGAGCAAGATTGAGCTGCGAATCGCCGCACCTTCACCGCCAACCAACCTCGACGGCAGTGGACTGGGCTCCTCGCCACGTTGACCCTCTGAGCACAGATATGTAGAGCCGGACGCCGAAGCGCCTGAAGGCCGCGAAGGTGTCCGGCCCGCTCAAGTGCATCAGGTTGGACAGCCTCGACGAGAACCCCTATCGCCTCAGATAAGGAGTCGATCGCCGAGCAGAACTACTACTGCGACTTCGGCGCCAGCGGCACCGAGGAGGAGAGCGACTACGACGACGCCGATCGCATCACAGACTCTGGCTACCAATACGACGCCTTCGGCCGCATCACCACAACGCCCCAATCGGCAGCGGGCGGCACCGGCGACTTCAACGCCACCTACTACGTCAACGACCTCGCAAGATCAGTGAGCCAGAACGGCACCACCCAGACGCTCGATCTCGACCCCAACCTGCGCATGTCGACCAAGGCCAAGGTCACAGGCGGCAACACAA
>JBMYXO010000064.1:0-12858 GCA_049608465.1 Solirubrobacterales bacterium | reverse complement strand
CTCCGGCCGAGGACCCGATGGAACAGCTACAAAAGCTGGGAGATCTGAAGGCACAGGGGATTCTCACCGAGGAAGAGTTTCAGGCACAGAAGGCGAAGATTCTCGCTCAGTAGGTCGTTTCACTGCTGTGTATGACGGCGGTGTGGTTCGAGTAACCACACGCTGATTGGTCGCCCAACGCCAGGGCGGCCGGGCACTGTTCGTAGGAGCCCCTGTCCAGCGGTCAAGAACCAGTCGTCGCCGTTGCCAATTCAGAGGCGGTCTTCGCCAGCCAATCCGCCGTCGGACGCTCCTCTGCGAACATTCGCAGCGCGAACTCTCCGGCGGGGTGGGCGCGGAAATCCTCGATCGAAGACCGGAGGGATGTCGGCAGGGAATCGAGCGGCGGCAATTCCACTCCGTAGTTCCGCGGAAGTATCACTGCGGCTGAGAGTGCGGCAAATGTCAAGTCGGCAGCGGTGAACTGATCGCCCATCAGGTAGCGTCGGCCATCGGCGAGCCGATCAGCTATCTCGTCGAAGACGTCGCGCACACTCTGTTGATCGGCTTGGGTTCCCTGAACGCGAATTCGCGCCGCAAGGTACGGCTTGAAGAGCTTGAACACGCCCCAAAACACGCGGCGCTCATTGGCCGGGATGCCATCCAAGCCGTACCGTTCGATCAACCGGGCGTCGTCGAGTATTTCGCCGTAGAGCCAGCCGCGGCCGTCTGGGCCAAGTGTTGCATCGAGCCAATGCTCGGTTGCGCGCACGCGCGAGGCAATTTCAAGCGGATAGAGCTTCTGGTCGTCGTCAAGTTGCTCATTCACCCAGCGAAGTATTTCGCTCGATTGGCCGATCGATGGTCGCCCGTCCGGGAAGACGAGCACCGGCGTTGTGAAGTCGCCGCCGCGTCGCTTGGCGTAGTAATGGTGAAAACCTTGGAGGTGGCGCTCCTCCTCGTAGTCGATGCCGGCGCGCTCAAGTGCCCAGCGAGCCTTCTCGCAGTAGTGGCTGATCGGGATCGCGACCAGCCTCAGACGCGAGCTCGATGCGTTGCTCAATGCATCCATCCGGTCATCCTACGGGCTGTCAGCAGGTCGCGTTGGATTCTGCGGTTTGCTCTAGGCGGTGCTGAACCAACGATCGACTCGGTCTTTGGTGAGCACCTGCGACGGTTCCACCTGTCGAGAGAAGGAATCGCGCATGTCCTGGGCGGCATCTTCCTCTGTCGCCCATCCGATGAACTGCTGATCAGATTTCGGAAAACTGCCCCACGCGTACGACCACGGGTACTGCTGTACTGAGCGGCCGTTGAGCCAGTCGCCGTATCCGTCGAGCTGCGGATCCTTCCCGGAGACCGCCTCGGCAACGTGGATCGATTGTTCAACGGCGTCGCCGATGCCCTGGCCGGTGGCCGGGTGTTTGAAGTGGCAAGAGTCGCCCACGAGTGCCCAGCCCGGACCGGTCGGCTGACGGTAATACCCGCGCAGCAACGTTTCCGGGGCGACGAGCAGCTCGCTCACCATTTCCGCATCGGTGAGTGCGGCTTGGTCAAGAGTTTCCGGGAACTGCCTGAGAAAGTCCAAGTACTTGGGTAGCAGTTCTTCCTTGCTTCCGCGCGTGAATTCTGGATCACCCCACGCTGTCAGCAGGTGAACACCGTCCTCGGCTGCCCAGCTGCTGAGAATCGCATCGTGGCGAATGTCTGTCGTCGCGTAGCCGTCGTTCGGAATGCCGCGCCAAAAGGCGAGCAGATACGCGACCTCGCCGCGCATCGGGTTCGTCTTCTCGATACCGAGCTTTCCAGCAACCGTGGACGCTCGACCGTCGGCACCGAAAACCCAGTCGGCCCTGATCGCTTCGCCTCCCTCAAGCACGACACCGGCAACAGGATCGTCGGGCGTCCCCGATCCGATCAATTCGACCACGCGTTCGCCGAAGCGACCTTCGACTCCGACCGCCAGGGCAGTTTCGACCATTGCGTTGTCGAGCGCGATCCGTCGCGGCGAGATCAACTTGTCGAACCCATCAACCGGCGTGAAGTCGCCCGTGCAGTCGTGGCCGAAACCGATGATTCTGAAACCCAGGGACGGCACGTCGTGGTTCGCGTGGAGCGTGTCGAGGACGCCCAACTGGTTGAGCCGCGACAGCGTGTTCGGGAAGATCAGATTGGTCGACAACGTGTCGCTAGGGAACGTGTCGCGATCGACCATCGTCACGTTCCATCCCTCGCGAGCGAGGGTGATGGCGAGCGTTGAACCGGCGCATCGCGCGCCGATGATGACTGCATCTCGACCAGGCATGGACGGCAATTCTGCCAGAAACCGTTATCGAAATCCGCAAACCAGGCGATCGATACCTTGACCAACGTGAGACGCGTACGCGATGCGTTGTCGATTGCACCGGTCTGCGTTACCCGTCACGGCAGAGATACCTGAGTCAGCCGCAGACTGTTGCCGGATGGATCGTGAAAGCCTGTGTCGATGCCGTACGGCGCCTCGGTCGGTTCTTGGATGAACTCGACGCCGCGCGACTTGAGTGTGTTGTAGTCAGCATGAATGTCGTTCGTCTCGAGAAAGATCGTGCCCGCAAAGCCCTTCGCCATCAGTGATTCAACCTCCGCTTTGGTTGCGGCATCCACCATCGGCGCGTCGGGGATCGCCATCAACACGATGTCAACTTCTTGGTCGGGGGATGCCGACCGTGAGCCAGCGAAAGCCGTCGAGTTCCTCGATCGAGACATCCTGCTTGACGACCATCCCGATTTTCTCGGTGTAGAACGCCAATGCCTCGTCCTGGTCGTGGACCCAAAGCTGAGTGCTGTTGATCTTGATCATCGATATCTCCTTGTTCTCGTACTGGCTTGAATACCACATCGTGCCAACTTAGAAGCGAGGCGAAATGGGTGATTCTTATTTTGTGCTGACCTTCCGCGGTCTCGTGTGTGCCCGAATCAAGCAGGGCGGCATCGGCACGTTGCGCGCGGCCGGAGGCATGCTTTCTCGATAGGCATTCGGTGGTTTGCCGTAGGTCCTTTTGAATGCTGCAGTGAAAGTGCCGACACTGCGGAGCCCGATCATCAAGCAGATCTCATTGACCGGATAGTCCGTGTCGCGCAGCAGCGAGGCGGCACGCTCAAGTCGCCGCGTGAGTAGGTAGTCGTTTGGCGATTCGCCGAACACTCGTTTGAACTCACGCGAGAAATGCGCGCGAGATAGGCCTGCAGCCGCGGCCATGTCGTCCACACCGATTCGCTCGGCAAACAAAGCGTCGGCGCAGTCCTTGGCTCTGAGCAGATGGCGGGCAGGTGGAACGGGGGCCATCGAATGATTAAACACGGTGCGCGGTGTCGTCCTGCGTTGAAGTCCGTGGCAACTACGTAGCTGCGAGATATTCGTTCGCGTAAAACTCTTCAGGATGAAACGACTCGCACTAGCGGTTTTTCTCGCAGTTGTTTACTGGCGCGTCGCGCGCCAGCCGATCCTGCACTGGGGTGCGACTGCTGCAGAGACTGCGGCAGAACTTCCGGGCGATGAGTTGATCGCCAGCCCTGATGGTGTGGCGACGCGCGCAATCACGATCGATGCCGCGGCCGACAAGGTCTGGCCATGGATCGTGCAGATCGGACCTTCCCCGCGTGGTGGCGTGTACACATACGACTGGATCGAGAACCTGCTCGGTCTGGACATGCACAGCGTCGACGAGGTGCTGCCCGAGTTCCAACATCCAGAGATCGGTGACGCGATCGGAATGGGCGAGAACAAAATGATCGTGGAACTAGTCGACGTCAACCACGCGATCGCCTGGCGATCGGTTGACGGCAATTGGGTCTGGAGTTTCGTGCTGCACGAGCGCGACGGCAAGACTCGGCTGATCAGCCGCAACAGTTTCCGCTTGAACCGGTTGATCGACAAGCTTGGGATGATCCCGATGGAGTCGGCGTCGCTGGTCATGGAGCGCAAGATGTTGCTTGGTATGAAGGAACGTGCAGAACGTCTGGCAGAGAGCTGACTACGGCCGCTGCGCCCCAGCAACATTGGACATACGCAAAACCAGAAGCTTGTTCCGGTTTTGGGATAAGCTGGCCCGGTCCGCAAGCAAAACCGCGCGTATCTGATTCGGTTCCAATCAGCGCGGAAATTTCCTGGGGAGGAAAAATCTTGATTACTACTCGGAAGCGGTTGGCCCGCGGGGTCAGCCTGCTCGCTGCATGCGCTGCAATTGCAATGGTTGGGTCGACTTAGGCCAGCGCCGCTTCAGCGAATGACGCGTTCTACCAGTACACGGGTGCCACACCACTGGCCAGCTACGCGCCCGGCACGGTTTTGAAGACTCGCAAAGTCCCGTACCACATCGTTGGCCTCGCGACACCGTTGAAGGCAACACAGTTGCTCTACCGAGCGACCAACGCGCAGGGTCAACCGTCGGTAAACGTGACCTCGGTCGTTCAACCCGCCTGCCTGTTCTGCCTCAATCGCGAAAAGGTCATCTCCTACCAGTCGTTCTACGACTCGCTCAACCCCAACGACCAGCCGTCCGTGCAGATCGCCGGTGGTCTGTCGCTTGGCGGTGCGATCCCGCAAATCGAGACATTGCTGTTTTCGCCGTTCTTGCTCAAGGGCTACACGATCGTCATCTCGGACACACAGGGGCAGACCGCGAATTTCGCAGCTGGGCCCGAATACGGAACCAACACCCTCGACTCGATTCGCGCGGCAATAAATTCGCCGGCCGTCAAGCTCTCGAACAAGGCGAAGGTCGCGATGATCGGGTACTCCGGCGGTGCCATCGCAACCGAATGGGCGGCCGAACTTGCACCGACCTACGCGCCTGACCTGAACAACAACCTGATCGGCGCGGCGTTCGGTGGCGTGCTCGTGCATCCGGCGCACAACCTCTACTACGTCGAAGGCACACCGATCTGGGCTGGCGTGATGCCGATGGCGATCATCGGAATCGCCAGGTCGTACGGGATCGACCTCTCGCCGTACCTCAGCGAGAACGGTGAGCGGATCTACGACGAACTGAAAGACGCATCGATCATCAATGCGCTTGGTCAATACCCAGGTCTCAAGTGGACTGACTTGGCGAAGCCGGAGTACCCGACTCCCGAGTCGATCCCGGCCTACGTGACTGCGGCGAACAAGGTGATCATGGGCACAGGTGGCACACCGACGATCCCGATGCTGATCGGGCAGGGCACCGGCGGCGAGCTCGAAGGCACGCCCGGTGACAAGCCCGGCATCGGCAAGGGCGACGGTGTGATGATCGCCGGCGACGTCCGTACGCTCGCGCGCCAGTACTGCGCCGCAGGCGTGAAGGTTCAATACAACGAGTACGGCGGCAGCCACGTCACGAGCGCGTTGCAGTGGCTTCCGCAGGCGATCAGTTGGACCAACGATCGCTTCGGCATCTTCGGTTCATGGACGATCCCGCAGAACTGCTCCAAGATTGCACCCGGCAATTCGCTGGCGCCAATCACGGCAGCTCCATAGAAAATCTCGCCATGTGAGAGATCCGGCTTCGGCTGGATCTCTCACCGAGCGACCACGCGGTCGGCAAAACCACGCCGAACCGACGCAACGCACGGTTCGCTCAAGCGAGCAAAGTGTCTGGCACGAAGTAGCACGGCTCGGAATCCGGCTGTTGCATGCGCCGGCCGTCATTGCCTGGCTCCGGTACGCGCACGTGCTTCAGATGCCCGCCGTGGGCAAGCAGCCACTGCTCGGCCGCCTCGGGGTCGAGCCCGCTGGTCTCGATCGCCATCTGCGTGAAGCAAGTGAAGCCTTCGGTGTGCACGAAGCTCAGTGATTTGAGCTTGTGCAGTGTTTCGAGCATCTGTTCGTCTGTGATCGGCATGCGCGCAGACTATCCAGCTGCCAGCGACCATCACCGCCACCAACGCCTCGATCCACTGCGCGACGAAGCTGTTTGGTGGACGTCACCCCACTAGTGAAGTCGCGACGTGCACAGTATTGGGAGGAGCATCGAACATTCGTCCGTGGCGCCGATCGCATTTCTGGTAGTGGCCGAAGGGCGCGAGGCAACCCGCCGATACGGAAGACGGTTTGAACGACAACTCGACTAATCACGATTCCGCGGGCGTCGATCCGCGATTCCTCTGGAACATGGCTGCGATGTTGTGGCTGACGCTGGGCACAATTCAATGCGCCTCATTCGCGTTCCACCTGACGCCTGTGCAGCTCCCACTCGCACCGTTCCTGACCGGCGGCGTCTTTGCGATCGTGCTGGGAGTCGTCTGGTACGCCATGCGGACGCATGGAGTTGGCGATCGATCCGTGGTACCACCTTGTCCTCGGCGGCGGATGGGTGGCGATCGTCGGCACGAGCATGCTCGATCCGAATCCCCACAGTGCGGACGTCATTTACCCGATGCTCCCGATGGTGATCGCGCTGATGATCTTCCCGCTCAACCGCTCATGGCCATACATCGTCGCGGGGGTGGTCGGGTCATGCGGCTTTGTGATCTTTGGCCAGGACACGACGCCTCTGCCGCGAGCGATCGTGATTGCGGCGGTCGTGATGAGCGCTGCGGCGTTGCTCGTCATCGGTTACTCCCAATTGCGAATGGTGCTCGCCCTCAACCGCGGACTGGCTCAGACCGACCCGTTGACGGGCGCGTGGAACACGCGAACTCTGGGCGTTAGGCTGCGCGAAGAGATCGCCAGGGAGGAACGAACTGAAACAGGCACCTTCGGTTTGCTCACGCTGGATCTGGATGCGTTCAAAAACGTGAATGACGAACTCGGCCATTCGACCGGTGATCGGGTGTTGGTGGAGGTCGCACGCGCGATCGAACATCAGACCGAGACGGGTGACCTCGTCGCGCGGCGCGGCGGTGACGAGTTCACGATCCTCGCTCTACATCGCCCGACTCGAACGATCGAGCAACTACGTGATCGAATCGCCGACGCGGTGGAGGAGGCGCGAACGAAGCTCTGCCCATCGATGGAGAACGGCTGCAGCATCGGGATGGCCGTTCACGTTCCGGGCGAGCAGGCCGAAGCGATTCTGCAACGCGCTGACGACGCGCTGCATGGCGCAAAGGTCGATTCCCATCGACGTCGAGGCAATCCAGATCGCGGGCAGTCGCAAGTGGTGCAGCTGTTCGAGCCGATCGAGGGCGCCGCCGCCGACGACGGTCGACTGCACGGCGTGCAGCCGGTCGTTTCGTTGCCGAGCTATGACGAGATGGTGAGAAAAGCCTCCTGGCAGATGCTCGCCGGCAGCTATGCGTTGATCGCGGTGACGGTGCCGCTGCTCGGAGCTTCAGGTCACAGCGAATCGATCTCGCGATCGGGGGTGTTCGCCGTGTGTCTGCTCGCCTCGCTCGCTGCCGTGCTGTGCGTATCGGCCGGGCGGAAGCTGCACAGTGTCGCGGCCATCCACGCTGCGCTGCTCGGCACGATCCTTCTCACAACTCTGCTCGTACGGCAGTCGGGCGAGATGCTCAACGCCACGGTCGACCTACTCGTCATTCCGGCAATGGTCGCGTTCTATGTGGTTCGCCGAAAAGCCGCCTTCGCATATGCCATGTTCGCGATGGCCAGCTACGGCTACCTGATCTCAACCACGAGCTACGACTTGTCAGTGATTCGAACGATTCAAACAACGGCTGTGGTGATGCTCATCGGTGTGATCCTGCCTCGCGCGTTGATACAGACCCGAGCCGCTTGCGACGAGAGTGAGCGGCTCTCTGGTGCCGATCCGTTGACGGGACTCGCCAACGTCAGACGCATGAAGGAACGCCTTGGCGAAGAGTTGGAGCGAGCGACGACACTGGGCGGCAACGTGACAGTTTTCATGATCGACCTGGACGACTTCAAACAGGTGAACGATCGTCACAGTCACTCGCTGGGGGATCGCACGCTTGTCGAGGTTGCAGAGGCGATCCAATTCGAAATGCGAACCTACGACCTAGCGGTGCGCCGCGGGGGCGACGAATTCATGGCGCTGGTTCCTCACCACGGAGAGCTGAACATCGACGACTTGGGGACGCGACTGGCGAACGCGATCATCAACGCAAGATTGCGTATTTGTGAAGACGTGAACCCGAACGCGAGCATCGGTCACGCGACAAATCGCCCCGGTGACACAGTCACCGAACTGATAGCCCGGGTCGACCAATGCGAACGATCGATCAAAACCGAGCATCGACGACGGCCGTTGCGTGCAGTCGGCTGATAGCGCCCGGCCTCTACTCCACGAATTCAATACGATGGGCCGTAGGTCTGGGGAAGGCCGCTGGATGTCCGTCTGCGCGTCGTGGCGCGGCCGCGTCCCGAACGATGAATCAAACATTGGGGAGTTCAAAGATGCACTCGGCAGTCGCTGCGCGCTCGGCGCGCACAACGCTCGTTCTGGCCATGGTCGCGGCAATGGTTCTTTTGCTGGCCCCCACCGCCAACGCTTTCGGCAAGAAAGGCCACCATCCGTTCGCCAACGCGCCAAAGGTGAAGGTGCTGAGCCGCAATCTCTACTTCGGTGCGGACCTTACGCGGGCCATCACCGCGACAACGGTCCCCGATTTCATCGCCGCCAACGCACAGATATGGACCAACGTGGTGGCGTCCGACATTCCGGCGCGTGAGCGAGCGGTTGCCCGCGAGATCGCCATCGGTCGGCCGGACTTGGTCGGTCTGCAAGAAGCGGCCCAGTGGCTGAGTGGCCCGTTCGCCGATCCAGCGCCGGCGGCGACCGTTGAGTACGACCAGCTCAACTCATTGTTGTTCTGGCTCGCGGCATACGGCTCGCCGTATGAAGTCGTGCAGTCGCAAGAACAGATCTCGATCGAAGCACCGGCCGGCGCACCGTTCTTTCGCGATTTCAGGCTGGTTGACCGCGATGTGATTTTGGTGCGCAAACACAGCAAGCACAAGCTGAAGCTCTCCAACGCCGCCGGCGCCAACTTCGCGACGTTCCTGCCAATCCCAACGGTGACCGGTGAAACGATCGAGGTCAAGCGCGGCTGGACGTCAGTGGATGTCAAAACCAAGAAGAGCAAGTTCCGCTTCATCAATACACATCTCGAATCCTTCCATCCGCTCGTGCGGGCGGCGCAGGCTGGAGAGTTGGTGGCCCCGGGAGGTCCGGCCGGATCGGCCCCCGGCAAGGTCGTACTGGTCGGCGACATCAACTCCGATCCGCTTGAAGCACCGCCCGGCAATGCCGCCTTCGGGGTTTTGCTCGGTGCGGGATTCAGCGACACTTGGACGGGGGTCAACCCGGGTGACCCCGGCTACACCTGTTGTTTCGGCGAGTTGCTCGATGACCCGTCACCAGCTGGCGTCTTCGACCAACGCATCGACCACGTCCTCACCCGCGGCGCCGTCGCCACGAAGCGATCGCGTACGGTCGGCTTGAATCCGTTCAATCGGACGAGCGGTGGACTTTGGCCGTCTGACCACGCAGGAGTGCTGACGACGCTGCGGCCGTGACAGTTCGCTCGGTTTGTCGGCTGGGCTTAGCCGCCGACGTAGTCCGCGAGGTGCCTGCCCGTGAGCGTCGACCTGTCAGCGACGAGGTCCGCCGGGGAGCCCTCGAAGACGATCGTGCCGCCGTCGTGCCCTGCGCCGGGACCGAGGTCGATGATCCAGTCTGCGTGCGCCATCACCGCCTGGTGATGCTCGATGACGAACACGGATTTTCCGGAATCGACGAGTCGGTCGAGCAGACCGAGCAGTTGCTCGACGTCAGCCAGATGCAGTCCGGTCGTCGGCTCGTCGAGGACGTACACGTCGCCCTTGTCGACCATCTGGGTCGCCAGCTTCAAGCGCTGGCGTTCACCGCCGGAAAGCGTGGTGAGTGGCTGGCCAACCGTGAGATAGCCAAGCCCGACGTCGTCGAGTCGCTCGAGAATTTTGTGGGCGGCCGGCACCGCCGCCTTTCCGCCGCCGAAGAACTTTTCGGCCTCGGCCACCGACATCGCCAACACTTCGCTGATGTCTCGTCCGCCGAATGTGTACTCCAAAACCGTCGCGTCGAATCTCTTCCCGTCGCAAACTTCGCACGTCGAAGACACTCCCGCCATCATTCCGAGGTCCGTGTAGGTCACACCCGCGCCATTGCAGTTTGGGCAGGCGCCGTCAGAGTTGGCGCTGAACAAACCGGGCTTCACGTCGTTGGCCTTCGCGAACGCCTTGCGGATCGGATCGAGCAACCCGGAGTACGTCGCTGGGTTGCTGCGACGAGAGCCGCGGATCGAGCTCTGGTCTATCGACACCACACCGTCGCGCCCGGCCACCGAACCATCGATCAGCGAGCTCTTGCCGGACCCGGCGACGCCAGTGATCACCACAAGATTTCCGAGCGGGATGTCCACATCGACGCTCTGAAGGTTGTTGGTGTCGGCCCCGCGTACTTCAAGGGCTCCAGTACTTTCGCGTACCGAATCCTTCAGAGACGCCCGGTCATCGAGGTGCCTGCCCGTAAGAGTCTTGCTCTTGCGCAGTTTGGCGACGGTGCCCTCGAAAACGACCGCGCCACCCGCGCTGCCGGCTCCCGGTCCGAGGTCGATCACGTGGTCTGCGTTGACGATCGCCTCTGGTTTGTGCTCGACGACCAGCACGGTGTTCCCCTTGTCGCGCAGACGAAGCAACAACTCGTTCATTCGCTCGATGTCGTGCGGGTGCAGACCGACTGTCGGCTCGTCAAACACGTAGGTGACGTCTGTCAGCGACGAGCCAAGCTGGCGGATCATCTTCGTTCGCTGCGCTTCGCCGCCGGAAAGCGTTCCCGAGGGGCGATCAAGACTGAGGTAGCCGAGGCCGATCTCGACAAACGAATCGAGCGTGTGCTGCAGCGCCTCGACCAGTGGCGCGACGGATTTGTTCTTGACACCACCAAGCCAGTCGGCAAGATCCGTAATCTGCATGGCGCATGCGTCGGCGATGCTGATTCCCTTGATCTTCGACGAACGGGCCGCTTCGGCCAGGCGCGTGCCTTCGCACTCCGGACAGGTCGCGAAGACGACGGCATTTTCGACGAACCGCCGAACGTGGGGCTGCATGGCGTCGAGGTCTTTCGAGAGAAATGACTTCTCGATCGTCGGGATCAGTCCGGCATAGGTCAGATTGATCCCCTCAACCTTGATCTTGGTGGCCTCGCGGTAAAGCAAGTCATTGATTTCGCGTTTGTTGAACTTCTTGATCGGCTTGTCCGGATCGAAGTAGCCGCAACCGCGATAGATCCGCCCGTACCATCCCTCCATGCTGTAGCCGGGGATCGTGATCGCACCCTCGTTGAGCGACTTTTCGTCGTCATAGAGAGCGGTCAGGTCGAAATCGCTGACCGACCCGCGGCCTTCGCAGTTTGGGCACATGCCGCCAAGGCGGTTGAAGGTGGCCGCCTTGGTGATCGTTTTATTCCCGCGCTCGACCGTGATGCCGCCGCTCGCGCTGACCGAAGGGACGTTGAAGGAAAACGCGTTCGGCGGCCCGATCTGCGGTTTGCCGAGTCGACTGAAGAGAATGCGCAGCATCGCGTTGGCGTCGGTCGCAGTGCCGACGGTGGATCGCGCATCGCCGCCCATGCGTTCCTGATCGACGATGATCGCGGTCGTGAGGCCCTCGAGCACGTCGACCTCCGGGCGGGCCATCGACGGCATGAAGCCCTGCACGAACGAGCTGTAAGTTTCGTTGATCAACCGCTGCGACTCAGCCGCGATCGTGCTGAAGACCAGCGAACTCTTGCCAGACCCCGAGACGCCTGTAAATGCCGTCAGCCGACGCTTCGGGATCTCGACGCTGATGTCTTTGAGATTGTTGACTCGCGCACCTTGCACGCGGATCAGATCGTGGCTGTCGGCGTGCTCCGCGCCCCGCTTGGCGGCTGATCGGCTATTCACGCGGGAGATCTTGCCACATTAACTCGGGATGAGTTATACCCGCCAGACGATCGGTCGATTCAGTTTTGCCGACCCTCGATTGACGCTCCGCCGCGCGGCGGCTCGCGCGGCGCTGGTGCTTACAGCGCTCGCATTGTGTCTCGCGATTGCACCGACTGATTCAGACGCTGCAGACGAGAACGGCTGGGGATTCGGAATCGCCGACAACGTACATCCGAACTTTGGAATCCCGGCGGTGGAGACATATTTCAAGCAGATGAATCCAAAGATCTATCGGGTTCAAGTTCCCTACGACATCCTCAGCAGCGCTGACCCGACTGCACCTGAGCGAGTTGCAGACATCAAGACTCAAATCGCTCGCGCGCGGCAACACGGTGTACAGCACGTGCTGCTGACATTCTCGATGGGGTACGCCGACTACCAAGTGGCCAACAGGTTTCCAATCGCAGAGACTCCGTCGCCCGATGCCTACGAGGCCAACATTCGACGGGTGATCGCCGAGTTTGACTCGTTGGTGGACGCCTGGAGCCCGGCGAATGAGCCGAATGCCGGTTGGCGATGGTTTGGCGACGCCCATCACCCGACCAAGGGGCCGACACTGCTGGCGGCGTACTTCAACAAGCTTCGGCTGGCCGTTCCTGAGGGCGACGAGCTCGTTTCGCCCGAATTTCACGACCGCGTCGACGGCGCCGGCACACCGACGAACGACGGCCTGCACACCGGCGACTCCCGCTCTTCGGTGAGACACTTCATCGAGCACTATCTCGCCGCCGGTGGTGGATGGGGCCAGCACGCCGCTTTTCACCCGTACGGCGCGGTCCGATCCGGAAACCCCGCAGCGATCGAAGATTTCTTGGAGCTGGTCCCGCCCGAGGTCGATGTTTGGTTCACCGAGATCGGGGCCAAACCAGACTTCACGGCGCGTGGAGCCAAGGACGAGGCGACGCAGACAAGGCGCGTACGCAAGCTCGTCGACTACCTGAAGGTCACTCCGAGGGTGAGTCGTGCCTA
>JBMYXO010000063.1:0-13110 GCA_049608465.1 Solirubrobacterales bacterium | reverse complement strand
GACAACCGCGGCCGGCCTCATCGGCGCCGGCGACGCGGCTCCCGCGGTTGCGGTCAAATTCAACAAGCGGTGATGTTCCTCCCGGACGAGCCATTGGCGGTCAAGCTACCGACGGCGTCGGCGGTGACCTGGCTGCACGTCAGCGTTCGTACGTGAGGTTCGAACAACTGAATCCGATCAGACCGACGCGCACCAGTAGTCGCCCGCTAGAGACCGCCGATGCGATTCGGCGGCCAGTACGTGGCGAAGGCCTCGCCAATCATGTTTTCCTTCGGGATCGGTCCCCAAAAACGGCTGTCGTCACTGTTGTTGCGATTGTCACCCAGCATGAAGTACATGCCTTCGGGGATCTCGATCTCCATGGAGAATGTGCAAGTGATTGCCGTCGTGCGCGGATCGTCGCAGCTGTCATCGGGATTGATGTAAGGCTCGGAAAGTTCTTTGCCGTTGATGTATGCGTGGCCCTTGATGATCTTCAACCGGTCCCCCGGCAATCCAATCACTCGCTTGATGAATGCTTGCGATTGCTTGCCCTTGGTGGCGACCGGACATGGCATGTAGTCGCCGGAGAGATCGTCCGGGAGTTCCGAGATCGACGGCAGCGCGACGTACTTCGTTCCCGGAGCCGGACCAAACGTTTCGCCACCCTGGATACCGCAACGCTGCGCCTCGGCGCCCGGCGGTGGGTTGAACACCATCACGTCGCCACGCTCTGGTGTTCCGAAGCGACCCTCCACGCGATTTGCGAGCACCCGTTGGCCGACGTCAAGAGTCGGCACCATCGAAGGGCTCGGGATCTTGTATGGCTTCACGAGGAAGTACTGGATTGTGAACGCAAAGGCGATCGCGACAACAACGATCATCGCGGTTTCCACCGCCGGGTTCATCTGTTTCTTTGACGACTCTTCAGGCATTCGTGGGCCAGGCGTTTTTCTGTTGGGCGCCTTGCGATCGGCAAACAACGGGTGCGACATCTAGAACTAAAGCCCGCCGATGCGCTTCGGTGGCCAGTAGGTCATGAAGGCGTTGCCGATCAGGTTTTCTTTCGGAACGGGACCCCAGATCCTGCTGTCCGCGCTGGCATTGCGATTGTCACCCATCATGAAGTAACTGTCGGGCGCGATCGTGATGTCGAGCGAGTAGGTGCAGTCGCTGCTGAACGACCCCTCGCGATCACAGCTGTCCCGCGTATTGATGTAGGGCTCATCGAGCTGCTTGCCGTTGATGTAGACGTGCCCGCGAATCACTTTCAGTTCCTCGCCGGGCAATCCGACCACGCGTTTAATGAAAGCGTCTGAAAACTTTCCTGGTGTGCCCCTCGGGCAGGGCATTTTTGCGGCGAGGAGGTCGTCTCCCCCGGATTCGTAAACCAAGCCCGGTAGATACTCTTGCCCGTCGCTCACGCCGCACTGGCTGGTTTCGGCGCCGGCCGGGGGGTTGAAAACGACGACGTCGCCTCGCGACGGTGTACCGAAACGTCCTTCTACGCGGTTGACCAGCACGCGCTGGCCGATCTCCAGCGTGGGGACCATCGATTCGCTGGGGATCTTGTAAGGCTTGACGACAAACGCCTGAATGGCGAGCGCAAGTGCGAGGGCAATGGCGACGATCGAAACGAGTTCGATGAACGATTCGCTGTTCGACTTGCGTTTGCCGTCACCGGGACCGTAACCGTCCGGTGCGCCGTCGACTTGATCGTTCATCTGGGGCTGCCGACCGGCAGGGCTGGTCAGCTTGCCGATTCTTCGGGCTTGGTTTCGGAATCGGTTTTCGTGTCGGCAGTGGACTCCGATTCGTCAGGAGCCTCGTCGGAAGGCGCATCCTCGGCTGGAGCCTCGTCGGAAGGTGCATCCTCGGCTGGAGCTTCACCAGCAGGCGTTTCGTCCGCCGGTTCCTCCTCGACAGGTGCTTCGTCAGCAGGCGGCTGTGTTGACTCCGCCTCGGCGGCTTCCACCTTTTCAGTTTCTTCGGCGCCGTTTTCGTCTGCGCCGGTCTCGTCAACGATTTCGTCTGGTGCGACGACCTCGGCTTCTTCCTGAGCGCCCTCGGCGTCGTATGCGCCAACTGCTTCGGAATCGAGTGAAGCTTGCTCCTGCGGCGTCCATGCGCGTTCCCGCACACGCGCGCGCTTGCCTACGCGGTCGCGCAGGTAGTAGAGCTTGGCGCGACGCACTTCACCGCGGGCGGCCACTTCGATCTTTTCGATCTTCGTCGAGTGCACCGGAAATGTTCGCTCGACGCCGACACCGAAGGACTGCTTGCGAACTGTGAAGGTTTCGCGAACGCCACTTCCCTGACGCTTGAGCACAACACCCTCGAAAACCTGTGTACGGCGACGCGTTCCCTCTACGACCTGAAAGTGGACGCGGACGCGGTCGCCCGAGTCGAACGGCGGCACTTGTTGGAGCTGTGCTTTTTCAAGCTTGTCGATGATTGTGCTCATGGAAAACTTTCTGAAACTGCAGAGAAATTGGGCGAGACGTACTTCAGGCTTCTGGCGGTTCTTGGTGGCCTCACAGCCGATTGTCAAACAAAAAAATGCACGAGCCGTGCTCGTGCCGCAGGCGCAGGCGAAAACTGGCCTGTGCGCGCTGCAATGGTAGCTAATCCGACATTTCTCGCTGGTTGCGACGCAATTCGCTCTGCGCCCGGCGCCACGACTCGATTTCGCCGTGATTGCCCGACACCAACACCTCCGGTATCCCCCATCCGCGAAACTCCGCCGGTCTGGTGTAGTGGGGGTATTCGGGGGCGCCGTCCAGTGCCTGGCTGAACGACTCCTCCAACGCGCTGCGTTCGTCGCCGTGTGCTTCTGGCAGTTTTCGAGTGACGGCGTCCACGACGACCATTGCGGCCAGCTCGCCGCCTGAAAGCACGTAGTCGCCGACCGAAACGACGTCGGTCGCGAAGTGATCGTGCACGCGCTGGTCGAAGCCCTCGTATCGACCGCAGAGCAGGGTCACGGCCGGCTCCGAAGCAAGCTCAGTGGCCAGCGAATCCGTCAGCCGTCTACCAGTCGGCGACAGCACGACGACGCGGCGATCCTGGACCAGCTCGACCGGATCCTGTTCGTAACGGTCGCGGAGCGCCGCCTCGACCACGTCGACGCGGATCACCATTCCCGCGCCACCGCCGTATGGAGTGTCGTCCACTCGATTGTTGGCGATTGGCGTGGTGGCGCGCAAGTCGACCGTCTCCAATGAGTGGCCGCTGTCGATCAGGTTCTTGATGTGACGCTGCTCTCGAAACCATTGGAACCACTCCGGAAACAGCGTGAAGACGTCTATCTGCATAGTCCTCAGCCTAGATCGAGAAACTCGACGTCGACAGTCACCTGACCTGCGGCGGGATCTATCGACACGATCGCGTCCGTGACCATCGGCAGCAACAACTCTTCGCCCTCGGGCGGCGAAACCGCAAGCAGATCGACCGAAGGAGCATTCACGAGCCGATCGACGACTCCCAACCGATCACCATCTGCCGAAACGACAGTCAATCCCACGAGATCTTTCGCGTACCACTCGCCGTCCGCAAGCGGAGTGAGATCCTCGCGGCGAGCGAAGACAGGCATCCCGCGCATCCGACCGATGGCTTCGCGGTCGGAGATCCCAGCCAGCGTGATCAGCGGGCGGCCGTCGGTTCCGCCGCGCGTGGCGACCGCATAGTCGTTGCCGTCGACCACGAGACCAAGCCCCGCCACCAACGCCGGCGCGTCGATCGAGCCCTCCAAATAGAAGCCGCCGCGAACGCCGTGAGGCTTACCGATTCGGCCAATTTCGATCAGGTCAGCCTGCTCCGCTTCGGAACCGGCCATCGCGGCGCTCAGATCAGTCGACGAGGTCGACCACGACTTTGCGGCCGCGTGCCTCAGTGTGGGCGCGAACAATCTGACGAAGCGCATTGATCGTGCGACCACCGCGCCCGATCACCTTGCCGGCTTCGTCCTCCGCAACTCGCAGTTCGAGAGTGACGGAACCGTCCGACTCGTCGAAGCCCTCGACCGTGACCTCTTCTGGCTTGTCGACGAGGCCCTTGACCAGTCGTTCGAGCAGGTCCTCCATCATCGGTGCATCGGTGTCGGCCGCGGCGTCGACATTCGATTCGTCCGAAGGGCTGGCCACTTCGGGCTGCTCGGCCTCGTCGGGAAGTTGGGACTCGTCTGACATCGAAGAGTTTTACTTGGTGGCGACTGCTGCGGTGCCGTCGGCAGGCCGCCCGTCGGCACCAAGGCTCTGTGCCTTCATCAGGTTGAGAACTGAGTCGGTCGGGCGTGCGCCCTTCTCGATCCAGTGCTCCAATCGGTCCTGCTTCAACGTGATCGTCGAAGGGTCCGTCTGCGGGTTGTAGGTGCCGACGTTCTCGATCACGCGGCCATCGCGCGGGGACGTTTTGTCCGCCACGACGACCCGCCAGATCGGGTTCTTCTTGCTGCCTACTCGTGTAAGTCTGATGCGTACCACGGGCGTGAGAGTACCAGCCACTTTCGGGCTTTCTAACGACCGCCCAGCATCTGTGAGATGTCCGGCATGCCTTTGCCGCCCTTGGAGGTCATCCGTTTCATCATCTTCTTCATCTCCGCAAACTGCTTGATCAGTTTGTTCACCTGCTGGACGCTGGTGCCCGACCCTGCCGCTATCCGCTTGCGACGCTTACCGTTGATGATCTTTGGATTGTTTCGCTCCTTCGGCGTCATCGACAGCACGATCGCCTGGATGCGATCGAGCTCGCGTTCGTCGATGTTGACGTTTTTCAACGCCTTTTTGTCGATCCCCGGCATCATGCCGAGGATGCTCGAGAGCGAGCCCATCTTTCGCATCATCTTCATCTGATCGAGAAAGTCATCGAACGTGAATTCGTTCTTCCGCATCTTGCGCTCCATCTCGAGCGCCTGGTCTTCGTCAATCTCACGTTCCGCCTTCTCGATCAGCGTCATCACGTCGCCCATGCCGAGGATGCGGTCGGCCATGCGGTCGGCGTGGAAGACCTCGAACTGGTCGAGCTTCTCGCCCACCGAGGCGTACATGATCGGCTTACCGGTGACCGCCTTGATCGACAGCGCCGCGCCGCCGCGCGCGTCGCCATCGAGCTTGGTCATGATCACGCCGTCGAAGTTGGCCGTTTCGGAGAACTGCTGGGCGACGTTGACCGCGTCCTGACCGGTCATCGCGTCGACCACGAGCAGGACGTTGTGCGGTTTGATCTCCTTCCGGATCCTGCCGAGTTCCTCCATCAAGTCGCTGTCGACGTGCAGGCGACCGGCGGTGTCAACGATCAGGACGTCGTCGAGGTTCTGGATCGACTGGTCAACCGCCCACTTGGCGATCTTCACCGGGTCGGCGTCCGCGCCCTGTTCGTAGACGCTGGCTCCGACCTGGTCGCCGACGACCTTCAGCTGGTCGATCGCCGCCGGGCGATATACGTCACAGGCGGCGATGCCGACCTTTTTGCCCTGGCCCTTGAGCATCAACGCGAGCTTGCCGCAGTTGGTTGTCTTGCCGGAACCCTGGAGGCCGGCCATCAGGATGATCGTCGGCGCGCTCTGCGAAAAGACGATCTCACGCGCGGTGCTGGATCCCGCCTGCCCGCCCATCAAGGCGGTCAACTCCTCGTTGACGATCTTGACGACCTGTTGGCCGGGATTCAGCGAAGTCAGCACATCCTGGCCAAGTGCCCGGGCCTTGACGGTCGCTGTGAACTCCTTGACGACCTTGAAGTTGACGTCGGCCTCGAGCAACGCGAGACGGATGTCGCGCATGGCCTTGTTGACGTCGTCCTCGGTCAGCTTGCCGTGCGAGCGAACGTCGGCAAGAGTCTCCTGCAGTCGATCTGAAAGTGCTTCAAACATGCGGCGCTGACGTTAGCGGCGCCGAACGTGGTTGCCTCCGGCGTGGGGCGTTCAGGATCCGGAAGCCCGCCCGCTGCCTTCGCCGCCGTCGAGATGACCGAGTCGCTCGGAAATGCCGCTGAGCACCTGCGTGAATTCGCCCGGGATGATCCAAGTCGACTGCGTCTCGCTGTTGGCCAACGCCTCAAGCGCCTCGACATATTTGTATGTGACAAGTGGCAGGTCTGGATTTCCTGCATGGATGGCGTCGAACACTGCCTGGATCGCCTGCGCCTCACCCTCGGCCTCGAGGATCTGCGCCTGGCGGTCACCTTCCGCGGTGAGGATCGCGGCCTGCTTCTGGCCTTCGGCGGTGAGGATCTGCGACTGCTTGACGCCTTCAGCGGTGAGGATCGCCGCGCGACGGTCACGCTCGGCGCGCATCTGCTTCTCCATCGCCTCTTGAATGGTCGTCGGCGGGTCGATCGCCTTCAGCTCGACGCGGTTGACGCGGACGCCCCATTTTCCGGTGGCCTCGTCGAGCACGATGCGCAGCTGGTTGTTGATCTCGTCACGGCTGGTCAGAGCCTTCTCAAGCGTCAATCCACCGATCACGTTTCGCAGCGTGGTCGTGGTGAGCTGCTCGATCGCCTGCAGGTGGTTGGCGATCTCGTAAGTCACGGCGCGTGCGTCGTTGATCGTGTAGTAGAGGACGGAGTCGATCTGCACGACGACGTTGTCCTCGGTGATCACCGGCTGCGGAGCGAAGCTGACAACCTGCTCGCGCATGTCGATAAGTGGGCGAAGTCGATCCACGAACGGAACGAGCAGTGCGAGGCCCGGAGAGAGTGTGCGGCTGTAGCGACCAAGTCGCTCGATCACGCCTGCCTTCGACTGCGGAACGATGCGTACCGCTCGGATACCGACGAGAACGACGAACACACCAAAAATGATCAGAACGACTGTCATGCATCTGCTCCTTCGGAGGGATTGGTTGTGAGCGGTTCCACCACGACCGTCGCGCCGGCCACCTTGACAACTCGCACGTGCTCATTGGCGGGGATGGAAGCGATCGAATCGACTGGTTTGGCGGTCCAGTTGTCTGATTCGAAGCGTACGAGCCCTAGCTTGTCGTGCGTCAGTTCTTCGAGGACGAACGCCTCTTTCCCGATCAACGCGTCGACGTTCGACACCAGCTCCGGGTCGCCGTGGCGGTACTTCTCTGCCACCGGCCGGAGAGCGAACATCGACGCCACCCCGAGCAGGACGAAAACGGCCATCTGCAACTCCACCGATCCACCGAGTGCTGCGACCACCGCAGCGACGATCGCCGCGAGCGAAAGTGGCCCGAAGATAAACACCGAAAAGACGGCAAGCTCGATGCCGGCCAGGATGACGGCGGCGATTATCCAGTAGATCCAGTCGGCCATGTAGTGATTATTTAGCAGGGTCCGGCGGAGTGGCGGGCGGGAAACTGGCGATTCAGTTGAGTGTGGTCACCCCGACACCACCAGGCGATCACTCTGCGATCAACGCTCGCGCGAAATCGGTGGCATCGAACGGTCGCAAATCTTCGAGCTGCTCGCCGATTCCAATCAGCTTGACCGGGATGCCCAATTCCTCGGCGATGGCGAGCGCGATGCCGCCTTTGGCGGTGCCGTCGAGCTTGGTCAAGACGATCCCGGTCACGTCAACGGCTTCGGAGAACAACTTGGCCTGACGAACGCCGTTCTGCCCCGTGGTGGCATCGACGACGAGCAGGGTCTCGTGCGGTGCGCCCGGTAGCTGCTTTTCGATCACGCGGCGAACCTTTTTCAGTTCTTCAAGCAGATTCTCTTGGGTGTGCAGACGTCCAGCGGTGTCGATCAACGCGACGTCGGTGCCTCGCGCGATTGCCGCAGAAACCGCGTCGAACGCGACGGCGCCGGGGTCTGAGCCTTGTTCGCCACGGACGAACTCGGCGTCATTTCGGTTTGCCCACTCACCGAGTTGTTCGGTTGCCGCAGCGCGGAAGGTGTCTGCGGCGCCGAGCAACACGGACTTACCGAACTCGTTCTTCAGGTGCCAAGCAATCTTTCCGATCGTGGTCGTCTTGCCGGTGCCGTTGACACCGCAGACCATCACGACGGTCGGTGAGTGACGCAGGTCGATCGTCTGATCACCAACGTCTGCGGTATCGGCCAGCAGCTCTTCGAGCCGTTCGACGATCGCGTCGCCGCCAGCGACCTCGCCCTCTTCGACCTCTGTTTCGAGGCGTCCAACAACGCGTGCGGTCGTGGTGGCTCCGACGTCCGCGTAGATCAGCAGCTCCTCGAGGCGTTCCCAGGTTTCGTCGTCCAACGAGTCGAACAGCGTCGATCGCAGTTCGGCACCAAAGGCCTGCCGCGTCTTGCCCAGCGAGTCGCGAAGCCGCGAGAACATCCCTCGACGGCGAACAGCGACCTGCTCTTCTGGTTCGTCGACCACAACCGGTTGGTCAGTCAGAAAGAGTTCGTTCCATTCGCGCGGCACGCGGTGATGTTATGCGCGTGCGGCTCATGTCCAGCGCTGCACTCAAGAGCAATTGGACGGGCTGCCGATCAGTACGGTAAGAATCTACGTCTACACCGGTCGTTTGCTCGACCATCGAAAACTTACGAAAGGCGCCCCAAGTGTCCATTGCATTGATCGTGATCGGAGTGCTCGTCCTCCTGGTCATCCTTTACTTCGTCGCCACCTACAACGGGTTGATCAAGCTGCGCAACCGCGCTGAAGAAGCGTTCTCAGACATCGACACCCAACTCAAGCGTCGTCACGACCTGATCCCGAACCTGGTCGAGACCGTCAAGGGCTACGCCACGCACGAGCGCCAAACGTTCGACAGCGTGACGCAGGCACGCACCAACGCGGTGAACGCGCAGGGGCCTCAGGCTCAGGCCGCGGCGGAAGGCATTCTCGGCCAGGCGCTCGGTCGACTGTTCGCGGTGGCAGAGGCATATCCCGACCTCAAGGCCAACGAGAACTTTCTCCAGCTCCAGAACGAACTCACGGACACCGAGGACAAGATTCAGGCCAGCCGTCGCTTCTACAACATGAACGTACGCGACCTGAACATCAAGGTTCAGTCCGTACCGAGCAACATCGTCGCAAACATGGCGAACATCAGCGAGCGCGAGTTTTTCGAGCTGGAGGATCCGGGCGAACGCGAAGTACCGGATGTGTCATTCGCGGGTACGTCGCCACCACCGGGCACGCCTCCCGCCGCAGCACCTCCCGGCCCCGCTCCGACCAGCCCGCCACCCGCAGCGCCGCCCGCCGGTTCAGACCCTCCCGGCCCCCCGGCCGTCTAGCGGTCGCACGGTCTCGGAGCGTCGATGTACGAACAGATAACCAGTAACAAACGCAAGTCCTGGCTGCTGATGAGCGGCTTCCTGCTCGTCTACACGGTGATCGCGTATGCGTTGTACCTGTGGGTCGGGCCGGTCGGAACCTTCGTCGTCGCAGCGATCGCAATCGCGATGGTGCTCGCCTCGCTGTTCGGCGGCGACGACCTCGCGGTGGCGCTCGCCGGCGGAAAAAAGGTCGAGAAGAAAGAAGATGCGCCGGAGCTGTGGCGGATGGTCGAAAATCTGTCGATCACCGCCGGCGTACCGATGCCGCGACTGTACATTTCGAACGACCATTCGCCGAACGCATTCGCCGCCGGCCGTACGCCGGAACAGGCGCTGATCTGCGTCAATCGCGGACTGCTCGAGGTGCTGGACGATCAAGAGTTGTATGGCGTTCTGGCGCATGAAATGGCGCACATCCGCAACTACGACGTGCGTCTGATGACGTATGCGGCGGTGCTCGCCGGATCAATCGCATTGATCGCTCAGCTGCTCACGTACACGCTCTGGTTCGGCGGCGGCAATCGCAACAACAGCGGTGGCGGCAACATCATCGCGCTGGTGGCCGTCCTGCTGACGATCGTCTTGGCACCAATCGCAGCGACGATCATTCAGCTGTCGATCAGCCGCAAGCGCGAGTACGTGGCAGACGCGTCCGGCGCCGAACTTACGCGCTACCCGCAAGGGTTGGCCTCTGCGCTGAATCAGATCTCCGGCAACATGGTGGCCACCGACAGACCCGAGGAGGCGATCGCCCACATGATGATCGCCCCGTCGCTGAATGCGAAGGGAAAAGCCTCGACCCTGTTCGCCACGCATCCGCCGACAGAGGAGCGCGTCGCCCTGCTCACCGAGATGGCCGGCGGCATCAACCACAAGCACGACCGGCCCGTAGGTAGTTACTTCAAGCTGCCCGCAGCCTGAGCCGGCTAGTCCGGAAAGCTGTCTCGGTACCGCAAAAAACCTTCGCGCCACGACGTGATCGTCGGCTTCCAGCCAAGCACATCGCGGGCCTTCGCGTTGCTCGCACCGCGTAGCTCCGTCGCGGTGAGCGCGAGGTACCGCCCGGCCAGAAGCGACGCGAGCCATTTCGGAACGTGGCGCGGCTGTTTGTAGCCCAGGATTTCTGCGAGTTCGGGAACCAGCTCGGACATCGGCGCTGGTTCGTCGTCGACGACGTTGAAAATCCCAGCCGCCCTGTCACCCGCCTCGACTGCTGCCAGCGTGGCCGTTGCGGCGTCGTGGACGTGCACCAGCGAACTAACGCCGCCGCCATCCCCGACGATCGGGAACTGCCGCTTGCGCAGTTGTTCGAGGCTGCTCCCGCCGGTCTCGTACCAAGTGCCCGGTCCGTAGAGAAACCCGTACCGCAGAACGGTTCCCGCAAAGACACTGCTCTGCGTGACCTTTTGCTCGTTCGCGACGAGAACGGCGACGCTCGCGTCGAACGGCTTGGGCGCGTCGACCCACGGTGGCGCCTCCTCGTCGACCACGGGAGGTCCAACGGGGGCGTACTGGAACGCGACTGACTGAACGATGTAGCGATCGACGTCGGCCTGCTCAGCAGCAGCGATCAGTGCGCCCGTGCCATCACGCCTGATCGCGTCGTTCTCACGGTAGGCCGCGTTCGCTTTGCGCGGATTGAAATCTTGCGGCAGGCTCGTGAGTAGGTCTATGACCAGATCAGGCTCCGCCCTCGTAACCGCCGTCGACACGGCATCGACATCGCGAACATCACAGACAACGGACGCAGCGCCGGTTTGCTCGATCCATTCCGCGCGATCCGGGCTTCGTGTCAACGCTGTGACCTCGTGCCCCGCGGAGGTCAACATCGGAAGAAGTGGCCGACCGATCGCGCCCGTACCGCCGGCGATCAGGATCCGCATCGCGCCGTCGTCCCTGGCTCGATCGACAGTTACGCGACCACGAGTTGTTCGTGGTCTGTCGGATTACCGGTCATGCGGCGAGTGATGACCTTGCTGATGCCGTCTGAGCCCATCGACACGCCGTAGAGACAATCTGCGGCATCCATCGTTCGCTTCTGGTGAGTGATGACGATGAACTGACTGTGGTCACTGTGCTCACGCAACAGTGCGACGAGCCGGTCGATGTTGACGTCGTCGAGCGCGGCCTCCGCCTCGTCGAAGATGTAGAACGGGCACGGCTTGGTGAGAAAGACCGCGAACAGAAACGCAAGCGCGACCAGCGAACGCTCTCCACCGGAGAGCAGTGAGAGGCGACGGCCCGACTTGGCGCCGGGCAGCGTCACCTCGACCTCCACCCCATACTCAATCTCATTTTGATCGCGTTCGGCGTCGGGGTCCTCGGGCATCGCATCCTCCGCGGCATCGGCAGCGGCCTGTGCCTCTGCGGAATCGACATCCTCCCCGGCGGCGGTCGTCAACGGGGCCGTGCGCGGACGCTCGTCCTGGACGAGGTTCAATCGGCCTGATCCGCCGGGGAACAGGCGACCGATCAATTCCTCGAAGTGTGCGCTCGTGCTGGCGAAGGTCTCCTCGAAGGAAGTGCGGATCGTTTTGTCGATCTCCTTGATCAAATCACCGAGTTCCTTGAGCGCACGTTCGAGGTCGTCTCGCTGGGCTTCAAGCTCCTCGACGTGAGCGAGCGCTTCGGCGTACTCGTCCTTGGCAAGCGGGTTGATCGGGCCGAGCAATTCGCGGCGGCGAGCGATGCGCGCCAGCGCCGTGGCGATCTCCTCGCGACGAGGGTCATCGAGCAATACTTCCGCCGCCACTACGGGCCTGCCGAGCGCTTCGGCGAGCTCCGCGGTGACACTCGCGGCCTCGGCGTGCATATCGCGCGCGCGCTGGGCACGGACTTCGGCGGTCGTCACCCGCTCACCGTGTTCGCGCAGTTGGGTCTGCAACTGCGCCTCACGCGTGGCATGGGCGCGCAGGTCCTTGGCAAGCAGTTCGCCGGCTTCGCGGTCTCCGTCGAGCGCCGCCGAGAGCACTGCGATCTTTTCGTTGGCGACCACGGCGGCTTCGGCAAGTGCGTCGGAAAGTCGCTCGGCGATTGGCGTGGCAGCGTTGAGTGCCGTGACCTTTGCCTCGAGATCTTCGCGGCGACGCTGCTGCAGCTCGGCTGCGCGGCGCATCTGATCGGCGTGCGACCGCTCACTCTTGAGCTCGGCCTCGATCGCAGCGCGGCGAACCGCAGTCGGACCGTCGGCCAGGCCGGCTTCGATGCGTCGCTCGATCGCGCGAGTCTGGCCGTCCACCGCTCCCGACAGTTCGTCCCGGGCGACGCGCGCTTTGCGCGCCGCTGCGTGCGACTCGTCTCGCTGCTGCTCGGTGCGTTTCAACGCCGCGTCGGCTTGCTCGAGAGTCGCCTGAGCCGTCGCCTCGGCCGTCCGTGTGATTGTCAATTTTTCTGCCAGCGCATCGCGACGATTGCGCTCGGCAAGGACTCGCTGTTCACCGCCGCCGGCCACCTGACGAAGCTCGCCGGTGGCGCCGAAGAAGACTCGGCCGGTGGTTGTTACGGCGACGCCGTTGAACCCCCCGGGCAGGGACTGGAGTGACTCCACGACCCATGCGTCGGCAAACAATGCCTCCACGATGCTCTGCACGCGCGGCGCCGCATTGAGCTTGGTCGAAAGCCGGACGGCCCCGGGTGTCGGCGGTGCGCTGCCCGCACTCGAGGCTGCTGAGATCGCGTTTCCTGCTCCGGCCTGGGCCAGCATCGCCGATCCACCGTCTTCGCCGAGACCGTCGAGAAAGTGCTGCCCAGACGGAATGTCGTCGACGACGGCGGCGCGCAAACGTCGCCCGACAACTGCCGTCACTGCCAGTTCGTACCCCGGCTCGACGCCAAGCTGTTCAGCCAAAGCGGCGTCTCCGGCGTCGCCGGCAGATTCGCGCAAGTACTGCTCGACTGCACCAAGCTCGGCTTCGA
>JBMYXO010000062.1:0-13347 GCA_049608465.1 Solirubrobacterales bacterium | reverse complement strand
GTTTTGTGGCAAAGGTCGACTGGCGGTTTGATCCCGCTTGGCGGTACCGAACTATCCAGTTGACTGTGCCGTCTTTTTTCACTGATTTGTGAATGCTCATGACGCATCTCCTATTTGAGGATTCCGCGCCTGGGTGTCTTGGCCTGAGCATATGGGCCGCGGCGAGCTGTTCGCGGGGGCGTGGCGGGGTACGTGATCTGAACTTCGCTAAGTGCGGGTTCTGGTTCGACGGCCGCGCCGTCGACCCAGTCTTCGATCCACTCTGGGCGGATTCGGTAGCACTTAGTCTGGCCGATGCGGGAGTGCTTTAGGCGGCGGGAGTCGATTGCGCGGTAGATGGTTTTGGTGGAGACGCCGACGTAGGCGGCGGCTTCGGCGACTGAGAGGGTGATCGCGTCGGCGTCCATCATGCGGCCCGCCTTTCTGCGCGCGCACCGTCGGCTCGAATCACTTCCGCGAGCCCGTCGAGCATGTTTTCTTCGCCGAGTCGGAGTAGTTGGAAGCGATCGCCGAGCGAGGAATGGCTCGCCCTTGTGGCGAGTCGTTTGTATTCCGACCGTGCGCCGACGAGGTAGAGGACGCCGATGAACCCGTCCTGGCCGACTCGGTTGGCGTAGCCCTGGAGGTAGCTGTCCCAGCGGAAGTTGTTCTTCGGCGAAAGCTCAACTTCAACCGCTATGAACTTGTTGTACCCCGGGATCTCGCAAACGATGTCGGCGCGGTGAGTTGTGGCCGAGCGACTAGAGGTTCGCTTTACCTGAAACAAGTAGCGGTCGCTCCCCTCGATGCGGCGAAAGGCGATCATTTCTCGCTCTGTCACGCAGTCGACCGTGAGGCTTTCAAGCTCCGCAACGACGTGCGTCATCGCTAGGTCATGCGTGAGCGAGAACCAGGTTGGATTCGCGACGCGCAGTGGCAACTCGGCCATCGCGATCCCGGCCCTCGTCGCGGCGAAGGTTTCCACGCTTCCGAGGTTGTATTCGGTCGCGGCGATCAGGCCAAGCTCGCTGAGGGTCTCGACGCGGCGATACGCAGTCGCTCGACTGAATTGAAATCGCTGCATCAGATGGCTGGGTTGAGCGACTCCGACTCGCGCGATGAATGTCAGGACTGCGAGCTCTCTTTTGGTCAATCGATTCATTTTCAGAAATCCGTTTCTGTGGAATTGGGGGACTTTGTGTCCCTTGACCCATGAGGGCAGCTGAAACGCAAATCCTCCCGCTTCTCAAAGAAACTTTTGCGACGCCTTGACTGCCGGCTCGCTCGACCACTGGCTCGTCGAACCGCCGCTGCTGTTGTTGCCGTTCCAACACTTCGTTCATGACCTGAATCCGAATCAACCTGAACGCTCTTGATTGCCGCTCGCCCGTGCGATCCCGGAAAATCGCTTTGCTCACGTCCGACTCAAGACAAACCCCTCCCTCAATCAGGTGGGGGAGGGGTTTGTCTTGACAAAGGACGTGGACTTCGCTGCTGGCGCGGGATCGCGCGGGGAAACGCTTCAATCGCTCTGCATTTCCGGTCTCATCTGAATCTCACAGGCGTCTTACCGCCGTCCGGACTATGTCGGGGCTTTGGTCAGCTGCGAAAGCGGCGTGTAGAGTGGAAAGCGTGTCGGAGATGGACCCGCATAGCTCGAAGGCGATCCTCTTGACGGTGCTTCTCGCACTTGCGATTGCAGCCGTGGTCATCGTGCTTCCGGTGCTGCTCGGAGTGAACCTTTGGTGGGTGATTGCGTTGGTCGCGATCCTTGCAGCGGGTGTTCGTTTTGCGAACTGGCGCAGGCGCTCGGAGGACTTGAGGCTCTCCTAGGCGACGTTTCTGCGCTTGGCGGATTTCGAAGTCATCCGCCAACCCACCCTGCTTGATTGTGGCGCGCTCTCGCGCGCTGTCTGCGCTTAGGTGGGCGGGCGGATTGGGTGAATGCTCCACCGATCCTGAGTGCCGGTCGAGGCCTGAAGGTGGGCTAATCCTCAGGGCTCGCTCGCGGGAGCTTTCGACCGGACGGTGTCTCTCCACGAGCAAATGCTTGAAAGCGCTTCGGGCTGCCGCGACGTTTGTTTACCTCCGTAGATCATTCGCGGCATCGAATTCGGGTACCGCGTTGGTGTCAGGTGAAGTTAGTCGCGCGTTTCGGCGGGGCGGTGTTCTCGCGACGCGCTCCGAACTTGCTTGCGACCGCTATGTGAACGGGCGGAACCCGATGACCGCGCCGATCCAGATGACGAGTGCAGTGGTTTTTCCGAGCACGTTGTTGCCTGTGACGAGCAAGTAGAGAAACATCGAAACGATCGCCACTAGCAACACAATCCAGAGCATCCGACCACGCATCTTGCGCCTGGCCTCTAGCGATTCGGGTTCAAGCGCAGTGGTCGCCACCCAGATCAAGAAGCCGACCATTAGAGCAACCGCGGCGATAGAGGCCGTCGGCAATGCCGCGCCGTCTGCGACGAGCGAAGTGGCGAAGAGGTATGAGCCTCCACCGAGCAACGCACAGAGCGCTGATAGCTCGGTCACGCGGCATGCCGCATCCGGGATTTGCAGCGCAGCCAAGCTCCAGATGCGCGGCACGAGTCGCATTGCAAAAAGCGATCCCACGAGCAGGCAGGGAACCGCAAGTGCCACGAGCTGATCGACGGAGAAATACGCGGATGGCGGAACATCTTGCGACGACGTGACGATCCGAGCAACCGCGGTCGAATCATCGTGAATCTGCATGAGCAAGGTCACTAAAAACGCGCCCGTGCATGCAATACAGAATGCGCCAACCGCGTACACCGCTTCCACGCGATTCTGCGGCCGCGGCTCCGCGAAGCTCGATCCGAAAATCCAGTGAGCAGCAATCGAGCTGGCCAGGAGCGAAAATCCAATGAGCGCATACGCGGAGGTGGCCTCGAGATGAGCCGGATGCTTCGACTTGACCATCGCAACGGCGACGCCGACGCCGGCAACGACTAGCGCCGCTGGTGCTGCCTCAGCACGCGCGAGGGAGGCTGCCACGAAAACTGCTCCAACCGTGATGATCGCTGTTGCTGGAAGTCTGGGATCCGCAGCGTCATAGGCGGCTGCGAGCAGCACAAACGACGTGGCTCCTGCAAGTGCATAGACGGCGTATGCATACGACTTGATCGAGTCGACCAGCCACGATTGCGCCGTTAGGACATTTTGGGAAGGGGCGACGGACATCCACTAATCGTGCTGCGAGCTACGGATGGATAGAAACGAACACCTGTTCGTGGTTGCGTCCGATCACGAACGTATGTTCGTGTTTCAATCAATCATCTACTCAAGGGGGTCATGATGCGGCAGGGCGGCAAAGGACAACTTCGGTTGGATGTGGAACATCCATGCATCGAGGCCTTTAGGTCCTCGCGGGCAGATATGGTGAGCCACTTGGACCGTACGCAAACACGCCGCCGCAGAACCCCGCAGCGGCTCGCGGCGGCTGAGTTTTTTGCCGGCATCGGTCTGGTGCGTGCCGCGCTAAATCAGAACAATGTCGATGTGGTGTTTGCCAACGACATAGAACCGTCGAAGCACCAACTTTACGCAGAGAATTTCGGGGACCACGACTTCGTCCTGGGCGACGTTCGCGCTATCGAAGGGGCGGACATTCCGCGGATTGATCTCGCGACGGCATCGTTCCCGTGCACCGATCTTTCGCTTGCAGGAGGACGGGCCGGCCTTGATGGAGAGAGCTCAAGCATGTTTTGGGAGTTCGCGCGAATACTCGAGGAGATGCCCGATCGCCCCCAGGTCGTGCTCTTGGAGAATGTTCCAGGTTTCGCTACGTCTCGAGATGGACGGGATCTTCGGGCCGCAATCGAGCGCCTGAATGAGCTGGGCTATGCATGCGACTTGCTTGCGGTCGACGCCAAGTACTTCGTCCCGCAAAGTCGCCAGAGATTGTTCATCGTCGGATTTCAGGGTGAGCCATACGAAGCGCGAGAGCCGACTCCGACCTTGCTTCGTCCTCGTTGGCTCATGGACTTCATCAATCGGAATCCCGATCTGGATATTCGCCTGCAAGACATCGAGGAGCCGCCGGCCCGAGACGTGGCTTTGAGTGACGTCGTTGAGCGTCTTCGACCGGACGATGTTCGTTGGTGGGATGCCGAACGGACCGATCGTTTCGTGGGGACTCTCTCGCCGATTCAGTCCGCGCGCCTCGCCGCCATGCGCGATGGGGAGCATCATTCATGGGCGACTGCCTATCGTCGCACTCGCAATGGCGTGGCGGTCTGGGAGATCCGCGCCGATGGGATCAGTGGCTGCTTGCGAACTGCACGCGGCGGTTCAAGCCGGCAGGCACTCGTAGAGGCCGGCAGTGGGGAGGTGCGAGTGCGGTGGATGACGCCGCGCGAGTACGCGCGTCTTCAGGGTGCTGACGATTTTCGACTCGCCGGAGCGTCGGACAACCAGGTGCTCTTCGGTTTTGGCGATGCGGTCTGCGTCCCCGCAGTCAGCTGGCTGATCGAAAATCATGTGATCGCTTTGCTCGAGGCCGGCTCGCGGGCGGGAGCCATGGAGCTAGCCGCCAGTGGCTAGGCAGGACCCTCCGTCCGATGTCGCAGCGATCCGCCGCGAGATTCGTCGCTTCTACGACTCCCGCGATGCCGAAGATCGGCGCTTGGGGTCGGCGAAGTTTGGAATCTATGCGTTTTACGACTACGACGGCGAGCCGATCTACGTAGGCCAAACGCGAGAAGGGCTGAGTACTCGAATAGGTCGGCACCTAACTGGTCAGCGTTCCGATTCTGTTGCGAAGAGCGTGCTCGACCCTTTCGAGGTTTTCGAGGTAGAGGCGTGGCCGCTCTGGGATCTTCAAGAAGCGACGGCGAAGGATCCTGATGTCAAGGCTCGCGTGAACGCAGCCGAATACACCGTCTTTCAGAAGGCCCTCGCGGAGTCGGAATTCGGAGCCGTTCTCAACGAGGGGACGATCGCGCCGATGGATGCGATTTCGTTGCCGGAATCGACCCGCCAATGCATAATTCCCGACAACCTGGTCGAGATCCGAAAGCATGCCGACGTTCGAATCTCACGGCGTGCCGGGACAATCGCACAGCTCGCCAGGGGCATTAGCGAGCGCGAACCATCAAAAGGATTGCGACTGACGCTCTTGACACAGGCGCGGCGCTTAGAGAGACTCGCTGAATCACGCCTTGCCGATTTCGCGGATGATCCACTCGAAATCGAAGACGAGGACGCGAAATCATCGTCTGAATAGGGATCGGTTGGGCGACGCGAAACCGCGCGCCGAGTCACTTTCGCTAGAAACCGTACTTTTCTTTCCGGAGTCGGAACGCCTTTTCTCCGCCCTCCATGATCAGCGATATTTCTTTGCGAAGCTCCGGGATGTCGATCGCGCCCTGAAGCTTGATGCGTCCGCCAGATTGATCGCCGGCAGATCGGTAGTCGCAGCAGATGACGAGCTCGGCGTCACCGTTCACAACGAGATTCGCGTTGTGACTGGTGAAAATGAGTTGACGCGTGCGTTTCGCAGACCAAATCTTGTCGACGATCTCCAACACGACCTGACTGTCAAGGTCGTCTTCCGGCTGATCAATAACGAGAGGCGGACCGGGTTGGCTGAGAAGTGCTCCCAATAGCGCCGTCGCCTGCTGCCCGGCAGATGCGTCGTCGAAGTTGATGTACTCGCCAGCGCGTGTTCGATACGCAAACTCTGGAAGGTCGTCAAGCGCAGTCAGACTAAGGTCGAGAACTGCCTCAGGGGTCAACCGTTCCGCCATCTTGGCTATGTCCTGATCGCTGAACACACCGAGTGCAGACTCAGGGGATTTCGGTTGGGCGGCAGGATCGCTTTTTGCGAGCACCGCGGATTCGAGGTCATCCATTGCATCGTGCAGCGCCTCGTGCGGCTTCTCTGCACCGGCGATTCGACTCGCAAAATCTTCGATCTTTGTAGAGCGCACGTTCGATCCCGATACCGCCGCTTTTAGTCGTTCGATCAATGGTGCGACGCCGGCCTTTGTGGAAATGCTTGCTCGAATTAGGCCGTCGGAGGATTGCGTGAGGGCTCGACACTGGTCGTCGATCGCGTCGGTCCGTTGTATCTCAAGTTGCCTCCATTCCGACCGAAGGCGGTCGTGTTCGGCGGATGCGTTCTCTAGCTGCTTTAGCTCGCTTCGGGCTTTCTCCAGTTCCTGCTGAACGGTCTTCCTGCGCGCGTCAAGCTGCGCGAGCTGATCAAGTTTCGACTTGTGCGCGGTGGAGCGCTTTACGGCCGCGTCGTACTTCTCAGTGAATGCCTTCTGTTTGGCCGCCCATGCATTTGCGGCATCACCATCCGTTGCGACCTGAACCATCGCTTCCGCCGAGCCGAGCGCACTTGCGGCGTCCGATTGAACGGTTGACAATTCTCCCTTGATGGCGGATTCGAGCTGTTCAATGAGAGCGCGTTCGCTGACCGAACTGTGGTCGGGGTTAACCGGGAACTCATCGGCGACCGCGGCGACGACATCGCTGAAGGCTTCGGCCGCCTTCTTTATCCGGTTCGCGCGCTCCGCCCATGCGTCGGCACGGGCCTGACCGGCATCGAACCCGGGCCTGCCTTCGAGGACGGCCTTGTCGGCTTCATTGATTCCCGCCAATTCCTTCCTCAACCGCGTCGCCTGTTCATCGATTGAGCGCACCACGAGCTCATCGCGGGCGGTTGACCTGACGAGCGCTCGGTGGCGTTGAAGTACGACGAAGTTCTCGCGAATGTTCGCGGCCACTCCGTCTCTATCCGAGTCGAGAGCGTCGAGTCGTTCGCGTATCGGCGCGGTGACGAATCTTCGCAATTCCTCGGTTCGCACGCCTACGCTGCTCAGTTGTTTCTGGCTGTACGCCTGCAGCGGGAGAAGCGCACGAACGTCATCGGGGGTAGTGAGTTCCCTCTCGCCGTCTGAGACCTGGATCCAGACCTCTTTTGATTTTGCGTACCGCTGGACAACGTGCGAAATTCCGTTGATTTCCACGTGCGCTTCGACATTCGCGTCCAATGGCTCAAGCGTCTGAGCGATCAGTCGCTCGCGCCTCGTCGCGTGATCGGGTATCTCGTCATCACCTTGCGCTCGCGCTGGTTGGTCGCAAAGAGCCCATCGCAGATACTCAAGGCACGTTGACTTGCCAGTTCCGCGTCCTCCGATCAGAGCGTTGTACTGCGGGTTGAGCTCAAGATCGATCGGACCCATGAATTTTGAGTTCGACACCTTCAGCCTTGTTACGACTAGCTCCGGAAGTTCTGGCGAATCGTTAGTGAGTCTCGATTCCTGCGCGAGAAACGCCTGACGGAGCGCCTCCGCGGACGGCTTTGCCCATTTGATCCACGTTGCATGTTCTCCGACGTGTGAGAAATCGCTTGTCCTGGCGTCCGAGGTTTGAACCACGGCGAGGCGCTTGTTGCCCCACTCAGCCGCCTTGCCGGCCAAGATGTTCAGGTTGCCGTCGCCCAACTTGCTGACCGGGCCGTCCGTGTACCCGCCAATGCAAGGCATGTCGATGTAGTGCTGCTTCATCCCCTTGCGAATGATTGTTTGGTGGCCGCCGTCAGATACGTGCGGGAGGACGATGTACCTTCCTTTGAGCCAAGAGGAACGATCAAGGCGATCGTGCAGATCTTGGAGTCCTGTGACCACGATCGCGGAGGGCTCATTCGCCTTCGGGGATGATTCGTCCGCCTGTGTCACCGAAAGCAAAGTGAGCACTTCTGACACGCGGTCCTGCGGGAAATCCGGATCAAGAATCAGTAGTGCCTGGCACGGGACTGAAAGAGTGAGCTCGATGCCGGGAAACACCACGAGGCGATCGGCCTCCGCAATAGCTTTCCCGTCCGGACCGATTTCCTCGGCCGCCGCCTTGCGAATCGGATCGATGAAGACTGTGTCGTGGTGGTCGGTAACGGCTACAGCAGCTAGCCCCGCCTCGCGGCACGCCTTCACAAAACTTGCCGCGTAGGTCGCTCGCTCCTCGTCAGAGTTCGGGCGAGGTCCCTTCCAGCCCAGGTCACGCGGAGAGTGAACTTGAAGGTCAGTCTTGTGAAAATGTGCGCCGTTATCCATGATTGATACCGAAATCCGATGCACGAACGAACGGTCATTCGGAGCGGAAACGAGCGAGGGTAGCCCGGCGAGCACGAGACGGGTGACCCAATGCAAATCCCATTCTAGGGGGTCAACCGCCACCGCAAATTCAAGTGGATCAAGCACTAATCTGCGTACATCGGCGGGCGAGTAGTCGTGGATCGCGTGCTGCCCAACCCGACGACGCGAAGTGGGCGGTGATATAACGCCGGCGAACCGCGCTCGGGTCAAACGAGTCGGCGCGAACAATTGGACGGGGAAGAAATGGATGTTGAATCGCTCAGCAGGGTGGAACGGCTAGACCCAAGGGATGTCTGGTCGCACGAGGCACACGAGTTCACTCCATGGCTCGAAGCAAACATCGATGCGCTCGCTGAGAAGATCGGGATCGAATTGGAAATCGGCGAGCGAGAGTCTCGGGTTGGCGACTTCTCGGCGGATCTTGTAGGTCACGACTTGACTACAAACGCGGCAATCGTGATTGAGAATCAGCTCGCCCCGACGGATCACTCGCACTTAGGTCAGCTGATCACCTACGCGGCGGGTCTGGACACAAAGGTTCAAATCTGGGTCTCGACGGAGATACGCGAAGAGCACCGTCAGGCGGTCGACTGGCTAAATGACGTGACGCGGGAGGAATACAGCTTCTTCGCTATTCGCGTGGAGCTCTTGAAGGTCGGTGAGGGCGTCGCGCCTGACTTCGTCGTAGTGGCGAGCCCGAACGCTTGGCAGAAGCAGTTGAAGGCCGCTTCGAAGCGCCAAGCGTCCGGCGGCGACTCAGACGGCCGATACAAGGAGATTTGGGGTCGATTCATCGAGCGTCTGAACGCCACCGATTCGACCGTCACGCGGGCGAGGACTGGAGCGAACGTCAACTGGTTTCAAACCACCGGAGGCTTCGTTGTCTCATTTTCGCGCCAAGGACCATGTGTGCAGCTCTATCTGGATGAGGGCGAGCCAGATGCAACGAAGGCGCTCTACGACCGGCTTTTTGAAAGTCGGGCAGCAATCGAAGCCGAGCTCGGCGAGGAACTGAGTTGGGAGCGATTGGACGACAAGCAGGCTTCCAGAATCGCGCTATACACAACCGGATCGGCGAGGGACCCCAACGAAAACATCGGAGAAATTCTCGATTGGTTTGTTGCGAAGCTCCTTGGGTTCCGAGCCGTCTTTCCGGCTCACGTCGCTTTAGCTCGCGAGGGGGCATCTTCGAGCGCAGGCCCCTCGGTCGAGACTGCCGCATCGGCTTCGCTCTAGTCGCGGGAGATCAGATTGCCCGGTAGCGCGAGTTAGTTCCAATTCGGGTGGTTGAAGTTGACGGGTGGTGAGTGCCGTCTTTTGGCGATCAGCCACGACTTGGTGGGCGACGTCCAGCACTTGGTGAACAGGGAACGGAGTCAGACGTCCTGCGAACGCTTGTAGCTGGGCGGGCTAGAGGGTCTAGAAATGTAGTTCCATCTTGAGATCAAATTGGTTTAGCACTGCTCTAGTAAAGACCCCTCTGAGAATGTGTTTCAGGTCCTGGATTACGCGCCGAGAAAAGTCCGGGCATATGTCATAGTCGTGGACATGACCAGTCCGCCAGTCCCAAGCCGATCCGAGCAACTTGCTGCGATTCTTACTGAATCACAGCGGCCCGATCGGGTCCCGTTCCGAAATGATTTCGTTCAGAAGCGCGTCTCGCGGGCGCGTGTCGAACCGGGTCCGCTCTCGACGTTCGTTCAGCGGGGACGCGAAAGTGCTCTCGATCAATACATGATTGCGCTTGCGTGGGCAAGCGGAGGAACTTTCGACGTGCGCCGCGACTCGCGGATCTGGGCTCGTGCGATCGGCGCGAGCGCGGACGAGGCAGGACGCCGAACGGTGTCGCGCAATTGGGGTTTCCTGAGTGAGCTAAACCTCGTCGATGTGCGGAGGGTCGGTCGACTCGCTTCGGTGACCCTCCGAATGGAGGACGGCTCGGGTCGCGAATACAGGAAGCCCGGAGCAGTGAGCGCGAAGTATTTCCAGGTGCCGTTCATGTTCTGGACTGCTGAGTGGGTCTCAAGGCTTTCGCTTAGCGGAAAGGCCCTGCTGCTGATTGCGCTCTCGCTTCCAGACCTGTTCATTCTTCCTGCTGAGCGAGGACCCGAGTGGTACGGGATCTCCAAGTCGACCGTCGAGCGCGGACTCCGGGAACTCCATCACGCGGAGTTGCTTTCGAAGTGGGGCGCAATGAAGCCCGCGCCGCTTGCACCAGAGGGGTACACGAAGCAGAACTATTACGCCTTGCGCTTTCCATTTGGACCGCGCGGCCGGATCGCCGGCAACGTGCCCGAGGCTGTGCGAAAGGCGTCGAACTTGTCCGAGCTCAAGGACATGCCGACTTTGCAATCCAGCTAGGTCGGACGGAGATCGCCGGCGTGCCCCCGGTATCCATCCGGGAATCGTCGATTGAGCGGGGCGATCTCCCCGCCAGTCCGCGGACAGGACATACTTAGTTCACAATGCGTCCGTCCGTAAGTATCCCGATTCGCGAGTCAAGTCTTCCCGAGCACTACGAGTCGCTCGTTCGCCGACTAGGAGACAACGGCCGCCACGCATCTCCGCACATTCTCGGGCCATGCTCGGCGCTGCAGGAACTCCGGGCGTCAGCAGCTTCGGCCATTGCGGGGAATATCGCGAACGTGACGCACAGGCATTCACTTAGGAATGATGTCGCCGCTGCATTTCACGAGCTTGGGCCACGGACCAACGCGGCGAGCGAGCCAAGCCTCGGGCTACTGCGGGCAGAATTTGAAGCGATGCCGACTTCCCTCGGAACGATCGAGGGAGCGAGAGTGATCGAGGGCGTCGCCTCAGCACAGCTATCGAAATTTGCCACGGGCGAAGTGGTTGCCGCCGCATGGGACGATTGTGTCGAAGCCTTCGAGGCGGGAGATTCGGCAGAGCGTTGTGAATTGCGGGTTCTGCAGCTCGCGGAACTCACTGCGATGAGAGGGCTTGATTGGCCGGAGGTTTCGAACGCCATCGTGGGTGCAATTCGCGACGACGTGTTCGGCATGCTAAGTGCCGGCTTGATCGATGAGCCAGACGGCGAGATCGATCAAGACACGCGATCCGGACTCGACTTAGAGGAGCGCCTCAAGCTGGCGCTTGAGTATCTCTTGCGCGATCCAAAGGTTGGGCAATTAATAGCTTGGGTCGGCTTTTCGAACGCCCAGGTTCCCGTGCCTTGCGTTCGTTTCGGACCAGGAACGGCTTACTCGTCGACAACGTGGCGAGAGTCTTACATCGATGATCTGCGTCGGATCAATGAAGCTCGCGGCGGCGATTGGGCGACGGATTTCGAGGGGCGCGCTCGATTCCTACTGCTTTCGGAACCCGACGTGCCGTATGTGCTGCTGCGAATTGAGCTAGGAGAATGCTCTACCTCCGGGGCAGTGGAACATGCACGACGAACCGCCCGCGACATTGTCCGAGCCGCTCAGCCGGGCTCCGAGTGGAGGATGATGCGGGGCGCAGGGCTTCTGATGTTGGGTCCAGAAGGCGGATCGGCCGGGACCATGCTCCAGGAGGAAACCAATACGAAGCTTGGACGTTACTCGCCGGAATTCGAGCCGACCGGATCCAAGTTGGGAGCGCTCGACCCCGCGGTCGCCGCCCGTCTGGTGGCCGGTGAGGAGAATCTTCATAGAGCCATCCGGGACTTGGACTGGCTCGAACGCGTCACAGCCCTAGACGACGATGCTCAGTTCGTAGCGCTTGGTATGCGTCTCCTTGAAAGGCTGCTCCCAGTTCCAGAGGATTCAAGTCTCAGCGCCACGATTTCGAGATATCTCCGATCGAGCTGGGTCTCGAGCAAGATCTACGGCGATCTGGACGATGTGGCACACAACATTGTCGGCGTTCTCGAGAATCCGATGCCCATCTTAGGTATGGCCACGCCGTGGCGCGCGCGCCTCCTGCCTCCGGGCGACACTGTGAGTTACTCGATCGACCGCCTGGCAACACTTCAATCCCTTGATGAGGCCGCCGAACAAATGAAGAAGGACACGATTCAGAGGGCGACAGTTGTCGAGCTCATGGAAAGAACTGAAAGTGCCGAGTCGCTCGTGTCCTGGAGGCGGACACTTTCAAAAGAATTTGAAGTCCTTCTCTCGAGGGCGGTGCGGCAGCGAAATGCACTGCTGCACGGGGCGGACGCCGCACCGAAGTCAATCGAGTCGGTTCTCGCATTCGTCGGATGGCTTCAATCTTGTGTGGCGCACGCTGCGTTCGACGCGGCGGTCAGACAAGAATCGCTCGCTGCGAATCTTGAACGGACTCGCTGGCGTCAAACTGAACGAGAGCTGCGGGCAGACACGGGGGCGACGGTGGCCGAGATACTTTTCGACGCTGACTCCGAGTCGTGACCGAGCCGGCGAACCCGAGCTCCAACCTCAGGCCCCATTACCTCCGGTAGAAGGGCCCCGCAAACGCGAACAGTTCCCGAACCCCAGCTCGAAAATCAAGTCACATCGAGTCAATCGTGACAATCAAGACCGCGTAGGTAAGCCCTCCTCCAGTCCCGAGGAGACCCCTTTGGACACCCAGGCAAAATGGTAAGGAAGGGGTCTCCGGTTCAAATCCGGAAGAAGGCTTACGTTTATGCGAGTCCTAGCTGGCGAACCTCTCGGGAGGAGGGCCTAGTGGCGAACAGACGGCGGACATTTAAGCGTTGGTGAGGTTCGTCTGGTTACCTGGCGACCTAATTTCCCCACTTGCTCGAAACGGCACCGCCCTGCTTTTCCTGCGATAGCGAACACACCCACGAGCGCAAAGGCCTGACGGTCTGCTCGATGTGTGCACAAACCTGGTCGGTCCGACGCTGTTGCAGATCAAAGCCGCCTAGACCGAGCGAGCAACGCTCATAGTCGCTGACGGCACACCGATCAAATGATCTCCCGGCTTGAAGTCCTTGCACTTCATCCGGTAGACGAACGAGAAACCGGGATACATCGCAACGACCTTGCCGGTCGACGACTTGTACCAGCTGTTGCATCCGCCGTGGTACCAGACGGTCTTCTTCATTTCTTCGTGAATGTGCGCCGTGTACTTCTCTTCGGCGTCCTGGCGCACCTCGATCGTGCCGGTCGCCGTCTGGTCAGCAGCCTCGATCGCGCGCATCATGTACTCCATCTGCGCCTCGATGATGAAGATCGCGCTGGTGTGGCCGATGCCCGTGTTCGGACCGATCGTCAGAAAGAAGTTGGGGAAGCCTGGAACGGTCGTGCCCAGG
>JBMYXO010000061.1:0-13359 GCA_049608465.1 Solirubrobacterales bacterium | reverse complement strand
AGTCCATACGTCATCGCCGCCGCCATCAAAGCAAGCGCAAGCGGAAGCAGTCGCAACTCGGCCGGAAACACGATCAGCAAGGCGATGGCCATGACGATCAGCGCGGCGATCAGCAACGTCACGATCGCGGTCTCGATCGAATCCTGGATACCGGTCAACACCACCGGCGCGCCGGTGACGATGTACTGGCCGTTGTCAAGCTGATACTTCGCGTCGGCGGTCGCGCGCTTGACGAGGTCGACGGCCTCGGCACGCTGCGCGGGAGTCATGTCCGGTCGCAGGCGCACTTGGATCAGCGCGGTGTTCTTGTTCGGAAAGATGTAGCCCCACCGGCTCTTCGGCACATCCGAACCGCTGACCGGGTCGAATATCAACTGTGCGACGAAGGCCGGATTGTCGAGCCGTGGCGGGTCGGTCGGACTGAGCCCGTACTCACTGCCCAGCTGGAGCGCGTACTTGAGCATTTCGAGGCGCGCGATGTCGTTGGCGGCGGCCCGCACCCGTTCCTGCTCCTCGACGGACTTGCCCTGCCGTTTGGCGATCTCGGCGGCGGCCTCCCCCGCTTCCCTGCCTTCGCGCTGCGCGCGCTTGATCAGCTTGCTCGAGGACGCGTTGATCGACTCGGCGGCAGTGTTCACGAAGGTGCCCGGGCCGTAGACCGCCACGGCAGGCTTGAACTCGCCGACCTCTTTGCAGATCTGCGGAATGTTCTCGGCCGCCTTGGCCTCGTTGGGGATGTTTCCGGAGAGACAACCTTCGAGCCCCGCGAGCACACCGAGATCCTTGCCGAGCACCATTTTCGGCAGATCGCCCTTGGCAACGATGAATATCGGATCGCCGCCGAATTCGGCCGCCCAGCGCTCTGTTGCCTTGTAGGTATCCGAGCTGGTTCCGGTGATCGATTCGACACCGGTGTCCGGAGAAAGTCGGAGCGCGCCGAGCGCGCCGGCGAGCGCGATCAGACCGACCAGCGCAATCACAACAGGCGGTTTCTTCAGCGACAGACGAGCCGCGCCGGAGGCCGTCCGTTGAAAGAGATTCGGGAGATTCATGGACCTGAACCTCACTGGTGCTCGACGACGCCCGCGCCGCGCCTACGGCGTGGTGGCTTCGGTCACATGCGGGAACATGTTCGAGCCGTTGAGGTCGAAGGTGGCTTGCTGATCGCAGTTCGGTGCCGGCAGGTTGCCCGGCGCCTCTCCTGCGTAAACGACCTGATTCAAAAGGTCGTAGAGCGGCACCTGCGCGCCGGCGGGGTTCTTGTAGGCGAGGTTGCCGGTGTACAGCGAAGTGTCCGGGTTGAGCTCGGGCACGGCAATTGTTCCGCACGGGCTTTGATCGAACACCTGAAGCCCCTGTGCGAGACGCGTCATCCAGCCGGGTCGCGGGTAGGCGTTGCTACGCGTCTTGACAGACTTGTTCGGGTAGTAAGCGAGATTGTCCGGCGTCAGCGAGACGAATGCGCGCAGGTAGTGACCGCTCTCGGTCTGGCCCACCTTCGGATTCGACGGCGTGAACTGCGCCTGCGACGCGGCCGCATCGTTGGCGGCGAACGCGGTGATCTCCTGCTGGTAGTAGCCGACGAACTGAAGTACCGGGTTGAGGTTGCGCAGGAAGGGATCCAGCTGTGCGAGCGTCGGCTGCGCCAGCTTCAAGAACTCGTCGGTCGCTGGCAGCCCGCGATCGGCCTTGTCGAGCATCGGCTCGAGGTTGTTGACGATCGCGCGGGCGTCCTGCGTGACCTTCACTGACTTCTTCATGATCGCCGACGACGCGTCGGCGAAGTCGCTGGTGTTCTCGATCAAGTTTTGTGTGCCGTCGGCGAAATCTTCGAACTGCTCGATCGTCTTGCGCGTCTCGCGCAGGAACGCCGGAAACTCGTTGAAGGTTTCGGTCAACTGCTGGCTGCGATTGGCCGTCACTCTGAGCAGGCGATTGGAGGCCAGAATCAATTGCGTCAGCTGCCCGGGTCGACTGTCGATCGCCTCGAATATGTCTGCGGTATTGGCGAATACCTTGCTGAGTGCTTCATCCTGGCGCCGGAGCACCGTCATCAGGTCGTTGGAGTCGGAGAGGAACATCGGAAGCACGCCGAACGCCTGGTTGAGGTCGTCTCCGCGACCCTTCACAGCGGTGGACTGCCCAACCAGCCAGTCGCCGAACGCCTCGCGTGTGGCCGGGTTGAACGTGCGGATCACCTCGTCGAGTTCGACCTGAGGAGAGATCTGTGCCTTTGAAATCCGACCGTTCTCGGGAATCGTCGGCAGCCCCTTGGTGCCGGGGGTCATCTCGATGTAGGTCTCACCGAGCAGCGTCTTGTTGCGCAGAATCGCACGCACGTCCTCGGGGAGCGGCGCGTAGCGCGACTGAATTTCAATAGTTGCGTCGGTGCGACCGTCCTTTGGCTCGATCTTCTTGACCTTGCCGACCGTCACGCCGGAGATGCGCACGTCGGCCTCGGTCGCAAGCTGAACCGCTTCGTCGAACGACATCGTGACGCGGTATCCCTGTGGCTTGAGCGGTACGGCACCGCCGAAGGAGACCCACAGAAAGAGAATCAACGAGAAGCACGAGAACGCAAACACCACCATCGCGGTCAGCTGAGCTGGACTGGGAGCGCGCTTGATCATCAGGCACACGGTCCCTTCGGAGTTTTCGGCAGTCCTGTCAGGCCGAGCAACGTGGTGAGCACCGGGTTGTTTCCGTTCGCGGCAAGTCCAACGGGTTGGTACGAGCAGTTGTCACCGAGCAAAGCCCCGGCTTGAATGGCGCCATTCGCGTCGGCACGATTGAACGCGGAGGCAGACAGGTGGTTGAACCACGAGAGCCAGTAGAGGTAGCCCTCTTCGGACCCCTTCGGGTTGTAGGCGACGATGTTCAGCAAGTTGTTGAATGAGGTCGTGGCGCGCGTGGCGTTCGGCGTCAGCGACGCGAAACCGGCGGCCGTCGGATTCAGTTGTGCGAGCAACGGCTGGGAGTCGATCGCGAGTGGCCGGAAAGAGTCACGCGTGACCTTCGTCTGGTCGCGGAAGAATGGGCGCAACGACTTCAGCGACACGCCGAGATCCTCGGCAAGCGGCTGCAGTTCTTCGAACGCGACAGCTGAATCCTCGATCACCTGCTGTGATGCTTCGGCCGCGTCTGCGGTTGCGCCGAACGCTCCCGGCACCTTCTGGATGATCTGACGGATCGCCTCCTGCTCGCTCGCCCACGTCTGGAAAGTCGCCGAGGAAGAGTCGATCAACGACGCAAAGGCATCGCTGTTGTCACCGAGCTCCTTGGCCAAGAGCGACAGATTTGTGATCGCGCGCTTGATGTTCTTGCGGCGTTTTTCGAGCTGCTTGACGATCTTCACGCCGTACTTGCCGGTGGCTGGGAACCGCTTGAATCCGTCGCGAAGATTGCCACCTTGCCCTGCGAGCCCCTCCCCTGCGCCAGTCAGCAGCGCCTGGAAATAGTCGCGCGTGTCGGCGTCGAGGACCGCGAGGAACTCATCGAAGTTCACCGTCGGCTTCGTGTTCGACTGCGGCACGACGCCGCCTTCTGGTATTTCACCCGATGCGGCCGTTCCCGGCTTCATATCGATGTACATGTCGGCCAACGCGGTCTTCGGTCGCAACGTCAACTGAACGTCTCGGTAGATCGGCGAGTGCGCGCGGCGGATCTTCATCTCGACGCGGGCGGCGCCGTTCTTCAGCCGCACCTGTCCGATTTCGCCAACGGGAACCCCAGCGATGTTGACCGTCTGGCCTTGGCCGGGCATGACCGCCTGCGCATTGCTGAACTCAGCCTCGACCGTGTAGAAGTCTGTTCCGAGAACGGGCACCCATGCCGGCAGGTAGAAGCGTTGGTTGGACAGCAGGTAGCCGGCGATCCCGAGCGACACGATCACCAGCACGACGACTGCGGCCATGTGAATGCCGTACCGCTTCATTGATTTACGCAGCCCGTGCATTACGGCGTGCTCCCCGGGCTTGGGGCCAGGTTCGGCCGTTGGTTCTTGTAACACGGGACGTCGTTGCGAAGCGTCGGATTCTTCGACGGCAGCAGCGGGTTCACGCCGATCTGGGGCTGAGCGGCCTTGCCGTACAGCGCGCCCGACGGCGTCTGGACGTCAGCTGCCGAGCCGGACCCGAGGCGGAGTGCGGGGCCGTTCCCGTTGAAACCCTGCGCAGCGCTGTTCCAACCAACGAGTGCGTACCAAAACTCTTTGTAGTTCTCCTTGCCAGAGCTGGCGGCACCGTCCGACAGCGGCGTATTCAGGGTTGGGAACCAGTTGTTGCTCCAGCACACAGCGATGCGGTTCAGCTGCGTGAACAGGCCGCGAGAGGCACCGGCGGTTTTGGCGAAATTCTCTACGGTGCGCTGGGCCAGCGGCGCGGTCTTGCCGAGCTCCTTCTTCGACAGCAACGCCTGCGTTTGATTGATCCATGGACCGGCCTCACGTGCCGTCTGCGGGATCTCCTTCAGCTGGGGAGCGATCGTGTCAGACCACTTCGTCAGCGCCGGCAGTAGTTGGTTCAGCTCTCGCAGCGTCGGCTCGGATTCGTAGGCGAGCCTCGAGAACTGCTTCGTCGACTGACGAAGCGCGTCCTCGTCATCCGCAAACGCACCGATTGTCGTGCCGAAATCAGCGATCAACGGAACGAGCTGCGCCTCGCGATCGTTGATAGCGGTGTTGAAGTCACGGAAACCGCGAAGAATCGTCAAGTTGGCGTCGGGGCTGTAGCCGATCAATGCGTCGAACAACTTTGCTCCGCCGCGGAAACCGTCGGGGCCGTAGCGAAACGCTCGGTTGAGCGCTTCCGCACCCGTGAGTTTCTTGACGTCATCGTCCTGTGTCTTGTTCTCCTCGGGCGTGCCGACCGTGTTGAAGGCCGTCCCGATCTCGGTGAAGATCGACGAGAGGCCCTTTCGCGCATCGCTGTTGACGGCGGCGAGCAGTTGATCCAACTGGACGGGCCCGCCCGTCTGCGCAACCGGGATCGAACCTCCATCCTTGATGGCCGGCGAGCCCGGCGTGCCGGGCTTGAGGTCGACGAAGGCGTTGCCTTCGAGGAAGATTCGGAAACGCACCTTGGCAGTTGCGTTGGCGTGGATCGGCAGCGCTTCGTCGTCGAGATCCAGCACCAGCTTCGTGAGGTTGGAGTCTTTCGCGCGCTCAACCTTGGCGACCCTGCCGACGTTCACGCCGGCGATGCGAACCGGAGATTTCGGTTGTATGTTCGCGGCGTTGGTGAAGTAGGCGTTCACTTCGTAGCCACGCGTGAACGGGATGTCCTTGGTGAACGCGAAGTAGACGAGGACCGACAGCACGATCAGCCCGATCACGCCGGCCTTGCGACGGCTCATGCCGTGTTCTCTTCCGCCGTGGAGGGTCATTTCTTGATCTGCTCCGATTCGACGGCCTTGGTGTCTTCTGTCGTCGAGCCACCCTTGATGCCGGTGGGTTGGCCGACGCGGACTTCCTTCGGAAGTCGCGGTGCCGTGTTGAAGTCTCTGGTCGAGCCCTTGGTGATTTCGTTACCCGCGCCACAAATCTTGTTCTGACCGGTGGTCGGCGTGGGATTCGACTGAAGGAAGTTCGAAGTGTCCTCGCCGAATTGATTGCGCGCGTCGAAGTTGGCCAGTCCGCTCGCCGGGCCGACCTCGGAATTCGCGCCCGGTACAGGGTTCGGATACCCGGCAACGGCCGAGAAGCGAAGCCAGCCGTAGCCGCCATCTCGTGAACTGACGGCGGAAGCGATGTTTCTGGCGAAAAGTCCGAAGTAGTTACACACGGTCTGCGCCGGCGTCACGTAAGACAGCGGCTGATTGATCGTCGAAACGAACGACGCAAGGCCCTGGAATCCGAGGCGAACCTGCGGGTCAGCCGAGAACTGACCGAGGTTCTGGAAGGTCTTGTTGAACTTGGGTGTCGTGCGGTAAAGCTTGCGCATCACCTTGGGGCCGCGCGTCGTTATCGTCGCCAAGTTGTCGGCAACCGCTGGCAGGTAGGGCGCGCCGGGCTGGAACTTTTCGACGACTTCCGTCAACTGGGTGAAGTAGCGCTGTTGATCGGGGAACGATTCGGTAAGCACCGCGAGCGTGGGCGGAGACTCCTCGAGACTGTCCTGGATTCCCTGCGACGCTGCGGCAAAAGCGCCGAGGGTACGGTCGGCGTTGACAAACACTTCGCCGGCTTCGTCCCCGGTTGCTGCTGTGTCGCGAGCGGCGCGAGCGAGTGCGCGAATGAAGTCCGACAGGCGCGTGCTCCGCGCCGAGATCGTGCGCGCGACGGGTTCGAGATTTGCAAACAGTGGGCCCAGTTCTCCGAACGCGGTGTTCAGGTCGGTGCCGCGACCGGCAAAAGCGTTTCCGAACTCAGTCAGAGAGTTCTTGTTTCCTTCACGAACCCGTTCGTCGAAGGTGTTCAAGAGGTCTTCGAACTCGGTGGCCACCGTTGCCTGCCCGATCGGGAGACTTCCGCCATTTGGAATCGTCTGCTTCGAGTCGCCGAGCGTGAGTTCGACGTATTTCAAGCCGATCGTCGAACGCGGGCGAACCTCGACCTTGGAGTTCGCGGGAATCGGGCCGACGTTCTGGTCGAGCTTCATGTCGATCTTCGCGTAGTACTCGCCGTCGACCTCCTGCGGCGTGATCGCCGTGACCAGTCCGGCTCGCGCGCCACCGATGCGCACGTCATTCCCCTTCACGAGGGCGGCGCCGTTCGGCAGGTCCGCAGTGATGTTGTAGGTCGGTACGAACGGAAGTCCCGTGTTCGCGTTGTATGAAAGCAGCACCATCACGAGGATCACGAGGATCGCCCCCGCTCCTACCAGCACCGGGTTGTCGGCCACTCCCTGGCGACGCATCAGCGTTCACCCCCGAGCAGATAGTCGAGTGCTGCGGCATCCTGAGACAGTCTCGAAGCCGATGCGCCGGACTTGTCGTAGTCCTCGTTGCTGCTGGCCGCAGCCGCGGAGCTGCTGGCCGAGTTTGAGGGCGGCAGGTTGGAGGCATCGCGCGCACCGAAGTCGGCCGCACATGCTTTGCTCCGCTGCTGTGCGTAGGTGAAGCATGCCGAGTTGATCGTCAGCGCCGAGCGAATGAAGTGTCCGAAGGAGTCCTTGCCGTTGGCCGCGCCGGCAAGTCCGATGGCCAGAGAGGCGAGGTTGTCGTACCCCTTCTGATCCTCGAAGCCCTCGAGCAGTTTGCGCAGGTTCGTCACCGATCCACGGTTGTCGGAAATCACCCGAAGGATGTCCGCGAGCGGTTGGATCGCCGGGATCTGTGCACGGAATATGTCTGCGGACTTCCCGAAACGGGTCAGCGCGGGGTTCGCCTCCTTGACGAATTCATTGGTTCCCGTCACGAACGTGCTGAGATCGGGCGCCGCTGCGCGCGCCGAGGCCGCCACCGGGGCCGCTTGGTCGGCGAAGTTCTTGAGAATCTTCGCTGTCGGTTCGAGTTCGTCGAGGAACGCGGGGAGCCTCGCGAGAGTCTCGGCCAGTTCGGCGCGCTTCGCGTTGGTCGCTCGCGCCGCCTTGTCAGCGTTTTTGAACAGACCGGTGATGCTCTTGCGATCCTTGGCGAGTGCCTGCAGAGATCGGTCTCCATCGACCGCGAGCGTTTCGAGCTGCTTGTTCTCACGCGCAAGAATCTTCAGGATGTCGTTGACTTCCTTGAACGTCGGATCAAACCGGTTGAGAATGTCCTGTAGGTCTTGGCCGCGGCCGGTGAGCGTGATGCCGAGTTCGTTGATGATCACGCGAAAGCGTTCGCGCTGCGGCTCTCGCATCGCGTCGAGCAGTTCGTCGATGTCGACCGGCGCGCTGGTCTTGTTCGAGAGCATCAGTCGGCGGTTCTCGTCGGTCGGGTCCTCGCGCAGTTCGGCCTCGACCGGTGTTCCGGGGTCGCAGTCGATGAAGCGCTCGCCGATCAGCGACTGCAGACGGATCTTGCAGGTCGCGTCCTCGTAGAAGCGCTTGAAGGCAGGGTCGGTGATCCTGAGGACGACCGCCGCCTCATCGTTCCTGGAGACGAAGATCTTTTCGATCGTGCCGACGTTTGCACCGGCCACACGGACATCGGCGCCGGTCGTTATCGGGCCAGCATTCTTGAACTGCACGCGCACGCGGTAGTCGTCATCGCCTCCCGCGCCGATCGAGGACACGACCACCACGACCGCGGCAGTCGCCACGGCGACCAGCGCCACGATGCGACGTGATCTATGCGTCAGTCGTTCGAGGTATGGTTTCGGGTTGAGTTTCTTCATCGTGATCACGGCCCGGGGATCAAGAGCGAGGGGTCACAGTCGACGGCGCCACCGTCGGTGAACGGGTTCGATCCATCGGGCGCAGGCTGTGTTGCCGCGCCGGGACAGCGATTGGTGCCCGTCTGCGTGTACTGCGAAAGCGCATGGTCGTTGCTCGGATCGAGCTGACCGGTGCCGCTGTTGTAGTTGAAGTTGCCGGTCTGCGGGGCGACGCGGATGTAGTGACCGTTGGCGTCATAGTTGGACGCGATCTGGCCGAAGTGGCTGATCCACGAAGTCAGTTCGGGCGTGTACGGGCGCAGGAATGACAGCACCACCTGCCCTGTCTTCATCGCCTCGGTCGAGTTCGGGAACGTGTACCTCGCCTGCTTGGTCAGCGCCGGCTGGTTGGCGAGTAGGTCGGTCAGGTCATTGTTCTTCCCGCGCTTGCGCAGCATGAATCGCAGATATTCGAGCGTCGGCTCGGCGTTGTTGACCAACGGTCGAAGCTTGCGGAAGAGTGGCGCCAACCCATCGCCGTCGTCCTCGCCGATCGGGTCTGACTTGTCGGACAGATTCTCCAACGCGGCAAAGGTCGGTCGTAGCGCGGCGAACGCCTGGGTGCCCTGTTTCAACGTTGTCGGCAGAATCGCCAATGCACGGTCCAGCTCGGCAGACTCCTCGGAAACAGCCGTCGTGAATCGCGTCAGGTTTGTGAACATCGCGCGGATCTGTTCCTTCTGTCCGGCGAGCGTGTCGGTCGCGCGCGCAGAAACGACGAGGAACTGCGCCAGCGTCTCGTCGTCCTTGGCGACGCCCGCGGCCAAGCGAGCACCGGCGTCGAAGAACGGTGCAACCCAGCGCAGACCAAGGTTTCCGTAGGTCGTTTCGTTCAGAGGCGTACTCGGATCGTCCGCATACTGAGCTGCGCTGCCCTTGAGAAAGTCCTGCAATCCCTTGGTGGTCTTTGGATTGAAACTGTTGAGCACCTGGTCGAGATCGACCGGCGGTTCGGTGTTGTCGGCCTTGATCACGCCGCCGTTCGAAATCTCCGGTGCGCTGTTCGGCCCCGGGGCGAGCGACACGTAGCGGTTGGCGACACCGGAGAGCGAGAACAGTCGGATCGTTGCCGTCGTCCCCTGGTGCAGTGGCGTTAGCGAGTCGTCATCGATCCGCAGGCGAACGTTCGCCTGGTTGTCCTCGGTCAGCGTGATCGAATCAACCTTGCCGACCGGCTTGCCACCGACGGTGACGTTTGCGCCCTTGACGAGCTGTCCACCGGTTTCAAACTCTGTGTTCACGTAGTAGCTACCACCGCGCAGGATCAGCCACGCGATCAGCAGCACCGCAACCGCGATGCCGCCCAGTGCAAACGTCCTTTGACGGTTGGTCACCACGCTGAGACGCCCCCTTTCAGGGACCGGCTCAGCGCACTCAGAGACAACGCCTCCATGCGCGCCAAACGCCCCTGCGAGGGGGCGCCGGTTTTGACCGTGCGGTCAAAGGGGATGTCGAGGGGACTTCGCAACGTCAAGTGCTACTCCATGCCCAGCGGGCCAATCGCGTCTCCGGTCAAGAATTGCTTGACGAACGGGTTCTCTGAATCGAACAACTCCTGTGCGGGGCCGGCATCGACGATGCGCCCCTTCCAGAGCAGGGCGATGTGTTCGGCCACGCGGCGCGCGGAAAGAATGTCGTGGGTGATGACCACGTATGCGCCGCCGTTTTCGTCGTGAATCTCCTTGATCAATTCACACAGCAGCGCGGTACGGACGGGGTCGAGTCCGGAGTCCGGCTCGTCGAAAAGCACGATGTCCGGGTCGAGCACCAAGGCACGGGCGAACCCGGCGCGCTTGCGCATACCGCCGGATAGTTCGTTGGGCATCTTGTCGCCGTCGTTGCCGAGACCGACTTCGCCGAGCCGGCGATTGACGATCTCTGCAACGTCGACCTCGCTCTTGTCGGTGTGCTGGCGGAGCGGGAACGCGACGTTGTCGAAAAGGTTCATCGATCCAAAAAGCGCACCGTCCTGAAACAGCACACCGAACTTCTTGCGTACTTCGAAGAGACGGGAATCCTCCATGTCGGGAACAGACTCGCCGTGGACGAGTACGTCGCCCTGGTCCGGATAGAGCAGGCCGACCATGTGCTTGATGCAAACCGACTTACCGGTTCCGGACGGACCGAGGATCATCGAGATCTGGTCCTCGGGGATTTCCAGGTTGAGGCCGTTGAGCACCTTGTTGCGACCGAATGCTTTGTGCACGTCGACGAACTCGATCGCGCTGCGCTGGGCTCCGTGGTCGCGCACGGTGTGACTGTGAAAGTCGTAAGGACCTGCGTGTTCATAGCCCGGCGCGTTCGGCGGAATCCGGTTGCCGAACTCGTCGAGGTGAACTGTCGGCTCGACCGGGCGATGCTCAGGCGGAAGCGCAGTGGGAAAGCTCTCTCCCGTGGTCGGGTCGACGAACGTCTCTGGGGCGTACGAACCCGAATCGGTGGACGCGCCTTCGGAACGCGTGGTCGCGTCGCCTTGCTGATCGAATGTCTCGTCAGTCATCGTTCAATCCCCTTCTTTGACACTTCCCCTGATCTCCCATCGAAAGAGAGAACCCGGGCATCAAGTCGTTGGCCCGCAACTCAAAACAAGCACAAAATTGCATGCGTATCCCTTTGCCATGCATAACCCCTCATCCTCCTATTGGCGCGCGCGGGTTCGCGCCCCAGAAAAACACGGTCCCCATCATTCCCACGAGGTGGACCACAACAATGTTCGCAACCATCGACTTCGCAGTTGCCGTTCCCACGCCGACCGGCCCGCCGGTCACGTGGTAGCCGTAGTAACAGGCAATGATCACGATGAACGTCGCCATCGCCATCGCCTTCAGAAGACTGAACAAGAGGTCCGGCGGGTTCTGGAACAGCCAGAAGATCAGTGAATACGAACCGCTCGAAACATCGCCGATCTGCTGAACCACCGCAAGGTAGGAGGCGAAGAACGCGCCGCCGACACCGGCGATGTAGAGAAACGGCAGAACGAGCCACGCGGCCAGTAGGCGGGTTGACGCCAAGAAGAGCACTGAGTCGATTCCCATCACCTCGAGCGCGTCGATCTCGTCGTTGATGCGCATCGAACCGATCTCGGCGACGATTCCGGTTCCGACCTTCGCGCACATCATGTATCCGAAGGCGTATGGGGCGATTTCTCGAAGGTCGCACCAGGCGGTGAACACACCCGCGTAGGCAGGGGCGCCAAGCGAACGGGTGAAGTACGCGCCTTCGATTCCGCACTGCAGGCCGACGAAAAACATCAGCGTCCAGATCACAACTGCCGAGCCGATGATCAGCACGCCGGCCTGACGCAACGTCTCACCGAAGAACGTCATCACGCGTCCGCCGAAGATGTCGACGACAACCTCGCTACCGAACTTGACGACTTTGCCGAAGGCGTCGATCCATTCCTCGAGCTTCAATCTCATACGTGTCGCGAGCATCTCAGGTACCTAGCGAATCGCCGTGATCTCGGGGTTGGTGGCGAGCAACGTCTGGGTGAAGACGTAGTTGAAGGCGAACACGCCGATGAAGGCGATGACGACCGCTTGGTTGACGGCGCGGCCCACTCCCTCGGCACCACCTTGTGCATTCATGCCCTTGTAGCAACAGACGATCGCGATGATTGCGCCGAAGATCGTCGTCTTCACGATCGAGCCCCAAAGGTCGGTGACGGATGCGTTGGTGAAGAAAGTCGCCCAGAAGGGGCCGAGCGGAGCTCCGTTGACGAGTGTCGCGATCACGCCGCCGGACACACCGAGCATCAGGGCGAAGATGTCGAACAGCCCGGTGAGGATCATCAGCGCGAAGAATCTCGGAACGACGAGATTCTTGATCGCGTCAACGCCAAGCACCGCGAGCGCGTCGAGCTCGTCGCGGATCTTGCGCGCGCCGAGGTCCGCGGTTATCGCGGTTCCGGCGACGCCGGCCATCACGACTGCGGTCACGAACGGAGCGAACTCTCGGATTGAAGCGAGAACGAAGAAACCACCGAGGCGGTCGATCGACCCGAACAAAGTGGCGAAGTTTGCGGCCTGCAACCCCGGCGCGCCATAACCAAGCGCGACGGTTGAGACGATCAGCGGGAACCAACAGAGTTTCAGCGCGAAGAGGAACTGCTGCACGAACTCGCCGCCGTAGGGATACGGAGGCCGGATCGCGGACATGATCGTTTGACCGGCGAGAATCACCATCTCACCGATCTCAACGAGAAATTCCCTCACGCCTTCATAGGCGCGAGTCGCGTAGCTCACAGCCCCAAACCTTTAGTCAACCTAAACACTCATCCCTTGATTCACCGCAGCGCTAGTGGAATTGCTCCTCCAGCTGAGTTGCTCCTAGGCCTTGCTGTTCGGCATCCTGAGTTTCTCCTAAACGCAAAATGCCACAACCGGCCCAACCCCCCGAATTCCGATGAAAGATCATATCTAGGCGAGTTTCCTGTTTCGCCGTCGAATCCTGCATCGCAAAAGGGTGCAGCGGGTGGAGCCGTGGTGAGCTGCTGGTATCTTGCGGGCGGTCTTGACGGTGGAGGAGTCTTCGGACACATCTGTGGCCCACGACGGGTCCCGCGCTCCGAGCGCAGTCGGCACGCCCAATGGGCGCGCCCGCATGCCGCTTGCGGCGACATTTCTGCTCCTGCTTTGCAGCCTGTTGATCGCTGGATGCGGTGGCGACGAAGCCCAGGATGCGGATGCACCTACCGGTACTTGGACGGTGGAGGTGGTCGATTGGAACTTTCCCAAAGTCCAGCCGCTCGGCCGACCGGTGGATTTCGAAATCGTCGTTCGCAACGATGACGAGCGCGACATTCCGCAGCTGATCCTGACGATCGCGGGGATGCGGCAGTTCGTCGAGCAGCGCGGGGCGGCCACGATCACACGTCCGGTCTGGATCCCGAACGATGTCAACTACGCCAACGTCACGCCCTACGACTCGGCGCTCGCGCAGAGCTTCAACCTCGGCCCACTGGTGGCGGGAGAGACCAAAGAGTTCAAGCTGCCGCTCACTCCCCTGCGTCGCGGCAAGCACCGCATCGGCTATTCATTGGCTGGTGACCTGTATGGCAGTAC
>JBMYXO010000060.1:0-13642 GCA_049608465.1 Solirubrobacterales bacterium | reverse complement strand
CCGGCCTGACATTCGTGTGACGATCGCCAGGGGTGGTCGCCGCCGACCTACTCTTCGCGGCCATGCTCGTGTTGCTGCCGCCGTCCGAGGGCAAGTCCGCCGCGCCCGAAGGTGCGCCACCGGTTGACCTCGCCGAACTCGTGCACCCCGAGTTGACCCCGCAACGCGAGAAGCTGCTCAAGAAGCTCGACGGGCTAACGAAGATCAGCGAAGCCCGCGCCCTTGCGGCGCTTGGCTTGGCCAAGAGCCAAGCGGCTGAGCTGGGCAAGAACGTTGACTTGCTCAGCAAGCCCGCGGCCAAGGCCGCCGACATCTACAGCGGTGTTCTGTACCAATACTTGGATCTGCACTCGTTGAAGGCGGCTTCTCGCAAGCGTGCGGCCGAGCGGTTGCTGGTCCAGAGTGCGCTTTGGGGGGTGGTCCGCCTGGAGGATCGCATTCCGGCGTATCGCCTGGGGATCGGCGCGAAACTACCGCGAATGAAGGGATTGGCAGCGTGGTGGAGGCCTGCGCTGACCGCCGCACTGCCCGACGACGAACTCGTTGTGGACATGCGCTCCGGTGGATACGCGGCGGCATGGAAACCAGCTCATGGAACGCTTCTGAGCGTGCGTGTTTTCGTCGAGGAAAACGGCGAGCGAGAGGTCGTAACGCACATGGCGAAGGCGACGAGGGGGGATGTCGCGAGAATCCTGGTTGACGCCAAGAGCACCTCGGACGATCCCAATGGGATAGCCGAGATCGTCGGCAATGCGGGTCTGAGGGTGGAGTTGGTTGCGCCGAGCAAACCCGAGGCAGCGTGGTCGCTCGACGTCATCCTCGACACGCGAGTCGGAAGACTCACCAAGACCTGACTACGGCCCCAACCGACGGTCCATCTGTCCATCTTTCGCGGGCAACAATGATCTGTCGCGGAGGAGCGCGACAGATAAATCAACTCAGTGCGCCAGAGTGGACTCGAACCACCACGGGCCAAACGGCCCACAAGGCCCTCAACCTTGCGCGTCTACCAATTCCGCCACTGGCGCGGGGAACGGCGGAAGTATAGGTGGGGCAAAGCCAAGCGGGACTCGATCGCCAACGGCTACTTGCCGTCCAGAATCATCTGCGTATTCGAGAACTGCGCGACCACCTTGCCGCCGCTCTTGATCACGACCATCCAGACCTGCGTGCGGCGCCCGACGTGCAGAGGGGTGGCCTCGGCCTCGAGCAACATCCCCGGCTTGCCTGCGCCGATCACGTTCACTTTCAGGTCCGAACTCGAGAAGACCTGACCCTCGCGCAAGTTTTCGCGCGTCGCCCAACCCGCAACCGTGTCACCCAGCGTCGCCCACACGCCGCCATGCATGAACTTGCCACTGTGCAGGTGGCGCTCATCGATCAGCATCCGGCCGATCGTGCGCTGCTCCGATATCTCGATCGCCTCGATGCCGAGATGCGTGGCGTACGGGCCTTGTGGATGGTCGAGTGGCGCCGCCTCAGGTGTGCGCTCGGGGCCCTCGAGGCCAACTGCCTCCGGCGGAACGTCGGACGTCGATTTCTTTGGCGCGCCTCCGTCCTTCGGCTCGAGCAGTACCTGTGTGCAGAGGAAATTCCCGACTTGTTCATCGTCGCGCGCGATCCGCACTTCCCAAACGTGCGTGCGGCGACCGACGTGTAGTGGCACCGCCAGCGCCATCAACTCGTCGCCCGGCTTCGCAGTGTGGAAGATGTTCATCTTCATCTCGGCCGTTGTGAAGTTCGAGCCGATCGGCAACAGTCGCGCTGCGCCCCAGCCGGCGATGCTGTCGGCGAACGCGGTCCAGGCGCCGGCGTGCATGTAGTCGACGTTGTGGAGATGCCGTTCGCTGACCTGCATACGGCCGACCGCACGTTCGGGGCCGAGCTCGACGATCTCGAAGCCCAGCCAGCCGGGGAAGGTGTTCTGCGTGAACTTGTTGGTGATCGCGGGGTCGAACGCGTACTGCTGGTCGATCTCGATTGCCAATGGCATGCCGGGCGTCACGCGGGCGAGAGTAGTCCAGATCGCGTCTCGCAAGCCGATCCGGCTGCAATCTCGAATACGAACAAATGTTCCGTCCGGCGGATGGGCTTATATTCCGAACAGGTGTTCGCCCACTGGATTTCGGGCGATTGGAACCAGTCAGTCATCCAGTCAGTCATCCAGTCGTTCGAACGGGAGGTCCAGTGGGAAACGCACCTATTCACGAGATGGACATGCACGAGAATCGACAAGCAGGCACCCGCCGGAACAAGGCACCTATGGAAACAAGGCACCTATGGAGAACACTGGAGAGGCATCATGATTGAACAAGTGCAAGATCCGCCGCTCGACAAGAGTCTGACCAAACGTCAGCTCGAGATTCTCGAGTTCATCCAGGTGTACCTCGACGACAAGGGCTATCCGCCAACGGTGCGTGACATTGGTGGTGCAGTTGGCCTGACTTCGTCGTCGACCGTGCATGCCCATCTCGCAAATCTTGAAAAGGCCGGCGCGATTCGTCGCGATCCGACCAAACCACGCGCGTTGGAGATCCTCGGCGACAAAGTCGGCAAACCGGTCGCCAACGCCGCACGCCGCGCCGCTGAGCGAGTCGGTGACGCCGTCTCCGGCAGCGGTTTGCCGCTTCTCGGGGCGGTCGCCGCCGGTGGTCCGATCCTCGCCGAACAGAACATCGAGGAATACATCGACGTTCCGCGCATCGCCGGCGGAAACGACGCAGACTTCGTGCTCTCCGTTCGAGGCGACTCGATGGAGAAGGCCGGCATTCTGGACGGCGACTTCGTGGTGGTGAAGTCAACCCAGACGGCTCGCGACGGCGAAATAGTCGTCGCACTCATCGAGAACGAAGCAACCGTCAAGAGATTCTTCAAAGAGGCGGACCACGTCCGTCTCGAGCCCGAGAACGACTCCTACGAACCGATCCGTAGTCCGGACGCTGCGGTGATCGGCTCGGTCGTTGGCGTCTTTCGCAAGGTGATGTAGCGGTCGGATCCGGTGGGGTTTTCTCGTCCTGAACTGGATCTACCGTCGATTAACCCGCTCTTTGGCGTGTTTTAGCTCTTGCATTTCGGCACTGCTTGTGTTCAAAGTCCCTAGAATGAACTTCGTCAGTTTCCGCAAGCCAAACGGTCGCGGGAGTCGCCAAACCGGCCCATCGGGTGTGTTCCTCGGAACAGATCCAAGGGCCAGCAGAGGAGACCTTCGAGGAAAGTCCGGACACCAAAGAGCAACGATGGTCGGGGGTTGTAGCCCGACGCGGCGAAAGCCGACGGAAAGTGCCACAGAAAATAACCGCCTAAGTCGTGCGGACCGGATGATCGCAAGATCTGAGGGATGTGCGAACGGCAAGGGTGAAACGGTGCGGTAAGAGCGCACCAGTGTCACGGCGACGTGACAGCTAGGCAAACCCCATCGGGTGCAAGACCAAACAGGATCGTTGAAGCTGCTCGCCGAGATCCAGGTAGGTCGCAGGGTTGGAAGAGAATCAGTTCCAGAGAAGCAATTCAAAAGAATCGACAATCGGAAAGCCCCGTCTTTCAGGCAGGCCCGTCCTTGTGGCGGCAACGCTGAGAAGGACAGAGATAGATGGCCGTTCAACGACAGAATCCGGCTTACAGGCTTGCTAAGAGAAAGGCCCGCTTCGGCGGGCTTTTCTTATTTAATTCGCGGATTTTCATTTCGCACGATTCTGGGCTGTACCCCAAAGAACCGTCCGCCCGCCGTATATGATGCCCGCCGATGAACGCCCTGCTGTTCACATTCGCTTGGATTCTCGTCGCGCTCGCCGTGCTGGGGATCGCTTTCCTCGTCACACGCGACAAGGACGCAGAGCCGACGTACAAGGGCAATGTGTCCGGCGGCGGGCGCATCGCCATCGCACTCGGCGCTGCACTGCTGATCGTCGGCATTCCTGCTCTAGTGCTCGACAAGACGAGCGACCGTATACCCAGCGGCGCCGGTACCTTCACGGTCAACTCGACTGAGGCTGAGCGCAACGGCCGAGTTGTCTTTCGTGAGACCTGTGCCAGCTGTCACACACTCGCGGCGGCCAACGCACGCGGCGTTTACGGTCCGGACCTTGACGAGCAGCTTGGGGCGCCAGGGGGCGACCCCGCTGCAACTGCCGCGCGCGTCGAAACAGCGATCAAGACTGGCGGCGTGACCGGCAAGCAGATGCCGGCGGGGCTGCTCGACGAGGGCGACGCCAAGTTGGTCGCGCAGTACGTCGCCGCCGTCGCCGGTAAGTAGTTCCACCAAGACCGCGAACGCCTCGGCTGCTTACTGGATCTCTTTGAGTCCGATCGCCGCACAGGCGTCGCGCAACGCTTCGAGCCCGAAGGCCTCGACTGGTCCGATCGCGCCAGTTGCGTCGATCGATCCGTCTTCGGCCTGACCGGCGACCCAGCCCACAATCTCGCCCGTCAAGTCGTAGGGGTTCGGACCGTCTAGATGCACGCGGGCGACATCGCGACCACCGGCATCGCGAGCGACCGCGACGACGTTGGTGCGAGCTTGGGCGCGCGAATTCTCATTCGGTCCCGACGGACCACTCGCGCCGTTTGTGTCGCGCATGCCCTGGCCGCCGGTGATCCGTTGGACGACGCTTGAAACCCCGGGTATGCGTTCGGCTTGTCTGCCGAGGGCCGAGGCCAGGGTTACGACCCGTGAGGCCGGCCCGAACCAGCCGAGCCCGGCATTGACGTTTTCAAGTTGCGGAGCCAGACGCGGCAGCGTGTAGTGCTCGGTCGAACCGATCGAAACCGCCGTCGCCCTGCGTCCTGCGATTTCAAATGCGATGACGCGTTTAGCGCCGCGCTCGCTGACCAGCTTCCCACCTTGGAAGGCAAACTGCTCTTCGCTGGACGACGCTCGCAGGGATCGCAGCGTGCCGCCGCTGAGTGATTTCATCGACCGCGAGTTCTCGCCGGTGAGGAAGTAGCCGATGTCGACTGAATGCGCGGCGTTGCCAGCTGCTTCGAGCGCCAAAGCGCCGGCGAGATTTCCCGGTACGTAGTCGTAACCAATCGCCGGAAGCATTGGGATTCCCGCTTCGGCGGCGAGTGGCCCGTACTCGTCGAACACTTTGCGCAGCCAATTCGGTTCGCCCGTGATGTCGATGTAGGGGATTCCGGAGATGAGCGCGGCGTCCGCTGCGACATGGCCCCACCACGTATATGGGCCGACGGTTGTAACGAGGACCGACGCTCCCTCGGCGGCTTCGACAACGGATTTCGGCTCCTTGACGTCGGCCACGCGCCAGTCCAGTCCGCCGTGCTTGTCGGAGAGTTTCTCGAGGCGCTCTCTAGAGCGCCCGGCGATTCTGACGTCGCGACCGTCGGACACGAGCGATTCGACGACCATCCGCCCGGTGTAGCCAGTTGCGCCGAAAACGAGGATCATTGCGGCGCGGAAACTATCAATTTCGAGGGAAAACGGCGATAAATACCCGTTTTTGCGTGATTTGCAGCACTTTCGGCCGCAACTCTTCGCGGATGCTTGTTAACATCCTCCGTCAGTAACCGCTGAAGTTGCGATTCTGAAACTCGTTTTGCAGTCCGACCGGATGGGCAGACTTGAGTAACTCAGAACCGACGACGCGGGGGACCCATTGTCGTATCGCTGATGCCATTCGGCACTGTGATGCCATTCGGCACTGTATTTCAGATGCCATTCGGCATATTCAGTTTTCAGTGAGACGACGGGGGCGAATCGCAGAAGGCTCGGCAGCCAGCAACAACACGCTGAATTGCTCGTACCCGATGCGTAGCGCGGCTCTTTCCGCGCGAGCCCGTCAGCTAACCCCGTAAGCCCAAAGAAAGAGGAAGTACTGAAGTGAGCAACGCAGGAGTCAAATCACGCCAGCCGGTGATCGGTGACGCGTTTGACCTCGAGACTTACGGTCGTCCGTCGCCGGGCCATCCTTCAACGGCTCGTGCAAAGTCGCCTGTCCGCGGCAAGACGGTCGAACCACGCGCGCGTCGCCGCGAAGTTGCGCCACTCGCATCAGCAGTCGCAATGAGTGATCCGGCACCGGTCACCGAAGCCGCGCAATCCCTCGACAACGAGGCCTATGAGTTGCGGCTGGCTCAGGGATCTGCCGATCAGTCCGCGGCGCGCGCCGAAGCGGTGCGAACCGTGAAGATTCGCGGCCAGGCCACGCCGGCGCGTCGCCGCCCAGCAGTGCAGATTGAACGTTACGACCGTCATCCCGACCGCGCGGCACAATGGGCGCTGTTTCTGGGCGTGTTCATGGTTGTCGTCGCGATCGTCACCGGCACATAGTTTTCTCACGTCAGCACGTTCTCGCGGCTGCGTCGATCCCTTCATGCCGACTAGGATTGGCCTCAGTCCGCGTACCCGTTGACGCCAATGACCGAGGAGATCCGCCGTGCCCGAAAACAAGATGACCGCCGATGACGTGATGTCGGAGATCGAGGCGCACGACATCCGTTTCGTCCGCCTCTGGTTCACGGACATCCTCGGCCAACTCAAAAGCTTCTCGATCAACAGCGCCGAGTTGCGCGACGCCTTCGATGGCGGCGCCGGCTTCGACGGATCGTCGATCACCGGCTTCAATGCGATCGAAGAGTCCGACATGATCGCCAAGCCCGACCCGTCGACGTTCGCGGTGCTGCCCTGGAGGCCGGAGGACCAGGGCGTCGCGCGGATGTTCTGTGACATCGTCACGCCGGACATGCAGGCCTACGAGGGCGATCCGCGCCATGCATTGCGCCGCGCCGTCGATCGTGCGCACAATCTCGGCTTCGACGTGTTCAACGTCGCTCCCGAACTCGAGTACTACTACTTCCGTGAAGGCGATGTGGCCAAGGGCGGATCGCCCGAGCCGCTGGACCGCGGCGGTTACTTCGACCTGACCACCCTCGATGCCGGCACCGACGTGCGCCGCGACACCGTGCTTGCGCTCGAGCAGATGGGAATTCATGTCGAGTACACCCACCACGAGGTGGGTCCGTCTCAGCACGAGATAGACATGCGCTACGCCGACGCCATGAAGATGGCCGACGACTGCATGACCTACCGGATCGTCGTCAAGGAATACGCCCAGCAGTACGGCTATCACGCGACCTTCATGCCAAAGCCGCTGTTCGGCGAAAACGGCTCTGGCATGCACACGCACCAGTCGCTCTTCAAGGACGGCAAGAACGCTTTTTACGACGAGAATGACCGCTACTTCCTCAGCGACGTCGGTAAGGCCTTCATCGCCGGTCAACTCACGCACGCCCGCGAGATCTGCGCGATCTTTGCGCAATGGGTCAACAGTTACAAGCGCCTGGTGCCCGGCTACGAGGCGCCCGTCTACCTCGCCTGGTCGCGACGCAACCGATCGGCGCTGGTGCGCGTACCTCCGTACAGAACGGATTCAGCCCGTCCAAGCGGCGAAGCGGTGCGAGCCGAACTACGTTGCCCGGATCCGGCCTGCAATCCGTATCTGACGTTCGCCGCGCTTCTGCAGGCGGGCCTGGAGGGAATCGAAAAGGGCTACGAGTTGCCGGAACCGATGGAGAAGAACCTGTACCACCTGAACGCGGAGGAAGGACGCCGCATTGGCGTTGAGCACCTGCCGGAAACACTTGGCGAAGCAGTTGAAATCGCGTCGAGCTCCGAGCTTGTGCTGCGCACGCTGGGCGAGCACATGTTCAAAAGATTCATCGAGATCAAGCGCAATGAGTGGGAGACCTATCGGTCGCAGGTCACGCAGTGGGAGCTCGATCGATACCTGCCCATTCTCTAGCGCGGTGATTTTCCGCGGAAGGTGTTCGCGATGAAATCGGTGTTTGACTTCGTGACCGGAAGGCGCACGAAGTACCTCGTTTTTCTTTTCTGGATTCTGCTGCTGGTGGCCACTGGCAGCAAAGCTGCCGACTTCGAGAAGGTCCAGGTCAACACCAGCGAAAGTTTTCTGCCGGGTTCGGCAGAGTCTTTGAAGGCGATCGAACTCGAGCAGACGCTGCCCGGAGGCGAACAGCTGCCGGGGTTGGTGGTCTTTCAGCGTGATTCGGGGTTGACCGACGAGGATCGCACCGCCGTCGAGCAGGCCGCCGACTCGTTGAATGCGAACCCTCTTGAGGGACAGGTCGGGAAGGCGATTCCGTCGTTCGCCGACGATGGCAATACGGCCACACTTTACGTCGCGTACGAGGCGACCGGCGAGGACGAGCGGCTCACCGCCGCCAAGAAGCGACTCGACGCGATCACCGAACAAGCACCCGACGGTCTGGCGGCGTTTGTGACGGGCGGCATCGGTTATGCGGCCGACGCCACCGAAGTGTTTGATTCGTTGAACACCACACTGCTGCTCGGAACCGCGCTGGTCGTGATCACGCTGCTGTTGTTGATTTATCGCAGCCCGATTCTTTGGATCATCCCGTTGTTGTCGGTGCTGTTTGCCGAGGGCCTCACGCGCGCAGCCGGCACCTTGATAGCCGAAGCCGGGGCGGTGGTTAACGGGCAATCGGCCGGGATCATGACGGTGATGGTGTTCGGCGTGGGGACCGACTATGCGCTGCTGCTGGTTTCGCGATACCGCGAAGAGCTGCGGCGCCACGAGGACACCCACGAAGCGATGCGTGCTGCACTGCATGCCTCGGTGCCGGCGATCGTCGCGTCTGCGTCCACCGTGGCCTCGGCGCTGTTCGTTCTGCTGCTCGCAGACAGCAACTCGACGCAAGCGCTCGGACCGATCGCCGCAGTCGGTGTTTTGATCGCGATGTTCTCAATGCTCACGTTGTTGCCGGCGCTGATGCTGATCGTCGGCCGATTTGCCTTTTGGCCGTTTGTGCCGCGCTACCGCTCCGACCATGAATTCGCCGCACGCGGCTTCTGGGCAAAACTCGGCCAACGCGTGCGATCCCATCCGCGTCGCACGTGGTTGGCGATGATTTTGTTGATGGGCGTTTTGGCGCTCGGCTGGACGGAGTACAGCGAAGGCCTGAACGAAAACAACTCGTACGTTGCAGAGGTCGATTCAGTACGCGGCGAGGAACTCTTGAAGAAATCGCTGCCACCGGGTGCGACCGGCCCGACGATCGTGATCGTCAAGGGCGATGAGGACGCCGTGACTGCCGCGACGCAGACGTTGCGGTCCGACCCGCAGGTGGCGGTCGTCGACGACAACCCGATCAGCGCGAACGGTGTGACGCGCATTCAGGCGACGCTGAAGACAGATCCGTTCGCCGAAGAGGCGCGCGCGTCGATACCGCGGTTGCGCGCGAGTCTGGATCGGGTCGAGGACGCCGAGATCTACGTCGGCGGCCAATCCGCGGAGGCGTACGACCAGCGCAAGACGGCCAAACGGGACAACCAGTTGATCATTCCGGTCGCGCTCGTGCTCGTGCTGCTTATTCTGATTGCGCTTCTGCGCGCGGTAACACTGCCACTGGTGTTGATGGCGACTGTCATTGCTTCGTTCTTTGCGTCGCTTGGCGCAAGCCTATGGGTCTTCACCAACGTCTTCGGCTTCCCCGGGATTGACCCCGGCCTGCCGCTGTTCGTTTTCATCTTCCTGGTCGCGCTCGGCGTCGACTACAACATCTTCTTGATGGCACGCGCACGAGAGGAGACCTTGAAGGTCGGCTCCGATGAGGGCATGATGCGCGCGCTGATCGCAACCGGAGGCGTGATCACGTCGGCGGGCATCGTGCTTGCGGGGACATTCTCGATTCTCGCGACCCTGCCACTGGTGTTCATGGTCGAAATCGGATTTGCGGTCGCGTTCGGGATACTCTTCGACGCGTTGTTGGTCCGATCGGTCCTGGTACCAGCCCTGGTCTGGGACATCGGCGCGAGAGTATGGTGGCCGAGCGCGCTGACTAAACGATCGTGACCCAACTGGTTACACCGGTTGGTGCATTTTAGATTTCGCCTACCGCAGCCGAAGTACGTACTATTCGCGGCCTCTCCATGAACCTTTTACTGCTTGCAACTGGAAAAAGAGCCAAATGGCTGGTACTGGCTGGCTGGACAGCCATTGTTCTCGCGCTGCTCGGATCTGCGATGGATTTCGAGAGCGCGCAAAACAATCGAGACGCCAACTATCTGCCGAAATCCGCCGAGTCACTGCAAGCGATCGAACTCGAGGAACGCGCCTTTGGCGATCAATTGCTGACCGGTCTGCTGGTCTACAACAATCCGAACGGATTGAACGAACTTGACAAGGCAGCGATCCTTTCAGACGTAGCCGACCTCGAAAACAATCCGCTGCCGAACGAGTTGGGCAAGCCGGTGCCGCTGTTCTTCGAAGACGGCAAGACGGCTGCGATCTACACCCAGGTGAGGGCCCAGGGCGACCAGGAAATTCTGTTCGACGTATCCGATCGACTTCGGTCTCTCAAACGCGACAATCCGCCGGGTCTGGAGACTGCGCTGACCGGTCAGACCGGCTTTTTCGACGACACCGTTCGCGTGTTCGATGAGATCGACGGAAATCTCCTGCTCGGCACGGTCGCACTGATCACTTTGCTTTTGTTGCTGATCTATCGCAGTCCATTCCTCTGGCTGTTGCCCTTGCTTTCGGTCGGCGCGGCCGAAATAAGTGCCCGCGGATTCGGCACTCTGCTCGCCGAGAATGGCGTGACGATCACGTCGCAGGCGGCAGCGCTGATGACAGTGCTCGTTTTCGGAGTGGGAACTGACTATGCATTGCTGTTGATCGCGAGGTATCGGGAAGAACTACGCGTATACGAAGACCGACACGAAGCGATGCGCCACGCGTTGAAGCGCTCGGCCCCGGCGATCTTTGCATCGGCTGCCACAGTGATCGCGGCGCTGCTCTGCCTGATGCTCGCCAATGTCAATGCAACCTCTGGCGCCGGGCCGATCGCGGCCATGGGCATCGGTCTATCGATGCTGGCGATGTTGACGCTGCTACCCGCGTTGTTGCTGGTGTTCGACCGACGAGTTTTCTGGCCCTTCGTGCCGGAAACTGGTTCGCAGACGGCGGAGGTCCCGGTCAACTTCTGGTCGCGCCTTGCCGATCGGATCGCGCGCCGACCGGTGGTCGTGACAGTCGGAGTGTTTGCGGTGATGGCCGTGATGGCGACCGGTCTGTTGACGAACCCGGGCGGGTTGGACCTTTCCGAAGGCTTCCGCGACGACGTCGAATCGGTGCGCGGACAGGAGATTCTCGAGCAGGCACTTCCGCCGGGAGCCACGGGACCGATGACGGTTCTGGTCGAGGAAGAAGGCAACGTCAAGCCCGTGGTTGCGTTGCTCAAGCAGTCTCCCGACGTCGCATCGGTCGGCATCATCCAACCGGGTCAGGGTGCGACCCGCATCGAGGCCGACCTCAAATACGCGCCCTACAGCGACGAGGCGATCGATGCGATTCCAACGATTCGAGGGCAGTTGAATCAAGCGCTGCCGGGTGCCGCGCTGGTGTCGGGTGCAACCGCGGTGGAGGCCGACAGCCGTAGTTTTGCGGCCGACGACAATCGGTTGATCATGCCGTTGGTGCTGCTTGTCGTGCTGTTGATTCTGGTCGTCCTGATGCGTTCGGTTGTTGCCCCGATCGTGCTGATGATCACTGTTGTGGCCTCGTTCCTCGCGATCCTCGGCGCGAGCTACGTGATCTTCGACATGGTTTTCGGCTTCCCCGGAGTCGACGAGTACGTACCGATTTTCGTGTTCATATTCCTCGTTGCGCTCGGCGTGGATTACAACATTTTCCTGATGGCGCGCGTGCGAGAAGAAGCGTTGGTTCATGGTGCGCGGGAAGGAATGCGCCGCGGTTTGATCGTTACTGGCGGAGTGATCACTTCAGCCGGTGTGGTTCTGGCAGGCACGTTCCTCGTGTTGGCGGCGATGCCGATCGTTTCCCTGACCGAAATCGGATTCGCGATCGCGATGGGCGTGCTATTCGATGCCTTGGTGGTGAGAACGCTGCTTGTGCCGGCGCTCGGCTTTTTGATGGGGTCGAAGATCTGGTGGCCCGCGAAAATCAGTGATCGACCGCCACCACAGCAGCCGCGAATAGCGACTGTTGGTGGAGTTCCGCCCATTTCGCCGGCGGAGCCGGTGTCCGGTGCGGTGCAGACGAACCACGACACCAATCGCCCCGCCGCCTTGCCCGACGCCGATTCGGCCGGAACCGATACGCACCGCTCGTCGCCGCCCGAGGCCCCGCTACCGGACTGGACGCGCGTCACGACCAGCGATCGTTATCGCTAGCACCCTCCAACCGGGTTGAGCAGGTCGGACTGGCTGAGCTAGGCGAGCGAGCCGACGGTGCCGGCGGGAAGCGCGCCTTCGTGTTCGAGCAACGAGCGCTTCATCTGGGTTCCGAACGCGTATCCACCGAGTGTGCCGTCGCCGCGCACGATTCTGTGGCAGGGGATCGCCAACGGGATCGGGTTGCTGCCGAGCGCATTGCCAACCGCGCGTGAGGCCTCGGGCATTCCGATACTGCGCGCAAGCCATTGGTAAGAACGTGTCTGTCCGCGTTCGATGCGAGATGTCGCCTCCAACACTCGACGTGTGAACGGCGACACCTGTTGGAGGTCGCAGAGCTCAAGAGCCCGCTCTCCGCTGAGGATCGCTTCGACGATTTCCTGATGGTCTTCGGCGAATGCCGGGACTGCGAGGCGACCGGTTCGCGAATGAAAATGCTCCACGAACTCGGCGGCATCGTGTGCCGGCGCGACGTAAGAAATCCCCAGCTCGCTGAAGGCCGCGAAGACGCGGCCACCGGGTGTGTCGACCTCGATCCACATTTCCGTCGACAGCCCGTCTGACCGGGGTCGCTTTGCAAGCGCACTACTCATTGCCGTTGTTTCTACCAGCCGGACCGCGGATCGCCCGTCGTGCCAACTGCAAAGCGCCGCAATTTGCGGCAATTCCAGGACCGAACTGACTAAGCCACCAGCGGCTCGGCGATCAGGTGAGCAACTCAGACAGCGCGTCAACTGACGTGACCGGCCGCTCGCAGACGAACTGGCTACAGACATACGCAGTCGGTGAGCCGCTGACTGCGGATCGACCTTCGAGCAACGGAACCTGACCCTCATCATCGCGGCCATATGCAAGAACCGCACGCGGTCGGTACTGCGCACGTATGACGGCCAGCAACGCGTCGCCGTCGTCACCAACCACGGCGAACTCTCTGACCGGGCCGACGTGAAATGCAATCGCCTGCAGCGCGTGGCCGAAACCGATCGCGAACCTTGCCGCGACACGCTGCACGATCTTCAGTGCGCGCGTGGCGAACTCTATGTAGTGGCGATCCGCCGTCAAGGCGCCCAAGCGCAGCAGCACGAGCGCGGCAGCAGAATTGCCGCTCGGGATCGGTGAATCCTCGATGTCTTTGCGCCTGACGATCAACCGCTCGTGGTCGTCGGCGACGCTGAAGAATCCGCCGTCGCCGGCGTCTTCGAAGCGTTCGATCATCAGGTCGGCGAGATCCCGAGCGCGCTGGAACCAGCGGACGTCGCCCGTCGACTCGTAGAGCGTGAGATAGGCGGCGGCGAGGTAGGCGTGGTCCTCGAGGTATCCGGGTGGTCCCGGTTTGCCATCGAGCCAGGAGCGAATCACGCGGCCGTCGGCGGTTCGCAGTTCGCGCTCGACGAACTCGGCACACGCCAGGGCGGCGTCGAGGTAACGAGCGTCGCCCAGCACCGCCCCGGC
>JBMYXO010000059.1:0-13680 GCA_049608465.1 Solirubrobacterales bacterium | reverse complement strand
GCGAAGGTTTGAGGCGCCCCTGAGCGCTGTTGGTGACGATGGCCACAAGCACAAGAAACGCGTCCCGCAACCGCCACACGGTCGGCTAGGATTCCCGCCGCAGATGCAGACACGACCCCCGAAACAACTCAAGAGCATCAAGTTTCTCGCCCTGACGACAATCGTGGCCGCGAGCGTTGCGGCCTCTGGATGTGGAAACGACTCGAAGCCCGACTTGGCGAACGGAAAGACGCTGTTCATCGAGAAGTGCGGTGCCTGTCACGTGATGGCTCGCGCCGGCACCGTTGGCACGATCGGCCCGGATCTCGATGACGCATTCCGCCGCGCTCGGATTGATGGCATGGGCGACACGATCGAGGGCGTCACGCTCGAGCAGATCAAGCTTCCGTCGCAGAAGCTCACTCCGGCGAGCCTGAACATGCCGGCAGACATCGTCGAGGGTATGGACGCGCGCGACGTCGCCGCTTACGTCGGTCTCGTGGCGGGTCTGCCCGGCAAGGACACCGGCGAACTCGCGGACATCGGCGGCGGGGACGACGGCAAAAGCCTCTTCAAGACGAACTGTGGAAGCTGCCACGTATTGGCCGATGCAGGCACTGCCGGCACGGTCGGACCCAATCTCGACATGAGCAAGCTCGACGTGAAGGCAATGATCGCCCAGATCGCCAACGGTGGCAACGGCATGCCGGCCTTCGAGGGCACGCTCAGCGAAGACCAGATCAAGATGATCGCGGAGTACATCGACGAGGTTCGCTGATCGATCTTCAGGAATACTGACGTAGTTTCAAAAGGCGACCTCGGGGTCGCCTTTTCTATGGGTATCCCGCGCCAGCGCCGCGCCGGGTTTTGGACGGCGAGGAGGAGGAGTGAGGAGGTGCGGGCTAGAACGCCGTTCGCGCCAGGGCGACTACGACAATCAGGACGAGGCAAATCGCTCCGACCCAGACGACCACGCGAAACATGTCCTCCTCGTTGCGCAGTGGGTTGAAGCGTTGTTCGGCGGGCTCTTGAGACCGCTTGACGCGCTTCTGCGGGTCGTTCGGGGTATCAGGCATTCGTAGGCATCCGGGGAGGCGTTCGCGGTGTGCCGCTAGCTCTGACGAAGCGCTAGAGCAGGTACAGCGACGTGAAGACGAACACCCACATCACGTCGACGAAGTGCCAGTACAGACCGGGGATCTCAACGCCCCAGTGCTTGTCCTTCTCCGGCCCGTAGTGACCCTTGAATGCGCGGCGTGTGACCGTCGCGAGGACGATCAGACCGACTGCGACGTGGGCGCCGTGAATGCCGGTGAGGCTGAAGAACACGGATGCCTGGGCGCTGTCCTTGGGTAGGAAGCCGAGGTGGACGTACTCGCTGATCTGCACGCCGAGGAACGTCGATCCGAGGATCAGGGTCAGTACGAGGCCGGTCTTGAAGGCCTTGCGGTTGTTGTGCTTGAGACCCTCGAGCGCCCAGTGCATCGTTGCCGAGGAGGAGAACAGAATCGCCGAGTTGGCCATCGCGACGTATACGGGAAGCTCCTGGCCCTCCGGCATCCACGGTTCGCCCTGGACGACGCGAATGAAGAAGTACGCCGTGAAGAACGACGCGAACAGCATGATTTCCGACACGATGAAGAGCACCATGCCGAAGTACTCACGGTTGATCTTGGCGGAGGCGTTCGCCACCGGCATGTGACCGTGGTGCTCTGCGTGCGCTGCGCTGGCTGCTTCCATGGTGTTCGTCGGGCCTTTCGCTTGATTCAGTGCTTGTAAGTGTGTTTCGCGAACGTGCGCTGCGGCCTCAGGCCGGCGCCGGCTCGCCGTCATCGGTTGAGGTTGTCGTCGAATCGCCGGTCACTGCGGCGACCACCGGCTCCGGTTCCTTGAAGATTCCGTGCCGCGCGCCGGGCACGCCGTACTCGTAGGGATGGCCGACAACCGTCGGGACGTCGTCGAAGTTGAAAATAGGCGGCGGGCTGCTGACCTGCCACTCAAGCGTGTGCGCGTTCCACGGATTGGCCGGTGCTATCGGGCCCGAGCGCCACGAATAGACCATGTTGTAGATGAAGATGAGCATCGACGCACCGAGTACGAACGACGAGATCGAGATGAACATGTTCCATGCGGCGAACTGCTCCGCGTAGTCGGCGACACGACGTGGCATGCCCTCGAGTCCAACCAGGTGCTGCGGCGCAAAGGTTGCGTTGAAGGCGATGAAAGTCGTCCAGAAATGCCACTTGCCGAGCGTCTCGTTGTACATCCGTCCGGTCATTTTCGGGAACCAGTGGTAGATGCCCGCGAAGATCGTGAATAGTGAGCCGCCGAACAACACATAGTGAAAGTGGGCCACAACGAAATATGTGTCGGACACGGCGATGTCAAACGGCACCACAGCGAGCATCACACCGCTGATTCCGCCGAGCACGAACATCGTCATGAACCCGAGCGCCCAAACCATGGGCGTTCGAAGATGGATCACTCCCCGCCACATGGTTCCGAGCCAGGAAAAGATCTTCACGCCGGTGGGTACCGCGATCAACATTGTCGTGAACATCATTGGGATGCGGATCCAATCCTGCATCGGCGCAACGAACATGTGGTGGGCCCAGACCGCGAAGCCAAGCACGACGATCGCGAGCAGCGAGAAGGCCATCATGCGGTATCCAAAAACGGGTTTTCGGGCGTTGGCAGAGATGATCTCGGAGATGATTCCGAAACCGGGCAGCACCATGATGTAGACCGCAGGGTGCGAATAGAACCAGAAAACATGTTGATACATCACGGTGTCGCCACCCTGAGCTGCATCGAAGAAGTTCATACCGAGTGCGCGATCGAAGAGGATCATGAACTGCGAGCCGGCGATGAACGGAGTTGCGAGCACAACCAGCAATGAAGTGGCGAAGTTTGCCCAACCGAGTAGTGGCATGCGCCAGAACGTCATTCCGGGCGCGCGCATGGTGATGATCGTGACCAAGAAGTTGATCGCGGTGGCGATCGACGACGCACCGGCAAACTGCACTCCCATCGAAAAGAATGTCTGGCCGAGCGGGGCCTGATCGGACAGCGGGGCGTAGGCCGTCCAGCCGGTTGCGAAAGCACCACCCGGAGCCAGGAACGACGCGAGGAACATGATTCCGGCGCAGGGCAGGAACCAGAAGGACAGCGCGTTCAGACGCGGGAAGGCCATGTCCGGCGCGCCGAGCATCAGTGGCAGGACGTAGTTGGCAATACCTGCGAAGACCGGCACCATGAAGAGGAAGATCATCAGCGCCGCGTGTGCTGAGAACAGCCCGTTGAACGTCTGCGCGTCGATGAACTGCATCCCCGGCTGAAGCAGCTCGGCGCGGAAGATCATCGCGAAGAGGCCGCCGATCATGAAAAAGAAGAAGGTCGTGACGATGTACTGAATGCCGATGACCTTGTGGTCTGTGTTGACCTTGAAGTAGTCCTTCCACGAGTGGGCACCGTGGTCGGCGTGATCGTCGGGCTTGGTCGGTCGGCCCGAGATCCAGTAGAGCCATGTGTCGAAACAGCCGATTCCGTAGAGGAAGAAGATCGGCATCGTCACGAGCGCAACGGTGATGATCGAATCCCACTGAACGACGACGCCGAAATCTGCAGCGGCGCGGATGCCGACGACGAGCACGAAGGCAAACACAAAGCCGATTGCAGTCCACAGGGCTGCGCGGTACCAACCGGGTGAACGTAGTGATGCGGCCATCGGAGTCAGATTACCTTTCGCTTACTTACCGGTTTCGCCGGTCGGGGAGAGGGGTGAAATGGTGTTGGCGCCGGTCGGCTTGGGAGCGTTCGGGCCTTTGCGCGAAGCCACCCATTTGGTGAACTCGTCCGGCTCGACCACGCGCAGCGTGCCTCGCATCGTCGTGTGACCGATTCCGCAGAGTTCGGCGCAGACGATTGGGTAGGAACCGGTCTTGTCCGGTGTGAAGCGCAGACGTGTGGTGAAGCCGTCCGCCGTGTCGCGCTTGAGTCTGGCATTCGGGATGTAGAAACTGTGGATCACGTCGACCGAGGTCATCTCGAAGTAGAGCGGGCGATTCTTCGGAACGACGAGGTCGCCGCTGGTCTGAACGCCGAGCTGCGGGTACTCGTAGTTCCAGGCAAACTGTTGACCGACAACGTTGATCGTCATCTCGTTCGGTTGCTTGGCTTCGACCTGGTCGAGCACGATCCAGGCGTAGATTCCCAGGGCAACCACGATGATTGTCGGGATCACGGTCCAGACGATCTCGATACGGGTAGAGCCATGAAATGGCTCTCCGTCGCGGTCGTCGTCGTCGCCGTCGGCGCGGAACTCAAGGATGCAGAACGTGATGATGCCGACGATGATCACGAAGAACGGGATCGAAGCCACAAGCAGCCAGCGGTAGACGTTGTCGATCTTGCCGCTCTCTTCGGCGATCAGCGGGCCGAACCAGTCGTACGCGAAGGTGAACGCGATCAGGCCGGCGGTCACCGCGAGGGCGATGATGATGCCGAAGATGCGATGTGAAGCTTTCATCAAACTCCTTGAAATGGGCCGCGCAATGCGAGCGCGAGTCACCTAACGAAAGAACTGGAACGAACTGGATCTGACTGGGATCGAACGCGGTCGAAACCAAACGGACAGTGTCGAACCGGCGCAGATGTTATCCGGTCATGTAGCGGCGATTTGTGCCGGGAAGCACTTGCACCTCTCGGCAACGATAATCTGATGCGCCCGCGTCAAAACTGGGTTCAACAAAGGTGGTGAATGTAGATGCTGGTCAAAGACGGAATGTCAAAAACGGTGTTGACGGTTGGGCCCGGGCAACAGCTGCGCGACGTCGCCAAACAGATGATGGAACGCAAGGTGGGCGCGGCCATCGTCGTCGATCCAGACGCACCGGGGCCGGGCATCATCACGGAGCGCGACATTCTCCGTGCCTACGCGGCAGACCGAATCACGGGCGAGGAGCCGGTTTCTCAGCACTCGACCGAGCGTGCGGTCTTTGCTTCGCCCGACTGGTCGCTCGAGCAGGCCGCGGATGAGATGGTTCGCGGCAACTTCAGACACCTGATCGTGATCGACGGCGCGACGGTCGTCGGCGTGCTGTCGATGCGGGACATCGTCTCAAGCTGGGTACGCGACGGCGCGACCAGCGAAGTACCGGGACCGCCAGCCGCTAATTGAGCGGCAATTCGTCCGACTCTTCGCGCGACTCGCCGATCCAGGCGATCGAGATCCACGCGGCGGCGACCAGCGCGGCAATCATCAGCGGGCGAAACGCGAACAATCCGACGAGCACAAGCAGAATCGAAGCGGCGAGAAATATCGGCTTCACCGAGCCCGGAGTGAGCCAGATCGAGTCGACCTCGGGTCTGTTGGCTGCGCTGGCCGTGTCGATGTTCTCGTTGCTCATCGTCGCCACCTAACCGACCCAGGCGACGGTCAGGATGAACGTTCCGGCGAAGACAGCGGCGGCAATGCCGCCGACGATGATCGCGGTGCGAAGATTGCGTTGTACGAGGGTGCGGTTCATGCCTTGACCTTTGCCGTGAAAGTTCCTGTTGCGAATGAAGGGTGGTGCTTTGAAGCGTCGTTGAGCTGGAGATTTTTAGCAGATCGCGCTGACGGTCCCGAAACCCCGCGGGCTGCGGTCAGATCGACGTGTCGACCACCATTGCGAGGAACAGCGTGGCGAGGTATGCCAGCGAGAAGAGATAGGTCTGGAGTGGGACGGGCTTGTCGCTGTTCTTGGTCAAGCGGTAGGCCATTGCGATGAAGGCCAGCCCGAGCACAGTGGCGATCGAGGCGTAGAGGGCGCCGAACGCTCCCGTGGCTACGGGGATCAACGTGGTGACCAACAGCAGCACGCTGTAGACGAGTATGTGCGTGGTCGTCGACTTGATGCCGCGCACCACCGGCAGCATTGGGATGGACGATGCCTCGTAGTCGTCCCGGATCATCACCGACAGTGCCCAGAAGTGCGGCGGAGTCCACATGAAAACGATCGCGAAAAGCAGCCAAGCGGTGAGGTTGAGTGAGCCGGTGACGGCCGCCCAGCCGACCAGCGGCGGGATCGCCCCGGCGGCGCCGCCGATCACGATGTTCTGCGGCGTGCGGCGCTTGAGCCACAGCGTGTAGACGAATACGTATCCGAGCAGGCCGCAGAGTGCGAGCAGCGCAGCCAGGGCGTTCACCCAGATCAGCAGTACGGCTTCCGAGGCGATGCCCAGTGCGATTCCGTAGATCAACCCGGCGCGCGGCGAGATGCGTCCCGCAGGAATCGGCCGACTGGCAGTACGGGCCATCTGCAGATCAATGTCGCGATCGATGTAGTGATTGATCGCACCGGCGCTACCTGCTGACAGCGCACCTCCCAGGCAGGTGATCAGGACCAGCCCGATTGATGGGTCTCCGGCAACCAGCATCGTGGTGACAGTCGTCCACAGCAACAGCGTTTGGACGCGCGGCTTCGTCAGCTCGAAATAGTCGGCCGCTACCTGGCGCACCAAGGCGAAACCGGTGGCGCGGCTGGCAGGTACGTGACGGGTGTGAGTTGCTGCTTCCACTGCAAATGCGTCCGACTGGTCAAGCCGCAAAGCGGCGCGGGAGAACGCTCTCTGGGGCCGCGGGCCGGACGACCTGGGCCGTGGCCAAAGGGTACTAACGCGCGACTAGTGCTTCGATTCGCGCAGCGACGGGCGGCCCGACGTTGGCGACTGGGCCACCGAGCCGGCAAGCGCGCCGGAGCCTGACGCGATCCGATCGCGCAGGTCGTTCAACGGTGATTCGCTGCCGACGGTCGGGATCGAATCGAAATTGTTCACCGGTGGCGGGGAGGGGACGAACCATTCGAGCGTACCCGCGCGCCACGGATCGTTGCCGGCCTTTCCGCCCTTCGAACTGGACTGCATGAAGTTGATCAACAGCCCGATCGCACCGAAGGCCGCCAACAAAGTGCCAAGGCCGGCGATCAGGTTGCGCGCCTGGTATCCACCGGAGTAGGTCGACAACTCGCGAGCAAAGCCGTCGACGCCGAGGGAACTCATCGCCAGCAACGCCACGGCGGTGCCGATCGTGAGCATGCCCAGCGCGAGCTTGGCCTTCGGTACGTCGAAGTTGCGACCGGTGATTTTGGGGAACCAGAAGAGCAGGGCGCCGAAGCCGGCGAACGCGGCCGTGCCCCAGACCTTGTTCAGCCAAGATGCGTAGCCGAACTGGCTGCCTTCGAGCCACTGCGAAAGCGCGGGCATCGAGAAGGCGACATGGTCGATCAGAACGAACGCGAAGAACACCAGGAACACGAGCGAGAACTGGGCCGGGACAGTCGCGCGGAAGTTGCCGCCGGAGATCGTCTGGATCCAGCTCGAGAAAATCACCATCGCCGGGACGACCAAGGCGAGCCCGATGAACATGAAGGCCAATTCCCACGCCGGAGCGACGGGCGCGCCGAAGTAAACCTGCCCGAAGCTGAGGATGCCCAGCACCGCGAACGCGCGGATTGCCTTTTTGAGCCCGGCGCTGTTGGCCGGCGAGCGACCGGCGGCAGCGGCGAGAATTTCGCTGACGGCTCCGATTGCCAGCACGATCAGCAGGTATGGGGCGGAGTGTGAGAACCACTGGAAGAGCGATTTCCAGAGCAGTGCGTTTCCGCCGCTGACCGGATCGAAGATGCCGAACAGGTTCCACTGACGCTCGATCAGCGCCATCAGACAGGCGGCGATCAGAACCGGTGCGGTAACGATGATTCCCAGGGCGTAGACGGCTATCGAGTGCGAGAAAACCGGCGTACGCTCGCTGGTCATTCCATCGGCGCGAGAAGTCTTGTAGGTGACCGCGAGGTCGATCGCATTCGCCAGCAGGCCACCGGCGATCATGATTGCGGAGACGAACCAGAAATCCACGCCGGCGCCGGGCGAGTAGAAGTAAGTCGAGAGCGGGGAGGACACCTGCACTGTGCCCTGCCATGTATTGATGAACGTGCTGAAGTAGAGCGTCACGCCACCGAACACAATCATCCAGGCGCCGAGCGCCGAAAAGCGCGGGAACGCGCTTGTTCGCGCTCCGATCTGCAAAGGCAGGACGTAGGTGGCGATGCCGGCGAAAAGCGGCAGCGCGAACAGGTACAGGTACGTAGTGTCGGAAAGCGTGTGCAGGCTGTAGAAGCGCTCTGGGCTGAGGAAGGTGTTGTCCTGCACGGCCAGCTGACCCCAGGTCATCAACTCGGTGAAACCAGCCAGCACGACCGCCATCAGCGAAAATCCGATCATCGTCGTGCCGATCAGCTTGTGATCTGCGCTACGCACGCGGTTCACCCAGCGCGCGCGCGTGCCGTCGATCGGTTCGCGGACGACGACCTCAGAGACGTGTTCCGGCTGTTCGAATGCGCCAGTGGCCATCCTCAGTTGCCTTCCTTGAGTGCTGATTCGCCCTCGACCAAGCCTGCCTCTTCGCCGGACTCAACCTCGGCTCCGAGTTCATCCATAGCTTCAGTGATCGCTGCCTGCTTGGTCTTCAGCCAAGCCTTGAAGTCTTCCGGTGAAAGCACACGTACGGTGGTGCTCATGCTCGCGTAGTTGGTGCCGGAAACCTTTGTTGAGTGGCCCGCGTACGTACCGGGCTCGTCGACGCGAATCCAACCGCGGTTTATGTAGCCGGGGGTCGCGTCGATCGATCCACCGAGCTGCGGCACCCACCACGCATGTTCCACGTCAGACGAGGTGACGTCGAGCAGAACGGTCACGCCTGCCGGAATCACCAGATCGTGGTAGTTGTAGGTGTTCCAGTCCCCTTTGGCGTCTGGGTACACGTAGCGCCAGAGGAACTGCTGACCATTGACCTGAACTGACATAGAGGGGCCGGACGGCGGCTTCAGACCGGTCGGGTCGTCGAGTTTCTCGTCAGTCAGCGGGCTGGCTTTGAAGTCGTTGCCCACACCGCTGAGCGACGGTTTCGCCGACGAGGTGTTCGAAAAGGCCAGAACTCCGACGACCGCAAAGGCGACGAACAGCACGACGCCGGCGACAACGGCTTTCTTGCCGGTTTCGACCGAGTCGGCTGCGACTGAGTCGGCGTCGACTTCGCTGCGTGTTGCGCGCGCAAGAGCGGCGAAGAGGGCGAGGACGGCGATGACGCCGACGACGAGTACGACGAAGTAGAGGGTGTTGACCGTTTCAGCGGTCGACGATCCGGCTGAATCCGGCCACGCAACCCCGGCCGATGCCGTCTGCGGCAGGACGGCGACGATGACGGCAACGAACACCCCGAGAGCCGCGGTCAGCGGGGCAGTACGGCGAGCGTTGGACGCTGCAGTGATCGGCTTTGTGGGGGCCAGGTTCAGCAAGGCGCGCGGATTGTATCTACTCGCTCGACGGCCCGGGATTCGGTTGCGGGACGACCCTGCGCTTTCGCGCCGGAAGCGGTCTATATGATCGCCCGACATTGAAGGATTCAGAACTTCGACCCCTTGACGAGCTGGAGGATGAGCTCGATCTTGAAGTCGGTGAGGAAAGCGATGACCAGGTCGAACAAGCCTGGGAGCGCTTCAAGAGCACCTTCTTCAGCCGCCGCACGCTGATTGCGGGAATCGCGTTCATCGTGATCGTTCTGGCGTTCTTTTATGGCGTCGTGCCGCAACTCCCCGGACTGCAGGAGAGTCTCAGCAAAATCAGGGACGGCGGCGACCGCAAATGGCTGTTTGCCGCATTCCTGTTCGAGCTGATGTCATACGCCTCTTACATCTGGCTGTTTCGCGCCGTGTTCATACGCAAAATCCCGATCATCGGCTGGCGCGGTAGCTACCGAATCTCGATGGCCGGCGTGGCAGCGACGCGACTTTTTGGCGCGGCCGGAGCGGGCGGAATCGCGCTCACCTTCTGGGCCGTGCGCAAGGCCGGGATGGGCCGCAGACTCTCGGTCAGCTATTTGGTTGCGTTCTACGTGATCCTCTACGCGATCTTCATGATTGCCTTGGTGATCGACGGTGCCCTCCTGCGGGCAGGATTGATCCCGGGGGCGGCGCCGTTCGGGGTGACCGTTGTTCCGGCGATCTTCGGCGGTTTGGTCATCGCGATCTTCCTTGCAGCGCTACTGGTGCCCGGCAACCTCGAGCGAATTGCCGCACGGTGGTCGGAAGGCCGCGGCAAAGCGGCCGATCTAGCGCGCAAACTTGCCGCAGTGCCGGCGTTGATCGGCCATGGAACGCGGGTCGCCGTTGGCTTGATCCGCAAACGCGAGCCCGGCCTGCTCGGCGCGTTCGGCTGGTGGGCATTTGACATCGCGACGCTATGGGCCTGCTTCAAAGCGTTCGGGGCCTCGCCGGTGCTGGGCGTGTTGATCATGGGCTATTTCGTCGGCATGATCGCCAACATCATCCCGACGCCCGGCGGAGTTGGAGCCGTGGAGGGCGGCATGATCGCCACTTACGTGGCGTTTGAAGTCGGCCTGGCGAATGCGACTGCGGCGGTTCTCGCCTACCGTGTGTTCGCGTTCATCATGCCGACGATTCCAGGTGTGATCGCGTTCATCGGTCTACGGAAAAATGCTGTTGACTGGCAGGCGCAGATCGCTACTATACAAAGTAAAGTATTGAAGACCGAAGGTGCCTGACGGCGCGTCTGCCTATGGATGGCCAGCGAATCACCAGTGAACCTGTGAAACGGAGCGGAAGACAGAGCAATGAGTGACAACAACTACGAAATCGCGATCGTCGGCGGCGGGCCGGCAGGTATCACCGCCGCGCTCTACGCGGGACGTTCACGCGTGAAGACGATCGTGCTCGAGCGCGGAGCGGTCGGCGGGCAGCTCTGGAACACCGCCGACATCGACGACTATCCCGGTCTTTCGATGCAGACCGGCCCCGAGGTTGCGCAGAAGTTTGAGGAGCACGCCAAGAAGTTCGGCGCCGAGTTTGAGTTCGGCACGGTCAGCAACATCAGCAAACAAGGCGACGAGTTCCTGATCGAAACCGACGAGGGCGAGGAGTATCGCGCGTTGTCGGTGATCGTGACCGTCGGTGGCGAGGCGCGCAAACTAGGAGTTCCCGGCGAACAGGAGTTGGCCGGTGCCGGCGTGTCGTACTGCGCCGTCTGCGATGGAGCGTTCTTTCAGGACAAGACCATTGCGGTCGTCGGCGGCGGCGACTCTGCGCTCGAAGAAGGAGCGTTTCTCACTCGCTACGGATCGAAGGTGTATCTCGTACACCGTCGGGACGAGTTCCGCGCTTCGCCCGTGCTGGTCGAGCATTTCGACGCCACCGGCAAGACCGAGAAGATCCTCAATTCGGTTGTCGAGGAAATCGTTGGCGACGGGAAAGTCACCGGCCTACGCGTGAAGAACAACGAGACCGGCGAAGTCTCCGAGATCGCGGTCGACGCGGTCTTCCCATTCGTCGGGTTCACGCCGCATTCGGACATTTTCGAAGACGGCCTGGTCGAGACCGACGAAGGCGGGCACATCCTCACCGACGCCAAGATGGAGACGAAGACGCCCGGACTGTTCGCGGCGGGTGACGTCCGATCGCAGTACGTGCGTCAGATCACCAACGCGGTCGGTGACGCGACCACGGCGGCACTTGCTGCCGCGGCGCACGTCGAGGCTGCCAAGCGCACTAAGGCGACTGCCTGATCAGGCGCCCGGCGGTCCCGGCTGCTGCTGCTGATAGGGCTGAGTCGGCGCGGCTGGATACGCGTACGGCGTGTGCGTGGGCGGCATAGCGGGGTAGCCGTACGGCATCGGCATCGGCTGCGGCACGTACTGCTGCTGCGTGTACATCGGCGGCGCGTACATCGGTGGAGAGAACATTTGTTGCGGAGGTTGCGGCTGCGGCCAAAGACTCACCATCGCGACGTAGGTCTGCGGACCCGCCATGTACTGCGGGTAGGCGGGCTGCGGCGGGAAGCCCCATGATGAAGGCGCGGCGAATGCCGGCGCCGAATGGAACGGGAAGGCAGTTGCGCCCGGCATCTGCCCAATCTGCATCTGTTGCGGGTAGCTGGCAAATTTTTGGGGAGCCGGCATAACCACGGGCGCGACCGTCAACGCGTTGGCGATCGGCATTCCCGGCGACAGAGCGATCAAAGGGGTGATCCGAGCCCGCGGCTTGACCGGGGCAGTCGGCGTTGCGGTCGGCAGTGGTTGCTGGGGTTGCGGCTGCGGCTGGGTGAGCGGATCGGGGTGGCGAATGCCCTCGCCCGATGCCGCGGCGATCGGAGGCACGAGCGAAAGCAACTGCGGCTGCGTTGCCGGCACAAATGCGGCGGCGGGCGTCGCAGCGTACGGCTGAGCGCCACCGGTCGGCGGCGTCGGCGGTTGTTGCGGTGGTTGGTGCGGTTGCGGTGCGTTCATTCGGCTGAAAACTGCGCGGCCTTCAAGTTTGGCGCAGAAAGTCCTTGTCTGCGCCGACTTGAAACTTCTCGACCATTCTCGCCGTGGCGCTTGAACTGCGCAGCCGCGATTGCCGGGTTTCGCGAACGTGATCGGGGCGGATATGGCGTCTTAGTACGATGCACCCGCAAGTGCCAAACGACCCCCTCAACACTCTCGACACCTTTACGACCGGTTCAGCGGGCGAAGGTGCTCGCGCAGGGTCGTTCTACTCGCTTCCCAAATTGGAGGCCGCCGGCGTCGGTCCTGTCTCAAAACTGCCGGTCAGCATCCGAGTGGTTCTCGAATCCGTACTGCGCAACTGCGACGGCAAACGGATAACCGAGGATCACGTTCGCCAACTCGCCAACTGGCAGGCCAAGACCGACCGCACCGACGAGATTCCGTTCGTCGTAGCTCGGATCGTCCTGCAGGACTTCACAGGCGTGCCGCTGCTCGTTGATCTCGCGGCGATGCGCTCGGCCGTCGAGCGAATGGGCAAGGACCCAAAGGTCATCGAGCCGCTCGTCCCAGTCGATCTGGTTGTCGACCACTCCGTCCAAGTTGACTTTGCGAGTACGGGTACGTCGTTCGAGCGCAACATGGCGATCGAGTTCACGCGCAACCGCGAGCGCTACGAGTTCTTGAAATGGGGGATGCAGGCATTCGACGCGTTCAAGGTCGTACCGAGCGGAATCGGCATCGTCCACCAGGTCAATCTCGAGTACCTGGCCCAGTGCGTGCTTGAGCGTGACGGCGTTTTCTTCCCTGACACGCTTGTCGGCACCGATTCGCACACGACGATGATCAACGGCATCGGCGTGGTCGGCTGGGGAGTTGGTGGCATCGAGGCCGAGGCGGGAATGCTCGGACAACCGGTCTACTTCTTGACCCCTGACGTTGTCGGCGTCGAGTTGACCGGCGCGCTGCACGAGGGTGTGACGGCGACCGACATGGTGCTGCGCGTCACCGAGATGCTGCGCGCGCAGGGCGTCGTCGGCAAGTTTGTCGAGTTTTACGGGCCGGGCGCCGAGTCGCTGTCCGTACCTGACCGTGCGACGATCAGCAACATGGCGCCCGAATATGGCGCGACGATGGGATTCTTCCCGTTCGATGATCGCTCGGTCGAGTACATGCGATTGACCGGCCGCGAGGAGGCACACATTGAGACCGTTGCCAACTATTTCCGGGCTCAGGGGCTGTACGGAATGCCGATGGCGGGCGACTGTGAGTACAGCGTCGACCTGAAACTGGACCTCGATTCGATCGAACCGAGTGTTTCCGGCCCCAAGCGCCCGCAGGATCGCATCGATCTGACCGGGCTGAAGGACCGATTCGTCGAACTC
>JBMYXO010000058.1:0-14062 GCA_049608465.1 Solirubrobacterales bacterium | reverse complement strand
TCGTCATCCGCACCGTCCAACGGTGGTACGGCGAGAGCTTGTCGTGCGGATCTTTGACCGCCTTCAGGTACGGCACCGGTTTGGAGTCCCAAACGTTCTCGATGCTCTCGGTTTCACCGCCGGACGTGGAATAGAAGTATGTCGTTGCAACACGGCCCTTGTATTTGACGACCTCACCGGCGGTCGCGCGAACTGCCGCGTTCGTGGCAGAGGTCTCGACGTTGACCCCCCGGTAAACCTGAGAGCGAGTGTCGGGCCACTGGTCGAAAAGCGAGCCCCCGGCCTTCGTCGTCAGCGCGTAGGAGCGAGCGGCTACGGCCTGCGCGCGCAGCGCCTCGCGGTGCCACGAGGAAGGAATTTCACCGGGCACCACGCCCTGTACGTAGTCGTCAAGACTCAGCTCGTTGACGGTCGCCAACCCGCCCAGCTCGGATCGTCTGAAGTCGATTTCTCCGCGGTAGCGCCCGTTTGAAAGGCCGCCGATCGCTTTGCCGTAGACGCGGGTGGCGCCAGAGCCTGCCGCGACAGTCATCCTGCCGTCGTAGGACCGGATCACTCTGGACCCGCGTTGAAGTCTGATCCGGTTGCCGACGCGCCGCGCCGTGTACGTCCTGGCGCGATTCAGCGCAACGCCTCCCGTTGCGATCGACGCGCCGCGAAACTTGACGCTCGAGGAGCCAAGCTTGAGAATCACGCGAATCGTTCGCGTGTCGGCCTTGCTCACGCTCGTGCCCGAGTAGTAGTGCTTGAGAATGCTTTTGTAAGACTCGCCGCGGCGCGCCAGCCCGTGGGCGCCGTACTGGCCCATGCCGATCCCGTGTCCGAAGCCGCCGCCCTTGAGCGTGAACGTTCTGGGCAACGCGGAGGCCGTTCCCACCCCGACGGCGACCAGCGCCGTGGAAAGAACGAGAATTGCAGCGATTTTTCGGATGTGTGCGAATGAAGTCATGTTGTTAATCGGTCTGCGCTCTGAAGATAGGACTCTTGGCTGATTTTCGTCCGGTTGGACGACTGCGGACGTCGATCGGCGCTTACTTTGGTTGTTAGGCTCCGACGCGGCCATTCCCCCCGGTTATCCACCAAGTTTTCTATTGCTCTTCAAGGAAGGAACCCATGGCAACCCCCAAAGCATCGGCTGTATTTGTTGAATGCCTCGAAGCCGAGGGGGTGCGTTATGTGTTCGGAATTCCCGGAGAGGAAACGCTCGACCTGAATGAAGCGATCGAGGACTCCTCGGTGCAATTCGTCCCCGTTCGTCATGAGCAGGGCGGTGCCTACATGGCAGACGTCTACGGGCGACTGACCGGCCGCGCAGGAGTTTGCCTCGGAACGCTCGGCCCAGGTGCGACGAACCTCGTCACCGCCGTGGCTGACGCCTACCTCGACCGCGCCCCGTTGGTTGCGCTGACCGGCCAGTCCGATCTTGAGCGCATGCACAAGGAGTCGCACCAGTACATCGACCTGATTCGCGTGATGCGTCCGATCACCAAGTGGAACGCACAGCTGACGGACCCGGCGATCATCCCGGAGGTCGTGCGCAAAGCCTTCAAGCTCGCCGAATCCGAGAAGCCGGGCGCGACCCACATCGAGCTTCCCGAGGACGTCATGTCCGAACCGCTCGACGCGCAGCCACTTCCGCGCATGGAGGTCGCCCGCCCCGAGCCCAACGCCCGCGACATTTTGCGAGCTGCCGACATGATCAAGAGCTCAGTCAATCCGGTTGTGCTCGCCGGTAACGGCGTGATTCGCACGCACGCCACTCAAGCGATGCGCGAGTTTGCTCGCGCCACCAACATCGGTGTCGCCACGACCTTCATGGGCAAGGGCATCGTCGACTTCGAAGATGAGCTTTCGCTCGGCACAACGGGTCTACAGGCCGGCGACTACGCACTTGCTGGATTTGAACAGGCAGACCTCGTGATCGCCGTGGGTTACGACCTCGTCGAGCACTCGCCCAAGCACTGGAACCCGAACGGCGACAAGAAGATCATTGTGATCGATACCAAAGCCGCCGAGATCGACTCGAACTTCATGCACGAGATCGAGTTGGTCGGTGACATTTACCACATCCTCAACATCCTCACCGAAGAGTGTCGCGCGACGAGTTTCAGCGGTGGATCGCGCCGTCTCCACGACATGGTGATGGGTCGGTTCGAGGCCGCCAAGAACGACGACGCGTTTCCGACCCAGCCGCCACGCGCGCTGTACGAGATCAGACAGGTGATGGACCGCAAGGACATCCTGATCAGCGACGTCGGTCTGCACAAGCTGTGGATCGGTCGCATGTTCCCCGCGCATGAGCCGAACACAGTCTTGATCGCCAACGGTCTTGCCGGTATGGGCTTTGCGGTACCGGCTGCGATTGCCGCCAAGCTCGTGCATCCAGACCGAACTGTGATCACGGTCAACGGTGACGGTGGATTCATGATGAACTGCCAGGAACTCGAAACGGCTGTGCGATTGCGGACGCCGGTCGTCAACATCATCTGGGAGAACCAGCAGTACGGCTCGATCGTCTGGAAGCAGGACAACAAATTCGGCCGTCACTTCGGAGTCGACTTCACCAACCCGGACTTCGTCAAGCTCGCCGAGGCCTTCGGCATGCCGGCTTGGCGCGCGACCTCGAATGAGGATTTCCGCGACCGGCTGCGTCACGCGGTCACGCTCGATGTTCCGTCTTTGATCGTTTTGCCGATCGACTACTCGATCGACGTGCGCATCAGCGAGGAGCTTGGCGAGGGCCTCGTCGCCACCTAAGCGTCCAGGCACCAGTTCCGATTACGAACTTAAACTGCCGCCGAGGCGGCTATCTACTCGCTGTCGGCGCTCAACGCAGCGTGAATCGGCCGTAATTGGATTTCTTGACGAACTTGGTGTCTGCCGAACCGTTGCTCAGAATTACTCGCGCAAAGACTTCGTATTTGCCCTTTGCCAACGTGCGCTTGCGCTTGAACTTCAGTGACCATGCGCCGCTGCGCGATGTCTTGACCTTGATCCAACGCTTGCTGGTGCAGCGCCGTTTCTTCATCCTCAGCTTTCGGAACTGCGCCTTGCTGTTGCGCAGCCACAGGCAGCGACGCTTGTCGATCTTGCGAACGGCGATGTACATCTGCTTCACGCTGGCGCCGCTCACGCTGACCTTGCCGGAAATTTTCTTGAACTTGGCTCGCCGGTAGCGCTTGTTGTAGCGCGGGTACGTGATCTTCGTCGTCCAAGACGCAGCGACGGGGCCTGTGGCGGGCGGTGGCCCTGCGGCTGGTGGTGGGGTTGACCCACCACCAGGGATCCCAACGAACGGCGGCACGATTCCTGCTCCGAAACGCACCATTGCCAAGTCCACATCGCTTCCATCACTGGTAGAGCCAGCCGCTACCACGCGGGAATCCGGCAACTGAACGACTCCAAAAGCCTCGTCTTCGCCCGTTCCCACCGGTGTGCTCCCCTTGCCGTCGAGATCGAACGACGGATCGAGCGAACCGTCACCGAGCAGGCGCACAAAGCCGAAGTCGTTGCCCGTTCCATAGTCGACCTTGCCTGCCGCGACGACCTTCCCGTCCTGTTGGACGAGTACGGCATTGGCCTTGGCGTTGACGCCGAGAGCGCTGACGGTGACTCCCGATGTGCCGAACCCAGTATCGAGTGACCCGTCCGTCGTGAAGCGCGCGACGAAGAATCGATCTGTGCCCCCAGCGTCTGAACCGCCTGCGATCACGATTTTCTGATCGGACTGAAGTGCGACTGCATTTGCGAGGTCGTTTACTCCGCCGACGTTCAATTCGGCTACGCCGTCACCGTCGAAAGTCGAGTCGAGGGCGCCTGTTCCGGCGTCGAGTCGGGCGACCGTGGCGACTCGTACTCCACTCGGCTCCGAGAAGCCAGCGACGACGATCTTCCCGTCGGCTTGCACGACCATTCCCTTTATGACATCTCCGCCGGAAGACGGGTCATGGAACTGAATACCATCGCCGCCGCCAAACGTCGTGTCCAAGTCGCCATCGTCTTCGTATTTTGCGATCGCGAACTGCTCGCTTGAGCCTGAGCTGGACTGACCCGCCACGACAATCGATCCGTCCGTCAGCACAGAAACCGCGTGCGGCACCTCGCTGGCACCGCTGGCGGTTGTGCTTCCGGTTTGTAGGTCGGTGTAAACGACACCATCTGTACCGAAGGTCAAGTCTGGGCTGCCGTCGGAATTGAGCCGGGCGACCATGAATTCGAATCCGGCGCCCTGGATCGTTGTGCTACCTGTGACGACAATCTTTCCGTTCGGCTGCAAAACGACTGCGCGAGCAATGTCGGCTGAACCAGCTGTCGCGGAGATCCGTGCGTAGCCGCCAACGCCGAAGCTCGGGTCCAAGGAACCGTCGACGTTATGTCTGGCGACCACGAAATCAAGCAGCACTGTCTCGAATGGGCCGATCACGGTTGCAGAATCGAAGCGCCCGACCGAGATCGTCTTTCCGTCGGGTTGCGCGACGACGGCATTGGCGTTGTCCTGGTAACCGGGTGCAAGATCGTTGACCACGCGTCCGTCGAGGTCGAAACTCGGGTCGAGTGTTATCGGCAGCGGGATGACCGGTGTGACCACAGCGCCGTCGCCGCCAACGAAACGCACCAGTCCGGCGTGAGTCGTGGCATCGGCATTGTCGCGCCCGACCCAGCCGCCGGCGACGATCTTTCCGTCAGCCTGCACAGCGATCGCCTTCGCACCGTCGTCGATCGAACCGGCAAGGTCGACAGTTGCGCGCCCGGTGGGTCCAAATGACGTGTCGAACTCGCCGTCGGTCCGCAGGCGCGCGACAAAAAACTTACTGTCCTCGCCGCTCGGTTCAGATTCTCCCGAAACGACCATCTTCCCGTCGGATTGCTGAGAAATTCCGTAGCATCGGTCCTCGCCGCCGGCGACGTCGATTTCGCGTAGACCGTCAAACGAATAACTAGCGTCGGGTGAACCGTCCTCGTTGATCCGCACCACTGCGCAATCGGTGGTTGCACCGCCGTTGGCGATGCCGGTGAGCACGAACTTTCCATCGGCTTGGCGGACGATCTTTGATCTCTGACCGCCCGTCGTCGTTAGCAGGGCTCGCCCGTTGACCCCGAATTCAATGGCGTCGCCGTCGGTGTCGGTGTCGAACGAGCCGTTTTCGTTGAATCGCGCCGCGACCATGTAGCTGTCGAGGCCGTCGGTCGTGTGACCGCTCAGCACGATCTTGCCGTCCGGTTGCAACGCAACGCCATAGGCTTGGTCTGTCTCGTTCGCGAGTATCGATTTGATCGCGGCGCCGTCGCCCTCAAGGGTGGTGTCCGCACTGCCGTCGGCATTGAATCTGGCAAAGGCAAAGTCTCGCTTCGGCGTCGCCCCGTCGTCGAACGCATAACCGGCAACGATGATCTTGCCGGACGGCGCGATCACGACATCGCGAGCGGCCGCCGCGCGCTCGGCGTACTTGATCATGTTCGTCGCCTTGCCGTCGCTGTCAAAGCTCGTGTCCAGTGAACCGTCGGTGTTGTAGCGGGCTACGCCGAACTCCGCGACGTCGCCACCAACGCCACCGACCTGCGCAGTGCCCACCACGACTATTTTGCCGTCGCTTTGAATCGCGACGTCGTAGGCGTAGTCGAAGCCGCCGTTGAAATCGGTCGTGACGTGTCCCGTTGAGTTGAACGTCGTGTCCAGTGAACCGTCGGTGTTGTACCGAGTGATGTACCAGTCCTGCGGAGAGCCATCTGCTCCGACCGTGACGATCTTTCCGTCGGCCTGCACAGCGATGCCGTTGACGACCTCATCGTTGGAAATCTCGGTCGTATCGACGACGATCCCGTCGGTGTCAAACGACGTGTCTAGATCCACTGGCGCAGCCGTCGCCGCGTCGGCAGCAAGCGCCAAGACAAGCGCTGAAATGATCAGGCAGATGATCGCTGACACGCGCTCGCGAGAAAGCCGTGACACTTTCTGTACTGACCACATAGGGACTGATTCCTTCGGGTTGAAGATTGCCGAGTCGAAACCGCAGTTGCCGGAATTGCGACCGCGTCTCTGTACGGTACCCACTTCCGAATTGCTGCGCGTGACGTATCCGGCTAATCGCCCAGCGCCATTTTCTTAAGGTTCATCGCCTCGTTGTAGATCTTTGCGGTCACGCCGTGCTCCATCGCGACGTCGCGGAGATTTCGGCCACTGCCGGCGGCGTGCTTGACGATCTCGCCGGCCTTGTCGTAGCCGATGTGCGGATTCAGCGCGGTGGCCGCAGCCAGCGTGTTCTCGGCAGAAGCCTTCAGGCCCTCCTTGTTCGGCTCGATCCCGTCGACGCACTTGGTCGCCATCAAGTGAGCGGCCGAGCTGAGTAGCTGAATCGACTCGAGCAGGTTTTTGGCAATCAACGGGATTCGCACGTTCAATTCGAACTGACCCTGCGTGCCTGCGACGGTGATCGCCGTGTCGTTGCCGATCACCTGTGCGCCGACCTGAATCACGACCTCCGGGATCACCGGGTTGACCTTGCCGGGCATGATTGACGAGCCCTTCTGCAACTCAGGCAGGAAGATTTCGCCGATGCCCGCGCGTGGCCCGCTGCCCATCAGAGCGAGATCGTTGGCGATCTTCGTGAAGCTGACCGCCACGACCTTCAGCGCGCCAGATAGCTCGACCAGCGCATCGCGATTTGCCTGAGCCTCGAAGTTGTCGAGTGGCGGCAGAGGCTTGATGCCAGTCGACTTGTGAATGTGCTTGCGCGCGTGGGCGGCAAACTTGGGGTGCGTGTTCAGGCCGGTGCCTGTGGCGGTGCCGCCGAGCGGTATCTGCGCAACGTGCGGCAGCGTGGCCTGAATGCGTTCGATGCCCAGCGTCACTTGCGCGGCGTAGCCGCCGAACTCCTGACCTAGCGTGACTGGCACCGCGTCCATCAAGTGCGTGCGGCCACTCTTCACTTGGTTCTTGAACGCGCGCGACTTCTTGGCGAGCGACTTCTCGAGCAGGCGTAGGTTCGGCAGTAGCTTGTTGTTGACCTGGCTGAGCGCCGCGAGGTGGACGGCGCTCGGGAACACGTCGTTGCTCGACTGCCCGAGGTTTACGTGATCGTTGGGGTGAACACCGTCGCCCGCGAGCGCGGCGATCACTTCGTTCGTGTTCATGTTGCTCGACGTGCCTGAACCGGTCTGAAAGACGTCGATCGGGAACTGCTCGTCGTGCTGGCCGTTGGCGATCTCGTCGCCAGCGGCGGCAATCTTCTTCGCGATGCCGGGCTTGAGCAGGCCGAGATCTGCGTTGGCGCGTGCTGCGGCGGCTTTGATCTCGCCGAGCCAGCGCACGACCGGCAGCGGCATCGAGTGTCCCGAAACCGGGAAGTTGGCGACCGCTTTGTCCGTTTCGCCGCCCCAAAGCTTCTTGCCCCGAGTGCGCTTCACGACTGAGACAGTGGAAGTGCCCTTGCGCGCGGCTGTGGTCTTGGATGCGGTGCGCTTGCTTGCTGGCTTCCTGCTTGCTGGCTTTTTCGCGCTCGATTTCTTGGCTGCCGCAGTCTTTGTGGGTGACACTTTGGTCTCCTTGCGATGGTGCTTCTAGAGGATGGTTTCTGGCGGTGACTGTCGGCGCGAGCAATTGGATCGAGCGCCGAAGAGAGTCCGGCATGCAGCCTAGTAAGCGGGGAAAGCCACATCTGATCAGGAAAGCGCGCGAGCGGGTTGCGGTATTTGCAGGCGCCGACGGGTAGTCTTGCCAGCATGTGCGTTCAATGCATAGCCGGAGCGACCACCGTCGTCGCCGGCGCGAGCGGTATTCGCGTGTGGCTTCGTGCGTGGTCGCCCGACTGGCTGACTCCGGTCGTAATGAAAAGGGTCACCGTCGCCCTGGTCGTGGGCGTGCTGTTCGTGTCGTCGGTGCTCCTGACCGGCGGCCCGCCAGAGGGCGCTGCTGCGGCGCAATAGCCTCACCGGCGTGACCGCCACCCCTCGCTCGCGCGACCGCGACATCCTCAAACTCGCCGTTCCGGCGCTCGGTGCGCTTGCGGCCGAGCCGACATATCTGCTCGTCGACACTGCGATCATCGGTCACCTCGGGACCACGCAACTTGCCGCACTTGGTCTGGCCGCGACGTTTCTGGCCAGCACATTCTGGGTTTTCAACTTTCTCGCCTACGGCACGACAGCGCAGGTCGCTCGACTACATGGGGCCGGTGATCGCGAAGGCGTCGCGACGGTAACGGCGCAGGCGGTCTGGCTGGCCCTTGGGATAGGCATCGCGCTGCTGGCGCTCGGACAGCTGTTCACCCCGCAGGTTGTCTCGCTGCTCCAGGGCAGCGGCGCGGTCGGCGCGAAGGCCGAGACCTACATGCGGATCAGTCTCATCGGCGCGCCGATGATGATGCTCGTGCTGGCCGACGAGGGTTGGGCACGGGGCGTGCAACGCATGGTTGTGCCGCTGAAGATCCTCGTTGCGGCGAACGTTCTGAACATCGTCCTCGACTTGATTTTCGTCTACGGCTTCGAATGGGATGTCGCCGGCAGCGCATGGGCGACGGTGATATCGCAGACCGTCGCGGCGATCGCGTTCGCATACGTGCTCCGCGCCGCAATCGTCTCGCACGTCAAACCGGTTTGGGCGCGCATGCGACCGTTGATCCGCGTCGGCGGCAATCTGATGGCACGCACGGGCGCGTTGCTGCTCTGCTTCAACGTCGTGAACGCGCTGCTGGCGTCGAAGGGCGCCGCCGGGCTCGCGGCCAACCAAGTACTGCTGCAGTTGATGGTCTTCATTGCACTGGTGCTCGACTCGTTTGCCGTTGCCGCGCAGTCGCTGGTAGGAAGCCGCCTGGGTGCCGACGACGCCGACGACGCGCGCGCATACGCTCTGCGGGTCACGCGGATGTGTTTGATCACCGGCCTGTTCGTTGCCAGCCTGCTCGCACTCGGCAACGACATGATCCCGCAGGCCTTCACCAGTTCGGAGGTCGTGCTCGAAGAGATCGCGCGCGCTTGGTGGCTGTTCGTCGGCTTCATCGTCTTCAGCGCGCTCGTATTTGGCTGGGACGGGGTGTTGATGGGTGCGGGGGACATGAGCTTTCTGATGTGGGCGATGCTCGCCGGCGCGGCAATCTGTCTGCCGATCGCCTTCGTACTGATCGGCGGCGGCGATGGGATCGTCGGTGCGTGGATCGCGTTCAGCGCGCTCAATGCAGTTCGCTTCGCGACGGCTGGGTGGCGCGTGTTGCGCGGGCGCTGGGCAGTGACGGGCTTGACAGCGCAAGGCTGAACGCCGCGCAGAAAGCGTCATCCCGATGCCAGAGCGGTCTTCCGCCGCATGCCCTGTCCATGCAGCGCGCCGCGCTCGCTGGCCCGATCGATCGCCACATAGACTCACACCCTCGTATGACCGCTGACACCCAGGTATTCGAACCACCCAAGCAGGGCGAGGGATTCCCGCAAATCGAGGAGCGCGTCCTCCGTCGCTGGAAGGAACTAAGCGTCTTTGAAAAGTCGCTCGAGATGCGTGAGGGCGCCGAGCGGTTCGTCTTCTATGAAGGTCCGCCCACGGCGAACGGCCGACCGGGCAGCCACCACGTGCTCAGTCGCGTTTTCAAGGACATCTTTCCGCGCTACAAGACGATGCAGGGTTACCGCGTCGATCGCAAAGCCGGATGGGATTGCCACGGGCTGCCCGTCGAACTGGAGATCGAGAAAGAACTCGGCCTCTCAAGCAAACACGAGATCGAGAACTACGGCATCGCCGCCTTCAACGAGAAATGCAGAGAGTCGGTGCTGCGCTACGTCGAGGACTGGAACGCGTTGACCGAACGCATCGGTTTCTGGATCGACCTCGACGATCCATACAGGACGATGTCCAACGACTACGTGGAGTCGGTGTGGTGGTCACTGAAGGAGATCCACAGTCAGGGGCGCCTCTACGAAGGGCATCGCGTCGTCCCCTACTGCCCGCGCTGCGGCACTGCGCTTTCAAGTCACGAAGTCGCGCTCGGCTACAAGGACGTCGAGGATCCGTCCGTCTACGTGAAACTTCCGGTCACCGGCCAGCCCAACACTCACTTGTTGATCTGGACCACCACGCCGTGGACGCTTCCGGGCAACGTGGCAGTGGCGGTCGGTCCCGACGTCACCTACGCGAAGGTCGAGCACGGCGGCGAGACGCTGATCCTCGCGAGCGACTTGGTAGAGCGTGTGCTTGGCGAGGATGCGAAGGCCACCTCAACCTTGACCGGCACGGAGTTGACCGCGCTGACGTACGACGGCCCGGTGTTCGAGCTCAACGATCGCCCACCGGCGCCGAGCCCGATCATCACCGGCGATTTCGTCACCACCGGTGACGGAACGGGTCTCGTTCACATCGCACCGGCGTTTGGCGAGGACGACTACCAAGTCGCCGCTGCCCACGGGATCTTCGATCCGACCCAGCAGGACACGCTCTACAACCCGGTCGGTCTCGACGGCACCTACGATGATCGCGTCGTCGGCTTCGAAGGCCGCTTCGTCAAGGACAAGGAACTCACGGAGGAACTGATCGCCGACCTCGGCAGGCGCGAACTGTTGCTCAAGGCGCAGACCTATGAGCACTCCTATCCCCACTGTTGGCGCTGCTCCACGCCGCTGATCTATTACGCGAAGGGCAGTTGGTACATCAAGACCACCGAGATACGCGAACAGATGCTCGCCGGCAACGATGGAATCAGCTGGTATCCACCGCACATCAAGGAAGGACGCTTCGGCGACTGGCTCGAGAACAACGTCGATTGGGCGTTGTCTCGCGAACGCTACTGGGGCACACCGCTTCCTGTCTGGGTCAACGACGAGAACGCAGACGAGCAGGTCGTGATCGGCTCGTACGCAGAGCTTGAGCAACTTTCCGGCCAGAAAATCGAGGACCCGCATCGTCCCTACATCGACGAAGTCACGTTTCCGGCGCCGAGCGGCAACGGCACGATGCGCCGCGTGCCCGAGGTGATCGACGCGTGGTACGACAGCGGCTCGATGCCCTTTGCCCAGTGGCACTACCCGTTCGAGAACAAGGAAATCTTTGACGAAAAGTTCCCGGCGCAGTACATCTGCGAAGCCCTCGACCAGACGCGCGGTTGGTTCTACAGCCTCCTCGCGGTCAGCACGTTGATGTTCGAGAAGCCGAGCTACGAGACGGTGCTCTGCCTCGGACTGATTCTCGATCCCGAGGGTCAGAAAATGAGCAAGAGTCGCGGAAACGTGGTCGCCCCGTGGGACGTGATCGACGAGCACGGCGCCGACGCATTCCGGTGGTACTACTTCACCAGCAAGGAGCCGTGGGCCGGATACCGCTTCAGCACGGAAACCGTCGGCGAGTCGGTGCGTAAGTTCCTTCTGACGCTGTGGAACACGTTTGGATTTCTCGTGCTCTATGCCAACGCCGGGAACGAAGACGGCGCAGATGCCAAACCGGTCGCCGAGCGCAACGACTTCGACCGCTGGGCGTTGAGCCGCCTGCAGTCGACGGTCGCCACCGTCACCGAGCGACTCGACGACTACGACGCCACGGCGGCCGGCCGCGCAATCGACGAGTTCATCGACGAACTTTCAAATTGGTACGTGCGTGGTTCGCGCCGTCGATTCTGGGACGCCGATCCCGACGCCATCGCGACGCTGAAAGAATGCTTGGTCACGGTCGCTCAGTTGCTCGCGCCGTTCACTCCGTTCGTGGCCGACGAGATCTACACGAAGCTCGCCGGAACCGACGGCAAGATCTCCGTTCATCTGACCGACTTCCCGAAGCCGGTCGACTCTGACCGTGATCAGCGGTTGGAACAGGACATGGCGACCGCGCGCGCCGCGGTTGAACTGGCGCGCGCCGCGCGCGCTCAAGCAAAGGCGAAAATCCGCCAGCCGCTGGGCGAGATCGTCGTTGTGGCCAGCGGTGAGGAGCGCGCGGCGATTGGCCGCTTCGAGGAGCTGATCCTTGGCGAGCTCAATGTGAAATCCGTCCGCTACGTGACCGATGCCGACGAGCTGGCGAAGTTCGAGTTGCGACCGAACTTCAAGGCGCTCGGCCCGCGCCTCGGAAAGAACATGCCCCAGGCCAAGGAGGCGATCGCCGCACTGGACGGCGCGAAGGCGAACGAAAACCTCAAAAACGGCGATCCAGTGAGGCTGAATGTCGCGGGCGAGGAGATTCTTTTGACGGCCGATGACGTGCAGGTGGTGCTCGCTCCGCTGGATGGCTACCAACTCGAACGCGAGGGTACGCATGCGGTTGCGCTCGACCTGACCGTCACCGACGAGCTAAAGCGCGAAGGTCTGGCGCGCGAGGTCGTCCACGCAGTGCAGAATGCGCGCAAGGATTCGGGTCTCGCGGTGGAGGACCGCATCGCACTGAAGCTCGGCGGCGACGAGACTTTGATTGCCGCCGCGCGCGAACACGAGGACTACGTCGCCGGTGAGACGCTCGCGGTCACGGTGGAGATCGGCGGAGCCGAACCGGATGAGGGCATAGTCGCTACCGTCGACGGCCTCGACCTTTCGATCGTCGTGGTGAAAACCGACTAGCACTCGATCAATGGGCCGATCGCAGCGCGAAACGTTCGACCGTTATCGGGGTTAGATCAAAGCAATGAGAATTCGCAGCCGTTCAACCAGTCACATCGCACTCCTAGTGCTGGTGGCATCGCTTCTCGTCCTCGGCGTCGGTGTCGCCCATGCTGCGAGCAACAAATCAAGCACCAAAAAGGCGACATCGTGGATGTCGCGGGCGAAGCTCACGCAGTATCCAGGCAGCGGATTCCGTGCCGACGCCGTCTCGGCGTTTGCGGCGGCGAAACGCATCGGCGCAAACTCCAAATCGAGTGCGAAGAATCGCTTCATCGCCGACCTCGAAAAGGAAGCTCCGCAGTATGCGCAGACTGCAGGTGCCACCGGCAAGCTGATCCTCGCAGCGGTGGCTGGCAGCAAGAACCCACGCTGTTTCGGCGCGACCGGCGGCAAGCTCGATCTTTACAACAAGTTGATGTCGTTCTATTCGAGCGACGGCAAATTTGGCAGCAGCGCATTCGACCAAGCCCTGGCTGTGTTGGCGTTGAAGGCTGCGCACCAAAGAGTTCCGTCAGCAGCAATCAAGCACATCAAAAGTGCGCGTGGAAAGAACGGCTGGAACTTTGCGATGAGCAAGTCGCGAGGCGACGACGTCGAAAGTACGGCTTTGGTCATCGAAGCACTACGCGCAGCCGGCGTGAAGAAGCGCGATCGGGCGCTCACACAGTCCTACCGGTGGCTGACATTCCAACGCAACACCGACGGTGGCTTCAACCCCGGTGCAGCTGCAGGAGTGACGCAGGCCAACACCACAGCGTTTGCGATTCGCGCCGCTGACGCGCTGGGCAAGGACAACAAGGAAGCCAAGCAGGCATTGCGAGCGCTCCAGATGAAGAACGGCTCTTTCCGAGACACTCCGTCTGCGGCCGGTAAGTACCGCGGTATCGCCACCAGCGACGCGGTGATCGCTCTTTCGGGCGCGCATTATCCCGTTGTCAGCCGCAAAAGGGCCGGCAAATCCTGCCTCTGACGCCGTGATCGGCAGGGAATCGCCGGTTCAGCGCATGTTCAAGCCGTACTGTGCAGCCGTTAACACGCCCTTCAAAGCGCCCACCGCATCGATCTGGGCCGTTAATCTGTTTCGTCTGAGGGAGCAGGAAGCGGTTGCGGTGCTTCATCCGCGAATGAGCCGGCCCGAATGTGACCGGAGCTGACCGGAGTCGACCGAAGTTGACCGGAGTTGACAGAAGTTGAACAGTGTGCTCACCGCAACCAAACTAAACCAATGAACTTTTCGCCGATAGAGACGCATTCCGTGCCGTATGCACCAGAGCCCACGCGTAAACGCATGTACGCGTCGAATGCGTTCATGATCTTTGGATTGGTCGTCACGCTGCTCGTCGTGATGTTCCGCCCTTCGGGCGCGGAGGCCGTTTTGCCGACGTCGGCCACAGTGTTCGACAGATACGACGCCACCACCGGCGCGGCGGTGAAGTTTTCGGACCTGCCGAAGATCACTTCCGAATACGACGTCGTTTTCGACGGACAGAAGCAACCCAGCAAG
>JBMYXO010000057.1:0-14264 GCA_049608465.1 Solirubrobacterales bacterium | reverse complement strand
CGAACATCGGCGCGGGAGCCGCTGCCGAGAGTCGGGACGACATCAAAGAAGCTTTGAAGGGTGCGGACCTCGTGTTCGTGACTGCGGGCGAAGGTGGCGGAACCGGAACCGGCGCCGCACCGGTGATCGCTGAGATCGCGAAGCAAGAGGTTGGCGCTCTGACGGTTGGTGTGGTCACGCGCCCGTTTTCATTCGAGGGGTCGCAGCGCGCCAAGCAGGCAGAAGAGGGAATCCACCGACTGCGCGAGCAGGTCGACACCCTGATTGTGATTCCGAACGAGCGACTGCTCAGCACAGTTGAGCGACGCACGTCGATTCTTGATGCGTTCCGCGACGCGGACAACGTGTTGCGCCAGGGTGTTCAGGGCATCACCGATTTGATCACGACGCCCGGTCTCATCAACCTCGACTTCGCGGACGTTCGCACGATCATGCACGACGCGGGTAGCGCGCTGATGGGCATCGGCGCTGCCTCCGGCGAGAGTCGCGCGGGCGAAGCCGCCAAGAACGCGATCAGTTCACCGCTGCTCGAGGAAAGTGTCGAGGGCGCAACCGGCATCTTGCTGAACATCACCGGCGGCAGGGAAGTAGGCCTTTTCGAGATCAACGAGGCGGCAGAGATCGTTTCAAGTGCTGCCGACCAGAACGCGAACATCATCTTCGGTGCCGTGATCGACGAGACGCTGGGCGACGAAGTTCGCGTCACCGTCATCGCCACTGGGTTCGATCGCGGTCGCCGCGGTGGCAGCACCGAGTTCACCAGCTCACGCTCGTCGCGACGTCCACGACGCGACGTCGGTCGCTCGGACGTCGATCGCGGATCACTCGAGATCTCCGACGACGACATCGACGTTCCTGACTTTCTCCGCGAGGATTAGTTGTCTGACGGGCTGCAGTCGAGCCCGCCTGTGATCGACCGCGCCGCGGCGCAGCGCATTCTGGACGCAGCCCATGCTGGGTTGCAAGTTGCGACGGTCGAAGAACTCGGTGAGGGTGTCAAGAGCGACGCATGGCTGATCGATTGCACGAATGGCGATCGCTACGTAGCGAAGGTCTACAAATCTCAGCTCGATCACTTCGCGGCAGCCGAAGATGCATTTCACGATCAGCTCGAACTCTGCGCACCCGAAGGCGTACCGGGAATCCCTCGGCGCCTGACATCGATCGACGACAAGTCGATAGATGATCGTCGTATCACTGTGCATTGTTTCGTTCCGGGCGTGACGATGCAGGACGGAGCTGGGTTCACGGAGTCGGAACAACTGCTGCCGTACCGCGACTTTGGACGCACATTGCGGTCGTTGCACGACGTTCACCAGCCGATGTTCGGGTCGCTTCCTGCAGCCGACGAGACCGCCGCTTCGCGGACGAATCGCGAGTTCATGGAGCAGGTCACGTCGAAGGCGCTGGCCGACTTCGTGGCCGACAACGGCAACAAATATCTGGCGCGGCACTTGAGTGCGTACTTTCGCGAACGTGCCGAACTCTGGGACCAAACCACCGAGGCGCGGCTTTGCCACGGAGACACGCACCCCGGCAACGTCGTGGTCGAGCGTTGCGCAGATGGATCAGTTGCGTTTCGAGGTGTGATCGACTTTGAGTCGGCAATCGCCGGCGATCCGGTTTTTGACCTCGCGAACGCTTTTTACAACGCATCCGGCGATCGTGACGCAAAATTTTCCTCGCTGCTCGATGGTTACGGAGAAGTCCTCGGCGACTGGCGCGACCGCTTTGACCTCTACGTCGTCCATTTCGCGCTGTCGCGATGGAACTTCATTTCCAGGTATGGAGTTCGCCCGCCGCTGCGCGGAATATCTCGCGAGCTTGCCCGGATGACGGGTGCGTCGCGTTGGCGCATGTTTGGTGGCGGGCTGCGCCGTGTCGTCGCCAGCGGCTAGGCTCGCCGTTCGATGGCAGAAGACGACCAGAACAACGCTGCGGGCGCCGCCGATCCGCCGCTGCGCCGCACCAGTCTCTATGACCGCCACGTCGCGGCCGGCGCAAAGCTCGTGCCCTTCGCCGGATGGGAAATGCCTGTCCAGTACCCGGAGGGGATCCGCAGCGAGCACCAGGACGTCCGTCTGCACGCCGGCATCTTCGATGTCTCGCACATGGGCGAGATCGAGACCACCGGACCTCAGGCTGCGGAGTTCCTGCAGCACCTGGTCAGCAACGACGTGACCAAGATTCCCGTCGGCGGAGCGCAGTACTCGGTGATCTGCCAAGAAGACGGCGGCGTGATCGACGATCTCTTCACATATCGCCTGGGTCCGCAGCGCTATCTGACCGTCACAAACGCATCGAACCATGCCACCGACTTCGAGTGGTTCGCACAGAACACCGGTGATTTTGACGTCGATGTGATCGATCGAGCGAATGAATACGCGATGATCGCCGTGCAGGGACCGCACGCTCGCGCGACCCTCAATCAGATTCATGACGGACCGCTACCGGAACGGATGACGATCATGGAAGGGCAGGTCGCCGGTCGACCCGCGCTGATCTGTGGCACCGGCTACACCGGCGAGGACGGCGTCGAGATACTGGTTGCGCCCGACCAGGCACCGGCAATCTGGGACGATCTGATCATCGCGGGGGCCAAACCAGCTGGTCTGGGCGCGCGCGACACGCTGCGAATGGAGGTCTGTTTTCACCTCTACGGCCACGACCTTTCGCGTGAGCGCGATCCGATATCGGCCGGGCTGTCGTGGGCCTGCGCGCTCGAGACCGACTTCATCGGCGCGGCAGCTCTGCGCGAGGTGAAACAGGCCGGGCCGGCGCAGAAGCTCGTTCCGTTCGTCTTCATCGGACCGGGAATCCCGCGCCAAGGCAACCCCGTGCTGCGCAACGGCGGCGTGGTCGGCGAAGTGACCAGTGGCACGCTCTCGCCGTCGCTGGAGCATGGAATCGGCATGGCATACGTTGACGCCGAATTCGCCGAACCCGGCGTCGACGTCGAGGTCGACGTGCGCGGCAAGTTGCGCAAGGCGCAGATTCGGAAAAAACCGCTCTTCTCGAGGCCGTCCGCCTGACGGCGCGCAGTAGGCTTCCCGCTTTCAACTGCGAGACACGAAAGGCAACGCCGTGGCCGAAGAGACCTATCCCGAAGATTTGATTTATCACCCTGAGCACGATTGGGCTCGGATCGATGGCGAAACGGCGACCTTCGGAATCACATGGTTCGCACAGGACGCGCTGGGCGAAATCGTTTTCTTCGAGCCGCCGGAGGTCGGAACGGCGGTGACGATGGGCGCCTCGTACGGTGAAGTCGAATCGGTCAAAGCAGTCAGCGAAGTGGTCTCGCCCCTCTCCGGCGAGATCACCGAAGTCAACGAGGCACTCGCGGATTCACCCGAAGCGATCAATGATGACCCCTACGGCGAGGGCTGGATGGTGAAGGTCAAGCTCGCCGACACCGCTGAGCTGGACCAGCTCCTCGATGCCGCCACCTACAGCGCCCAGCTAACCACCTGACCTGCAAAGCCGGACCTTGCTGTTGGTGCAGGGGCACCTTCTAGAGTTGTCTTGTTGCCGGTTCCCCATGGACGCCACGTCGCCGGCCTTCAATCCCCTTGAGCACATACACCTCAGACACTCCTGATGATCGCAAGCAGATGCTTGACGCGATCGGCGCAGCGTCGATCGACGACCTCTTCGCCGATATTCCGGCCGGCGTACGACTGGGTCGTGCGCTCGACCTACCCGCAGGAAAGACAGAGTTTGAGGTGTTCGACCACCTCTCCGCGCTGGCCGAAAAGAACATCCATGCCGACCGCGAGATCAGCTTTCTCGGCGCCGGCATGTACGACCACTACGTGCCGTCGCTGATCGACTCGATCATCGCGCGCAGCGAATTTCTGACGCCGTACACGCCGTACCAACCCGAGGTTTCGCAGGGTGGTCTGCAGGTGATGTTCGAGTACCAGACCGCGATTGCGGAGCTGACCGGGCTGGACGTTTCGAACGCATCTGTCTACGAGGGACCGAGCGCCATGGCCGCTGCCGGGTACCTTGCGCGCCTGGAGAACGGTCGCGGCAAGTTCGTCGTTTCAACGGCCGTTAACCCGCAGTACCGCCAAACGCTCAAGACCAACGCGCACGGCTACGGCGCCGAGGTGATCGAGGTCGCCGCGGTCAACGGCTTGACCGACCCGGCGGCGCTGGCGGAAGTGATCGACGACGACACCGCCGCCGTTTTCATCCAGAACCCCAACTTCTTCGGCTCGATCGAGGACGTCGGCGCGTTGACCGAGACCGCGAAGGCGACTGGCGCGCTGGTCGTCTGCGTCGCCGACCCACTCACGCTGGGCGTGCTCGCCCCGCCGGGTGACTTCGGCGTCGATATCTGCGTCGGCGAAGGCCAGACGCTCGGCAACCGTCTCGACTTCGGCGGCCCGTCGTTCGGTTTCTTCGCCGCGACCAAGAAATTGATCCGCCGTATGCCCGGCCGCATCGCCGGCGAGACCACCGACGTCGACGGCCGCCGCGGCTGGGTGCTGACGCTGCAGACGCGCGAGCAACACATTCGCCGCGAGAAGGCCACGAGCAACATCTGCACCAGTCAGGCTCTGAATGCTCTGGCCGGCGTGATCTACCTCAGCTGGCTCGGCCGCAAGGGCATCGTGGAGCTCGGCGAGCTGATGCTCAAGCGCACGGTTTACGCTCGCGAGACTGTCGCCGCTGTGGACGGCGTCGAGCTGCTGTTCGACGCGCCGGTCTTCCGCGAGTTTGCGATCAAGGTCGACGCCCCGGTCGACGCCGTGCTCGACCAGCTCGCGCTCGACGGCATCAACGGCGGCTACAAGCTCGGCATCGACTACCCCGAGTACGAAAACGGTCTGCTGCTGGCGATCACCGAGAAGCGCTCGAAGGATCAAATCGATCTGCTCGCCAAGTCGCTCGCCAGCGCCGTTGCGGCGACCAACAGCAGCGTGGGGGCGGAGGCATGACCGACGCGGTTAAAAACAGCACCGCCGTGACCGAGACCCCGATGCAGGCCGAGAAGGCCACGACGATCTATGAGAAGTCCAAGCCCGGCCGCCGCGCAGCGACCCTGCCCGCCTTGGACGTGCCCGACCGCGAAGTCGCCGATCTGCTGCCGTCGAGCGCGATCCGCAAGACGCCGCCGCGGCTGCCGGAGATCTCCGAGCCCGAGATCGTCCGCCACTACAACAAGCTTTCGCGCCGTAACTTCGACCTCGACAGCGGCTTCTACCCGCTCGGTTCCTGCACGATGAAGCACAACCCGAAGCTGCACGAACGCGCCGCAGCGCTTCCGGGCTTCGCGCGCATGCACCCGCTGCAGTCGTCGGACCGCGCGCAGGGTGCGCTGGAGCTGATGTACAACCTCGAGGCCGCGCTCTCGGAGATCACCGGTCTGCCGGAAGTCTGCCTGCAACCCAGCGCCGGATCGCACGGCGAGCTGGCCGGCGTGCTGCTGACCAAGGCCTACCACGAGGACCGCGGCGAGCACCGCACTAAGGTCCTCGCACCCGACACTTCGCACGGCACCAACCCTGCAACAGTGACAATGGCTGGCTACGAGACCGTCAAGGTTGCGACCAACGAGCGCGGCGGCGTAGACATCGACGACCTGCGCGAAAAGGCGACGACCGACGTCGCCTGCCTGATGCTCACCAATCCCAACACCTTGGGACTGTTCGACGAGAACATCGAGGAGATCGCCAAGATCATGCACGACGTCGGTGCGACGCTCTACTACGACGGCGCCAACCTCAACGCCGTGATGGGCATCTCTCGCCCCGGCGACATGGGCTTCGACATCGTTCACATGAACCTGCACAAATCCTTCACCCAGCCGCACGGCGGCGGTGGACCGGGGAGCGGCCCGATAGCGGTCAGCGATCGCATCGCGCCGTACCTGCCAACGCCGCGTGTGGTCAAGGAGGACGGTCGCTTCGCCTACAACTTCGACGAGCCCAAGAGCATCGGTCGCCTGCGCGGCTTCCAGGGCAACTTCGGCGTGTTCGTCAGGTCCTACGCCTACATCTGCTCGCTCGGCGCCGAAGGCCTCAAGGCCGCCTCAGAGACTGCCGTGTTGAACGCCAACTACATGCTCGAACAGGGCAAGAAGAAGCCGCGCGTCGGCAAGTACCTGCCCGTCGAGTTCGACCGCACCGCCAAGCACGAATACGTCCTCAGCGCCGCCCCGGCCAAGCGCGATCTCGACATCCGCGCGACCGACATCGCGAAGCGGCTGCTCGACTTCGGCTACCACCCGCCAACGATTTACTTCCCGCTGCTCGTGGACGAGGCCCTGATGATCGAGCCGACCGAGACCGAGACGATGGAAACCCTCGACGGCTTCATCGACGCCCTCGAGACGATCCTCGAAGAGGCCGAGAACGACGCGGCGTTCGTCCAGAACGCGCCTTACACGACGCCGGTGCGGCGCCTGGACGAGGCGGCGGCGGCGCGCAACCCGGTCGTCACGCAGGATCTCGACCAGCTTGCCTAGTACAAAGTCCGCGTGAGAATCTTCAGCGGCATCCAACCGACCGGGCGCAAGCACCTCGGCAACTACATCGGCGCGATCAGCCAGTACGTCGATCTGCAGGAGCAGGGCGACCCGGCGATCTATTGCGTCGTTGACCTCCACGCGATCACGGTCAAGTACGACCCGGCCGAACTGCGCGAGCGGCTGTACGACACAACGGCGATCCTGCTGGCCAGCGGACTAGATCCACAGCGCTGCATTCTCTTTCGCCAGTCCGACGTGCCCGAGCACACGGAACTGACGTGGCTGCTGGCCGCCACCGCCACAAGTCACGGCGATCTCAACCGCATGCACCAGTTCAAGGAGAAATCGGTCAAGCAGCGCGAGCTGGTCAGCGCCGGCCTCTTCTTCTACCCGGCACTCATGGCCGCCGACATTCTCGCCTACAACACCGACCTCGTACCGGTCGGCGATGACCAACGCCAGCACCTGGAACTAGCGCGCCAGATCGCAACGAACTTCAACAACCGCTTCGGCAAGACCTTCACTGTTCCCGAATGGCGGATTCCGGAAGTCGGTGCGCGGATCATGGACCTGAAGAATCCCGAGGACAAAATGTCCACGACCAGCGAGAACCCAGCCGGCACCGTCTTCGTGCTCGACGATTCGAAAACCATCGAAAAGAAGTTCAAGTCGGCGACTACGGACAGCGGCAGCGAAGTTCGTCACGCGCTAGACAAGCCGGGAATCAGCAACTTGATCGAGATTCTCTCAGTTGTCACTGGTCGCACGATGGAGCAGGTCGAGGCCGATTTCGAGGGCCAGCAGTACGGTGCCTTCAAGGTCGCGGTGGCAGAAGCCGTGATCGAGTATTTGCGCCCTGTGCAGGAGAAATACATCGAGCTCCGGGCCGACGAGGCCGCGCTCGAGGCTGCCCTCGGCGCCGGGGCCGAGAAAGCATCGGCGATCGCGGGCCCGATCGTCGCGGCTGCACGCGACAAAATGGGTCTTGGTCGGCCTGTAGCCTGATCCGCGTGAGCGATCAGACGATCACAGAGCGGTCCGTTGCGCCCGAATTCGAGGTCGCCGACGATGCCGAGATCCGTGCCGAGGACACCCGAGTTCGCGCCGAGGCGGAGACCCCGCGTTTTGACGCTTTGCAGCTCGACCTCGAGGTTTTCCAGGGTCCGTTCGACCTGTTGCTCGAGTTGGTCATGCGCGAGGAGATCGATCTGCTCGAAGTCGACCTTGCGCAGATCGTGCTTGGCTACGTCGAGTTGCTCGAGTCGCGCGGGGAGATCGAACTCGAACCAGTGACCGAGTTCGTGGTGTTGATCGCCGCACTGCTTGAGCTCAAGAGTCGCATGATGCTGCCGCGAGAAGAGGACGGTGGAGTCTTCGACCTCGAACTTGGGGCCGAAGAGGCAGCCGAAGAGCTTCTGTCGCGAATGCTGGAGTATCACCGCTACAACAAGCTTGCCGGTTGGCTGCGCGATCGATATCACCGTGAGTTGCCGTTCCACTATCGCAGCGCGCCGCTACCGCGCAACCTGCGTGCGGTGAGCTACGAGAACGTCGGCCAGGTCTACAACGCCGAGAAACTCTCGAGTGCGATCGGCGACTTGCTGCGCGTACCGGAGCAACTGTCGATGCCGCACCTTCGCGTGCACCGCGCAACGCTGGAACAGCGCCTCACGCACATTCGCACGATGTTGAAACGCGCCACGCACTTCAACTTTGACGAGGCAGTCGCGGGCGCCGACCGATTGACAGAGGCACTGACGATCTGGGCGCTGTTGGAGCTCTATAAAGTTGGCGAGGCCGATTGGATCCAGGACGAGAACTTTGGACCGATCGAGGTCGTGGCCGGGCACATTCCCAACGATGGTCGCGCCGCGGCATGAGTGCGGCATGAGTGATGTGATCGAGAATCTTGAGGAGGCGCTCGAGGCCCCCGACCCGGCCGAGGGCATACCCGAGCACCAGCGCTTGGGCCTACCGGCAAAGGTCGAAGCACTGCTGTTTCTCTCCAACGAACCGTTGACGGTGGCGCAACTGGTCGAAGCCTGCGAGTCGTCCGAATCCAAGATCGAGCAGGCACTTTCCGTGATCGAGGAAGACTGCGAAGCCGGTAAACGCGGTGTGGTTCTGCGCAAGCTCTCTGGCGGCTTCACCCTGGCCAGTGCGCCCGGTGCCGACGCGGCCGCCAAGCGACTTTTCGCGAAACCTCGCACACCGCCGCTTACTCAGGCCCAAGCCGAATGCATGGCGATCATCGCCTACCTGCAGCCGGTCTCCCGCCCCGAGGTGGCGCGCATTCGCGGCGTGTCATCCGAGAGTGCGCTGACAACGCTGCTCGAACGCGGCCTCGTCGCCGACGCCGGTCGCTCCAAGTTCGGTGCGGTGATCTTCCGCACAACCGAACTCTTCGATCGACTTTTCGGACTTGACGGGCTCGACTCACTTCCGGACGTATCCGCGTTCGATCCGTCGCCCGACGACGAGCGCGACCTCCGCGAGCGACTGCTCAAGGCCGGCGAGGCGCGCGAAGCCGCCCAACCACAAAGCTGATCCGCGCCGATTATCGCCGACGCGTGCTCGCGGGCTCGCTATTCGACGAGTTTGTCCAGTCCGATACGACTCGGCGGTAAGTTCAAGAACCGCATAGACAAGCGGCTTGGGGCGTGGACCCATCGAACGAATGTCCAAGATACCGAGTAGTGGCTATTTATGGCAACCGGCTGGTGCCGATATTCCCGTTGAACGATTCGGGACAAGGACTTCACCTCACGAGAGTGAGAAAAAGAGGATTCGAGTTTCGATGCTTTGAGTGTCGTTGGCGCGGCAGCGAGTGCAGGGGTCATTCACCCACTTCATGCAAGTCGCGCCCCGACTACCCCCCTGGAGAGACGATTTTCAAAGCTGACTTGTTCCCTCCGGTGAATTCACCGGAATACCCCCCGGGGACTGGTCGTTAGGCAATTAGGACCCGCACGGACTAGCGGGTTCTTTTTGCTTAAAGAATCGACTTGCGCGGGCGTTGACTACGGCGTTGCGGCGGTGGTCATCACGGCGTCATCCTCAGAGACGGCTGCGGCCTGGAGTTTGTCGGCAACCAGCTGCCCGCAGGCAGCCGCGATGTCCTGACCGCGGGTGAGTCGCACGGTGGCCGGGATGCCCGCGGCGAGCAAGGTGTCGCGGAAGGCGCCGATGGTTGTGCGTCCCGATCCGTCGTAGCCGGTGCCGGTCGGGTTGTACGGAATCAAGTTGACCTTGAACGTGCCGTGCGGCGTGAGCACGGCGGCCAGTTGCTTGGCGTGCTTCGTGTGGTCGTTGACGCCGGCGAGCATTACGTACTCGATGAAGACCTTGCGATTGTTCTCGCGGTGGTGCTTGCGGCACGCTTCGAGCACGTCCTCAAGTGGATAGCGGTCGTTGACCGGCATGATCTTCGAGCGCAGCTCCGGATCTGCGGCATGCAACGAGAGCGCCAAGCGAACAGGGCGATCCTGCGCGTTGAACTGCTCGATGCCCGGCAGCCAGCCGACGGTGGAGACGGTCGTTCGACGATTGGTGATGCCGACGTCCGGCAGCAGGTCGCAAGCCGCCAGAACATTGTCGAGGTTCATCATTGGCTCGCCCATACCCATGAACACGCAGTGATCGATCGGTTCGATGCGGCGGAAGAAAAGCGCTTGGTCGATGATCTCGGCCGTCGTGAGATTGCGGCCGAACGCCATCGTGCCGGTAGCGCAGAAGGTGCAGGTCAGCGGACATCCGGATTGACTGGAGACGCAGATCGAACGGCGTCCGTCGCGGTAACGCATCATCACGGATTCGACGGGTCGGCCATCTTCCGTGTGGAACAGCGCCTTGACTGTGCCGTCCCGGGACTCGGCCTGGTCGATCAGTTCGAGCGTGCTGAATGGCACGCGCTCCGTGAGTTCCTGTCGCAGGTCTTCCGGAAGATTCGTCATCTCCTCATAGCCGGTTGCGCCGCGAGCCGTCCACTCCCACACCTGAGCCGCCCGATACGCCGGCTGGTCAAGTTCCTCCAGCGTCGTGCTGAGCAGTTCCAGATCCATCACCAACACCATAAACCACGCATTTTCCGACCAAGGCCTCACACCAGGTGTGAGGCCTTGTATGGAAATTGCGGGTTTTTGGCGGGGTCGTAGGCTTAGGGGCTCGATGCGACTCGGAAAATACATCGCTCATGCTGGAGTCGCTTCGCGACGCGCCTCCGAGCAACTGATCTTCGATGGTCGCGTGACCGTCGACGGTCAGACCGTGACCGACCCGGCGCGGGACGTCGACGACGGCAACCGTGTGACCGTCGACGGCGATCGCGTCGCGCCCGAAAAGACCGTGGTGTACGTGGTGAACAAACCATTGGGTGTGATCAGCACCGCCGACGATCCCGAAGGACGAAAAACAGTCGTTGACCTGATCAGCAACGAGAAGCGGCTCTATCCGGTGGGTCGTCTTGACGCCAATTCAAGCGGCCTGATGCTCGTCACCAACGACGGCGACCTCGCCAACAAACTCAGCCACCCGCGATACGGCGTGCCCAAGACTTACCGCGTGCGCGTCCGTCGCGGTTCGCCGCTTTCGAAAACCGAACTCGAACAGTTGGCTCATGGGGTTGAACTCGATGATGGGGTGACGCGACGCGCAGAGGTCACGAAGACCGGTCAGCGCGAGTTCGAGATTGTCATCAAGGAGGGGCGCAACCGTCAGATCCGTCGCATGTGCGAGGCGATCGGTCGCGATGTCGGAGAATTGCAGCGCGTTGCCTTTGGCCCGCTCGAGCTCGGTCGGCTGAAAGAGGGGACGGTTCGCAAGCTTTCACCCGAGGAAGTGCAGTCGCTTTGGCAGAATGTCGCCGAACCGACCGCAGGCGTGCGCGCGGGTTCCAAGCCCAAGCAACGCGGCAACGCACGAATCGGTAGGGGAAAGACTCGATGACGAACGACTCCGCCAACAACGCAGAACCCAGCTGGTCCCGCGACGAACCGCGTCTGTTTGCGTTGCGCGGCGCCACGACCGTCAAGGCCGACGATCGCGATCTGATCGTCGAGGCGACCGAGGAGCTCGTCGTTGAGATCCTCAAACGCAACGACCTGACGCCGGCCGCCCTGGTCAGCTGCATCTTCACCTGCACGAACGATCTCAACGCGGAGTTCCCTGCGGTGGCCGCGCGGAACATCGGACTCAACTCGGTTCCGCTGCTGTGCGCCCGCGAGATTGACGTTCCGGGATCGCTACCTCTGGCGATTCGCATCCTCCTGCACTACTACGCGCCCGCCGACCACGCACCGAAGCACGTCTACCTACGGGATGCAGTCACGCTGCGCACGGACCTGACGGCCGCACAGTAGGGGCACGGACATGCCGATCAGACTCAACGACACGGTCGCGAAGATCCCTATCTACCCGCAGGCGAGCACCTACGACTTCGGTGGACCGTTGGTGAAGATGTCATCGAACGAATCGCCATTCTCACCGCACCCGGCTGTTGCCGAGGCGATCACCGCCGCCGGGCACGATGTCAATCGTTATCCCGATCCGACGGGTGCTGCCTTTCGTGAGAAGCTCGCGGCGACCTATGACATGGCCACTGAGCAGATCGTGCTCGGGAACGGATCCTGTGAGATCTTGCTCGCGGGCGCGCAGGTGCTGCTGCAGCCAGGCGACGAACTTCTCTACGCCTGGCCGTCGTTCTCGATGTACCCGCACCTTGCAGCGATGACGGGTGCCACGCCGGTCGAGGTGCCGCTCACCGCAGACCACGGCCACGACCTTCCGGCGATGCGCGCAGCGATCACGGATCGCACGAAGATGATCCTCATCTGCAACCCGAATAATCCAACGGGCACGTTCGTGGATCACGATCTGATCATCGACTTCGTCAACGACGTGCCCGACGACGTCTGTGTGCTGATCGACGAGGCCTACATCGAGTTCGTCGAGGGCATCGAACGCGACGGTCTTTTGCCGTTGGTCATCGAGCGCGACAACGTCGTGGTCACGCGAACATTCGCCAAGATCTATGGGCTTGCGGGTCTACGAGTGGGCTACGGATTCGCTCCGGTGGCCTTCAAACAGGCGATCGACGTCGTGCGCCAGCCATTCAGCGTCAACCTCGTTGCGCAGGCCGCCGCGACGGAGGCGCTCAACCACCCAGACGATGTCGTCGAGCGCGTGATGTCAACACTTGCAGAGCGTCAATGGGTCGAGACCGAACTGGCCGAACTCGGATTGAAAACGGCCGCCACGCAGGCGAACTTCTCCTGGATCGATCTCGGCGAACTCGACGAGGCGGCGGTCGTTGACGGCCTCGCAAAGGAAGGCATCGTCGTGCGCGCGGGCAAGGCGCTCGGCTCAGTGGGTTTCATCCGCGCCAGCTACTGCGACCACGACGACAATCAGCGTTTCATCTCGGTTCTTCGCGCCCTCACTGCCTGACCGCCTACTCTTTTCTGATCGCGGCGGGCGGAATCAAGGCCCGCGCGGCGTATTGACTCCAAAGAAGTTGGCTTTCAAGAACTTTGGGGCGACCCCAGCCATCAGCGCTGAGGCCGAGATTTACTCACAACCGAATCAATCGCAGTATCCAAACCCACCAAGCTGGGCAATTCAGGGGAACAGGTAGGCAACCAAAAATGATGATCGTCATGAAAGAAGGCGCCAGCGAGGAGCAGATCCAGGCTGTCGTCGACCGCATCGAGAAGGCCGGAGCAAACGCCCATGTCTCGCGCGGTCAGTTTGTGACCGTCATCGGCGCGGTCGGTGACGCCGACAGCCAGGTGCACGAGGCAGGCCTTGAACTCGCGGACGGCGTCGACCATGTCGTGCCGATCATGAAGCCGTACAAGCTCAGCTCGCTGCAGTTCAAGAAGGGCGAACACACGACCATCGAGATCGAAGGGCGCAAGCTCGGCGGCGGCGTCTTCTCGCTGATCGCCGGCCCCTGCACTGTCGAGAGCCGCGATCAGCTATTCAAGTCCGGTGAGCAGTGCAAGGCCGCCGGAGTTCCGTTCTTCCGTGGCGGTGCCTACAAACCGCGCACCTCGCCGTACTCGTTCCAGGGCCTCGGCGTAGAAGGTCTGCGTCTGCTCAAGGAAGCCAAGGAAGAGTTCGGCATGCCGATCGTCACTGAGCTGATGGACGTCCGCGACATCGATGACGTGCTCGAGGTTGCCGACGTGATCCAGGTCGGCGCGCGCAACATGCAGAACTACAACCTGCTCACCGAGATCGGTCGCTCAGGCCGTCCGGCGCTGCTCAAGCGTGGTCTTTCGGCGACGATCGAGGAACTGCTGATGGCCTCCGAGTACATCCTCAAAGAGGGCAACCAGGACGTCATGCTCTGCGAGCGCGGCATCCGCACGTTCGAGCCCGGCTACCGATTCACTCTCGATCTGCTGGCGATCCCGGTGCTCCAGCAACTCACGCACCTGCCGATCGTTGTCGACCCGTCGCACGCGGCCGGTCGCCGTGACCTGGTCCTGCCGATGTCGCTGGCTGCAGCTGCCGCGGGTGCCGACGGGATCATCGTCGAGACGCACCCGGACCCCGAGAATGCGGTCTGCGACGGCCCGCAGGCGATCGTCGGCAGCGAGTTCGGCGACTACGCAAGTCAGGTCAATCGCGTGGCGGAGATGGTCGGCAAGCAGCTCGAAGTCATTTCGGCCTAGCGACGCAGGCAAAATTCAACCCGGCGTCGTAGTGACGAAACGCCCGCAAAATGCGGGGAAGATTGTGCTTTGCCGCACGTAATTTCAGCCAACGGATTGTGCGCCAA
>JBMYXO010000056.1:6411-14334 GCA_049608465.1 Solirubrobacterales bacterium | reverse complement strand
CACTTGAGGACCGAGCGGTCAAGCGCTTCTTCGCGGACTTGGCTCAGGGCTGCATCTGCCCACCGGAGTTTCCGATTTGTACCTGCGGACACACGCCACAGGCCGAACTGGTCAGTCGCCGAGCGATTGGTCCGACAGAAGGTGAAGTTGCCGCCAATCCACGCGCGCGTTCCGGAAAGTTGCGAGTTGCGCGCAAGATCGCCGAAGGCGAAGTACCGGTCATTGGCGAAGGAAACCGGCGATGAGGCCTCCGGCGACATCACGTGGGGCTCGCTCCGGCAAGGCCGCCGACAGACCACGCGGTTCCAAGCGTCTCAATGCGAGCGCTGGATCAGAAAAAACGCGTGCGGTTCGCGCACCTTCGCCGCGCCCCGGCGAGATCAAGGTCACGCGCAACTCGAAACGCCCTCAGATCAAGGCCTCGCGCGGCCCCGGTGGTACAGCCAAGCGCCGCAAAGTGGCAGAGTCGCGCCGCCTGACTGAAGCCGACCGGCGAGTGGCCGAGACGCGTCGTCAGTCACTCTCAAGTCTTGGTGCGACGCAGCCGCGTAGACGACCGACGCCTCAGAGCGGCCGCTCGAACTCGGCACGTCCGACCTCCTCTGGCGGGTCGGTTCGCGCTGTTGCGGTCAACGGGGCCGGGGGTGCGGCAGCCGCCACGGCACGCGTGGTGGCCGAAGTCGCCCGACCCGTCGGGGCCGCCGCCCGCCCGGTGCTGCGAGTGGTCAGCGGCGGCCTCGATCGAACGGCAGCAGCCACTGCGTCCGCAACGCCGATGGCGCGAGGCCGAATCATGATCTTGATCGCAGGGGTGCTCGCTGCCGGGTTGATCTACATAAATGTCGGCAAGCTCGAGTACGGCGACGGCTACGGAAAGTACGCCCAACGCGCAACGGAACTACAGCGCGAGAACACCGCGCTTCGCGCCTCAATCGCGCGACGCAGCACTCCCGAACGCATCCAGCGCTACGCACAGCGAATGGGCATGGTCTCGCCGGTTCCAGAGCAATTTGAGTACGTCGATGCTCGCAGAGGCGACGCCGAAAAGGCAGCAAAGCGTTATACGGCACCGGCGCCGGTCAGCGCTCCTGCGCAGCCCGCGCCGTCGGCGCCTGCGCCCGATGCATCGCAGACCCCGGCTGCTGCGCCGATCGAACCCGTCGCCCCGCCTGCTCCGGTCACTCCGACGCCGACTGCACCACAAACTCCCGCGACAACCGGCGGCGCGGGGTTGTAAATGGCGCTGATCGAACGCCGCATCGGGCTGCTCTCAGCGATCTTCTTGCTCTTCTTCGTGCTCGCGATCGGGCGCGCCGGAAAGTTGATGGTGATCGACCACACGTCGCTCAAGGAAAGGGCGCAGGGCCAGCAGGTCGGCGACCTCACAGTGCCGGCGCCGCGCGGTGCGATTCTCGACCGCAACGGCAGTGAGCTGGCCGTTTCGACGGATGCCGCCGATGTCTCGGCGACTCCGTATCTGGTTGAAGACGTGGCGAAGGTTTCCCAGCAACTTGCACCGCTGCTCAAGCTGAGCACCGATGAACTCGCCGCGAAGCTGACGGGACGCGAGAGTGGCTTCGTTTACCTGGCACGTGCCGTGCCTGGGCGCGTCGCCGAAAAGATCCGCAAGCTGGGTATCGCCGGCGTCGACGTGATGGCGACCACCCGGCGTTTCTATCCGTCGAAGACGACCGCCGCCCAGTTGCTCGGATTTGTCGGCACCGAGGGCAAGGGGCTCTCGGGGCTCGAATACGCCTGGGAGGACGAACTTCACGGCACCGACGGCCAACGCCGCATCGTAAAAGACGGCGCCGGCGATCCGATCTCGACGATCGACACCGTGAAGGTCAAATCCGGCAGAGCTCTCGGTTTGACGATCGACGCTCAGTTGCAACTGCACACGGAAAGTGTGTTGGGACGGCTGGCGCAGAAGTTTCAGCCGAAGGGCGCCTCGGCGATTGTGATGGATCCGCAGAACGGCGAGGTGTTGGCGATGGTCAACTACCCGAAGCTCGACGCCAACGACCCGGGCAGCGCCGAGCCGGATGCAACCCAAAACCGAGCGATCGGTTTCACCTACGAACCGGGTTCCACGTTCAAGGCCTTCACTGTCGGCGGCGCTCTCGAAGAGGGCAAGGTCACGCCGACGACGATGTTCGACCTGCCTCCGACACTGCAGGTCGAGGATCGCGTGATCAAGGAATCGCATGATCGTGGCGGAATCTCGCTCGACGTCTCCGGCATCCTCGCGCAGTCCTCGAACGTCGGCACGGTGCTGATCGGCCGCACGCTCGGCGCCGAGAAGTTCGACAAGTGGGTGCACAACTTTGGCTTCGGCAAGCCGACCGGGATCGACCTCAAGGGCGAGGAGCAGGGCCTCGTCCTCGGCCATGAGGAATACTCAGGCGTGTCTGCCGCAAACTTCGCGATCGGACAGGGGTTGTCGGTCACCCCGATCCAGATGGCCACTGCCTACTCTGCGATTGCCAACGGCGGAACCCTGCGACCGCCGCACATCGTAAAGCGGGTCGGCGGCAAACCGGCAGACATCCCTGATGGCAAAAGGGTCATTTCGAGCAAGAACGCCGCACAGTTACGCAAGATGCTCGAGGGGGTACTTGGCGCGGGCGGTACGGCGTCCGAGGCCGCGATTCCCGGCTACAAGCTCGCCGGCAAGACCGGAACCGCACAGAAGTTCGACACGTCCATCGGCGAGTATTCCAAGGCCAACTACGTGGCCTCCTTCATTGGATTTGCGCCCGCGGACAAACCCGAGCTACTGGTGTCTGTGGTGGTCGACGAGCCGCGTGGTGCGATCTACGGTGGCGACGTCGCCGCGCCGGCGTTCCAGGAGATTCTCAACTTCGCGCTGCCATACCTGAAGATTCCGCCGTCCTGAAACCCAGCAGACTTGTAGTGACCAAAGGCGCCGTGGGCGGCGGGGATATGCTGAATCGAGATGGATCTCGGAGCACTGACGGGCGATCCCGCGCTCGCGGGTACGGAAATTTCGGACCTCGTCCATTCGAGCAGCGACGCCGCGCCCGGCTCCCTTTTCATTTGCGTGAAGGGCTTCAGCAGCGACGGGCACGATTTCGCACCTGACGCGATCGCGCGCGGTGCGGTCGCTCTGGTCTGCGAGCGCCCGCTCGATCTCGGGGTTCCGGAGTTGGTCGTCGAGGATGCGCGGGCGATGATGCCGAAACTGGCGAAGCGGTTCTTCGGTGACCCCAGTAGAGAGCTTGAGCTGATCGGTATCACCGGAACCAACGGCAAGACCACGATCGCTCATCTCTTGCGACAACTGATGCTCGAAGCCGGCCGACCATGCGGAATGATCGGCACGGTTTCGTGGGTGATCGGCGGCGAAGAATTCCCGGCCGTGAGGACGACGCCCGAGTCGATCGAACTCGTCCGTGCCTTGCGGGCGGTGGCGGATTCCGGGGAGGAGTTGTGTGCGATCGAGGTTTCATCGCATGCCTTGGAGCTTGGACGCGTCGACGAGCTCGCGTTCGCCGCTGCGATCTTCACGAATCTCACCCAGGATCACCTCGATTTCCATGAGTCGATGGAGGACTACTTCGCGGCGAAGCGTCTGCTTTTCTCGTCGCACCCAGGGGTTTCGATCGTCAACTCAGATGACGCGTACGGCCGCCGCCTGATCGAGGAGTTCGAGTGCACGAGCTATTCAACGATCGGCTCCGAAGCGGACTTCGTGGCCTCGGACATCGAGTTCGATGCCACCGGTTCACGATTCAACGTTCAGTTTGCCGACGGCTCGATCGAGCTTGCCACACCGCTGCCCGGTGAGTACAACGTCTCGAACGTCCTGGCGACGTTTGCCGCCGCCGTCGCGCTCGGCGTCGAGCCGGCGATGGCTGCTCATGCGCTGGCGAGTGCGCCGGGTGCGCCGGGTCGACTGGAATCGGTCCCCAACGATCTCGGCATCGGCGTATACGTCGACTATGCGCACACCCCGGATTCAGTCGAGAACGTGCTGCGCGCTGCTCGCGGGCTACCGCACGAAAGGCTTGCGATCGTTGTTGGCTGCGGTGGCGATCGTGACCGGAACAAGCGCCCGTTGATGGGTGCTGCTGCGGCGGACGGTGCCGATGTCGTGTACGTGACATCGGACAATCCGCGCTCGGAGGACCCGGCGGCGATCATCGAGGAGGTCCTCGTCGGAGCTCGTGAAGCGGCGGCCGCGAGCGGTGCCGAAGTCGTGGTGGAAGTGGACCGCCGAGCAGCGATCGAGCGAGCGTTGGCAGCCGCAGGTCCCGGCGACCTGGTTGTGATCGCCGGCAAGGGGCACGAACAGGGCCAAGAGTTTGCCGATGGACGTCAGATCCCCTTCGATGATGTAACCGTCGCCCGCGAATCACTGGCCGTATTGGACGTCACGCAATGATTGAGCTGACGCCGCTGGCGATCGCCGATGCGATCGGCGGGCGCTACGAAGGTCCGAACGCCGCGTCTGACGACGATCCCAGCCGGGCGGTGATCGATTCTCGCGAGGTCGGTAGCGGCGATCTTTTCTTCGGCCTTCGCGGAGTGTCTGTGGACGGAGGGCGGTACGCGGCCGACGCGCTGGCTGCCGGAGCGTGGGGGGTGGTCGTCGCGCCGGAGTTTGGCGAACAGGTAGCCGCAGTTCGCGGGCCTTCCCAACACGTGTTCGTCGTCGAAGATCCGCTGGAAGCGCTCGGCGCGGTTGCCAAGGCGTGGCGCCAGCGCCTTGGAGCCAAGGTGATCGGCGTCACAGGGTCGACCGGAAAGACTTCGACGAAGGACATCCTCGCGGCCTTGCTCGCCAAGAGCCGCACCGTGGTTGCCACACCCGCCAATCACAACACCGAGATCGGTCTGCCATTGACGATCCTCGGCGCGGCAATCGGCACGGATGTGTTGGTGCTTGAAATGGCGATGCGTGGCAGCGGTCAGATCGATCAGCTGGCGCGGATTGCCGACCCCGACGTCGGCTGCGTCGTCAACGTCGGACCCGTGCACCTCGAGCAGCTCGGCACCGTCGAGGCGGTCGCCGCGGCCAAGGCCGAGTTGATCGCCGCGCTCGGTCCAGACTCTGCCGCGGTGATGCCGGCCGACGAGCCGCTGCTCGATCGACATCGCCGCGACGACATCCAGACGGTCAACTTTGGTCCCGGCGGTGACGTCCGATTGCTTCGCGAGGATTCCGCGACCAGCGTTGTTCAGTCCGGTTTGAGACTGCAGACGCCGGCCGGCGAAGTGCTGATCAAACCGTCGTTTTCGGAGCACTACCTATTGCACAATCTGCTGGCAGCGGTAGCGTGCGCACAGCTCGTCGGAGCGCCGGTCGACGGCGAACTCGAAGTCACGTTCTCGGCGCTCCGTGGTGAAGTCCTCGAAGTACTCGGTGGAGTCACATTGATCAACGATTGTTACAACGCGAATCCAGTCTCGATGCGGGCGGCGCTCGACAACCTGGGCCGTGCCCGCGGCCGCAAGATCGCCGTGCTCGGTGGGATGGGGGAGTTGGGTGAGGACTCCGATCGATTTCACCATGAGATCGCGAGTCACGCCGTTGACGTCGACGTCGATCTGCTTGTGGCAGTCGGCGAGTTGGGTGGCGCATACGGCGACGGATATCCCGGCGAGATCGAACATGTCGCCACGCCGCAGGCCGCAGCCCACGTGATTCGCTCGGTGGCGCAGCCCGGCGACACTGTGCTCGTCAAGGGTTCTCGCTCGGTCGGGCTCGAATCGGTCGCCGAGGTATTGCTCAACGCGAGCCATCCGCTTGGCAGCGCGCGCGTCGATGGCGAGCGAGAAGCCTGATGAGGGGCGAACTTTGATGGCGGGAGATTGCTGATGGGAACCGTGCTGATCGCCGCTATGTCGACCTTGATGATTTCGATCTTTCTTGGTCCGCAGTTCATTCGCTTCCTCAGGCGCCAGGAGTTCGGTCAACACATTCGCGACGAGGGACCGATCGAGCACCATGCGAAGGCGGGCACTCCGACCATGGGTGGCGTGATCATTTTCGTATCCGTCGTGATCCCGGTGGTGATTCTCGCCGACATCACCGCCGCCGGAACGGTCGCGGTGATCGGCACGATGCTCGCCTGCGCCGCCGTCGGGTTCGCCGACGACTGGACGAAGATCGTGCGCAAACGTTCGCTCGGGCTGTCCGGTCGCTGGAAGTTGTTCTGGCAGGCTGTGATTGCAGCCGGACTTTGGTACGTGGCCACCCAACGCGCCGGACTTGACAACGTCGTCGCCGTGCGCATCTTCGACGCATCGATCGACCTTGGCTACTTCTATCCGCTTTTCGTCCTGATCGTCGTGATGGGCGCGACCAATGGGGTGAACCTGACTGACGGTCTGGACGGGTTGGCCGCTGGCTGCGCGGCGATCGTCTTCACGACGTACACGTTCATGACCGCCAACTACAACTGGGACGACCTGACCCTGATTTCGGCGTGCCTCGCCGCCGCCTGCATCGGATTCCTCTGGTTCAACTCGTTCCCGGCTGCGATCTTCATGGGCGACACCGGTTCGCTCGGGCTGGGGGGCGCGATCGCGGCGTTGGCGGTGATGACCGATACCGAGCTCTTGCTCGTGCTGATCGGCGGAATCTTCGTGGTCGAAGCGCTGTCCGTTGCGATTCAGGTCTTCAGCTTCCGAGTGTTTCGTCGCCGAGTGTTCTTGATGGCACCGATTCACCATGACTTCGAGATGCGTGGATGGTCGGAGACGAAGATCATCCTGCGGTTCTGGATCGTCGCTGCGGGTATGGCTGCCGTCGGTTTCGTGCTGTTCCTGAACCCGCTCTAGCCCGGCGTTGCAGAACGTGGATTCCGCCGAATCTTCTAGGTTTGGCCCAATGACCGCAGCCGATCCATCGGGCAAGACTTCGCCTGTGCCGAGCTTCGAACGGGTACTGCCGCGCCCTGAGCTGCCGCAAGGCCCGTTTTTGGTCGTGGGTCTTGCGCGATCCGGGCAGGCAGCGGCGCAGTTGCTCGCGAGTCGCGGTGCGGAAGTTTTCGGAGTCGATTCCGGCAGACCTCAGGACTCCGAGACGCTCGGCGACTTTGGCGTGGACGCGCACTTGGCCAGTGACGGCCTCGACCTCGTCGACCGAGTTCAAACCGTGATCAAATCTCCAGGTGTGCCGGGACACGCACCGGTGATCGTCGCCGCCGAGCAGGCTGGGAAAACTGTGCTCGGGGAACTGGAACTCGGCTGGCGACTGATCGACAACTCGGTGATTGCTGTGACCGGCACCAACGGCAAAACCACCACGACCACGCTGCTCGGCGCGATCTATGAGGAAGCCGGACAGCCCTACGCACTCGCCGGAAACATCGGAACGCCGCTCTGCGCATTGGCCGCCGGGATCGACCCCGATGCAACTGTGATCTGCGAGGTGTCGAGCTTTCAGCTTGACGATGCAGATGCATTCACGCCGGAGTGCGGAATTCTGCTGACCGTCACCGAGGACCACATGGACCGCTATCAGAGCTTCGCGGCATATCGCGACTCGAAGTTGAGCATGTTCGCTCGTCAGCGACCGGGGCAGTTCGCGATCAGCGGACCGGCGATCGACTTCGAACTGCCCGGCGGTGGATTCAAGGCCCGGGTGGTGAGCGAGGGGTTCGAAAACAACGGTGCAATCGCAATGCGCGGGCGTCACAACGTTGACAACGCATTGACTGCCGCGCACGCGGCACTGCTGATGGGAGTCGACCCGGCGGCCGTCGAATCTGCCTTGGCCACGTTCGCCGGGGTCGAGCACCGTATGGAATTCGTCGGGTCCGTCAACGGAGTCGAGTACATCAACGATTCAAAGGCCACGAACGTCGACGCGGCACTCGCCGCGCTCGCGTCCTTCGATGGCGACGTTCACGTGATCCTCGGCGGTTCGTTGAAAAATCAGCGATTCGACGG
>JBMYXO010000056.1:0-6401 GCA_049608465.1 Solirubrobacterales bacterium | reverse complement strand
CTTGCGGATGCGCTGTCGGCCGCGTGCGCCGGCGTGTATTCGTACGGCGAGGCGGCAGCCGCGATCGCCGGCGACCTTGAAGACCTCGATGCACCATTCCAAAGCTTTGCCACGATGGATGAAGCGTTCGCGGCTGCCGCAGCCAGCGCCACGGAGGGTCAAACGGTGCTTCTGAGTCCGGCCTGTGCATCGTTCGACCTCTACGACAACTATGAGCAGCGCGGCGAGGCGTTCAAGGCAAACGTCGCAGCGCTTGAAAGCTGATCGACAGGGGACCGTTGCACGCCGTCGAATTCAGTCGGGATGAGGTTTGCCCGGCCCAACAAGAAGCGACGCGAGCGTCCTGCGAAAAAGCCTGCCAGCGAAGCAAAAGCCGGTGCGACGACGCGGCCAACGGCCGACCAATCCCTGCTCTGGACCGTGGCGATCACGCTGTTCGCCGCAGGAGCGGTGATGGTCTATTCGGCAAGCTCCGCGACGTCGGCGTTGCAGACCGACGGCGATCCGACCGGCTACCTCAAGCGGTATCTGCTGATCGGCGGTGTCGGTTTGATCCTGATGCGATTCGCCACGCGTATCGATCTGAACAAGGTGCGCGAACTGACGCCGATCCTGATGATCGCGGCGTTCTCGATGCTGGTCCTGGTGCTGCTGCCTGGATTCGGCGTGGAGATCAATGGCGCGAAGCGCTGGCTCGGCTCTGGCGCACTGCGGTTTCAGCCGTCAGAGGTGATGAAGCTCGCACTGGTGCTGTACACGGCGATGCTGGTGGCGCAGAAACCTGGACGAGTTCGAGATCTGAAATCGCTGAGCAATCCACTGTTCTACGTGATCGGAGCGGCGGCATTCCTGATCGCGCTGCAGCCGGACCTCGGAACCGACCTCGTCGCCTGCGCCACGATCGGCATGATCCTTGTAGCGGCCGGAGCACGACTGCAGGACTTGGCGAAGGTCGTGGGCGTACTCGCGATTGTCGTGCTGGTCTTCAGCCTGGTCGAGCCGTATCGAATGGCGCGATTGACGGCGTTCATCAACCCGGACGGCGATCCGACCGGAATCGGATATCAGTCCGAACAGGCGCGGATCGCGATCGGTTCGGGTGGATTGTTCGGCGTGGGCCTGGGAGAGTCTGTGCAGAAGGTCTTTTACATGCCGGAGGCACACACCGACATGATCCTGGCTGTGATCGGCGAGGAGCTCGGGTTGATGGGCATCGCTGCGCTGGCGACGCTCTACTTCGCACTCGTCGTTGCCGGACTGCGGGCAGCCAAGAACAGCCGCGACGTGTATGCGCGACTGCTCGCGATCGGCATCACCTCGATGATCGCGTGCCAAGCGCTGCTCAACTTTTTTGCGGTTCTGGGCATGGCACCGTTGACCGGGGTGCCGCTGCCGTTCATCTCATACGGCGGTGCCAACCTGATCGTCATGCTGGTCGCGATGGGTCTGCTGATCAACGTTGCTTCGGGCCAACACGTTGCGCGAGTTCGCGTGCTCAGCGGCGGCGGTCAACGATCGCTGCATGCGCGTGCTCCGCGGCAGGAACGCGCCAAGGTCGCGGCTGCTTCCGGCGCCCGCTCAAGTCGCTCGAGGGGTCACTATGAGGATCGCAGTCGCAGCGGGAGGAACGGCGGGACACGCCGTTCCGGCCCTGGCCGTCGCTGAATCGCTACGCGGCCGGGGAATTGAAGTCACCTTCTACGGCGGCGACCGCGCGGAGGCCGAACTGGTACCTGCTGCCGGTTTCGACTTCGTCAGGTTGCGCCTCGTGGGGCTGGATCGTCGCAATCCGCTGAAGGCGCTACGAGCGGTCTGGCTTGCGCTGCGAGGCGTCGTCGCCGCTCGACGTTCGCTCAAGGAGCGCCGTATCGAGGCAGTGATGGCGGGGGGTGGCTACGTTGCAGGACCGGTCGGTGCAGCTGCGGTCACGCTGCGGTTACCGCTGATCGTCACGGAGGCCGATGCCCACCTCGGCGTGGCGAATCGTCTGCTGGCCCCATTTGCGCGGCGCGTTTGCCTGGCATTCGATGACGCGGCGCATTCCGGCGACAAGTTCGTCGTCACCGGACGGCCGATCGCCCCCAGGCGAAGCGATCTCGATCGCGCAAGTGCACGACGGCACTTCGGATTGCCCGAAGACGGACGGTGCCTGCTCGTCTTCGGCGGATCGCTGGGAGCACGAACGATCAACCGAGCCTCGCTCGACGCCTTTGCGACCGGCGTGCCACGGGAGCTGTGCGTTTTGCACCTCTCCGGACGCGGCGATTTCGTCGCGGCGCGCGAAATCCTCGACTCTCGCGCAGCGCTGGCGGAATCCGCGGCACACGCCCGCTATCGACTGTTTGACTACACCAACGATTTTGACGTTGCACTCGCCGCCGCCGATTTGTCAGTCTGCCGCGCGGGCGGTTCGATCTTCGAGCTGGCAGCTGCGGGGCTGCCGTCGATCCTCGTTCCGTATCCACATGCCACGGCCGATCACCAGGCCAAGAACGCGGCGTGGTTGGTCGACGGGGGCGCGGCGGTGATGGTTCGTGACGAAGAGCTGACGGGCGACAACCTGCGTTCGTTGTTGGACAGCCTCTGGGCGGATTCGGACAGGCTCAGCGCGATGCACGGAGCGGCCTTGAGACTCGCAAAGCCCGACGCCGCCGAGCGGATTGCCGACCAGCTGGCAGAGGCTGCCGCATGAGCTTCAAGGGTCGCAGACTGCATCTGATTGGAATCGGCGGGGCCGGAATGAGCGGACTTGCACTCGCCGCGCATGAGTTGGGTGCCTTGGTAACGGGATCCGATCGGGCGCAGTCGTCGTACACCGATCGTCTCGTTGCGGCTGGAATCGACGTCTCGATCGGGCACGACGCCGACAACGTGCCGGATGGAGCGGACGTGGTCGTGTCGACTGCGATCGGCGAAGACAATCCCGAATTGGCCGCCGCACGCGCAGCGGGTTCGGCGGTGCTGCACCGATCGGACTTGCTCGAAACGCTCGTCGAGATCAAGCCGACCTGCATCGCGGTTGCCGGTACGCACGGGAAAACGACGACAACCGCGATGACCGCGCATGTGCTCACGGAGTTGGGCCACGACCCATCGTTCTTCGTCGGCGGCGAAGTGACCGTCGGCAACGAATTGACCAATGCACACGTCGGTGGCGGCGAGGTCGTTGTCGTTGAGGCCGACGAATCGGATGGGTCGTTTCTCAAACTGCACCCGACCGTCGCCGTCGTGACGAACGTCGAACTCGACCATCACGCCACATGGGCTGGCGGGCTCGACGAGCTGTTCGGTGCTTTCGGGACGTTCACTTCACCCGCGCAGTCGATGGTTCTTTGGCGTGGGCAACCGCGGCTTTGGTCGGAACTGTCGAACGACAACGCGATCGGGTTCGGAATCGACGAGACGAATGCTGACGTCGATGGCGACGTGATCGCGACGAAGGTCGAAACGCCCGAAGACCCCACCAAGGGTTCGAGATTCACGCTTGGCGGGACCGTCGTCGAACTCGGTGTTCGCGGCAAACACAACGTTTTGAATGCGCTGGCGGCGCTGGCAGCTCTCCAATCCGTCGGCATCTCGACCAACGACGCCGCTTCGAAGCTCGCAACGTTCAAGGGAGTCGCGCGGCGATTTGAATTCCTCGGCAGGTCCGAAAACGGCGCGTTGGTCTACGACGATTACGCTCACCACCCAACAGAGGTTCGCGCGGCGTTGACGACGGCGCGCGCGACCGCTGGCTCGGGTCGCGTGGTGGCAGTCTTTCAACCGCACCTGTATTCACGCACGACCTCGCTCTCGCGAGAGTTCGGCAAATCCCTGGCGCTTGCCGACGTCGCGGTTGTGTCCGACATCTACGCCGCGCGCGAAAAGGCCACCGCGTTCCCCGGCGTCACCGGATGGCTGGTCGCCACAGATGCGGCCGACGCGATGCCCGGGCGTGAGGTTTATTGGTCTCCGTCGCTCAAGGACGTCCGCGACACCCTCGATCGGCTGCTGCGCCCGGACGACCTATGCATCACGATCGGTGCTGGAGACATATTCACCGTCGGCCACGGAATGGTGCGGTGATGGGTGGCAATCCAGATATTCCCGCTGGCGTCGAGCGCGGGCACTCGCTGGCGCGTCTCACCACGATTCGCACGGGTGGTGCTGCGAAGTTCTTCGCCAAGGCCGGCAGCAATTCGAGGGTCGTGGAACTACTTGCATGGGCGCAAGATTGCGGCCTCGAAGTAGGTGTGATTGGTTCGGGATCGAATCTACTGGTAGCCGATTCCGGCTTTGACGGACTTGTGATCAAACTCGACGGACATCTCACGGAGGTTGTGTTCGACGGCGCAGAGGTGATCTGCGGCGGCGGATCGCGCCTACCGCGAGTCGCCGCGAGAACCGCCGAAGCCGGACTGGGCGGACTCGAATTCGGCGTCAACATCCCCGGCACCGTAGGTGGCGCGATTCGGATGAATGCCAACGCTTACGGCGGCGAGCTGGCTGCAGTGCTCGTATGGGCAGAGGTCGCCTCGCCGGACGGCGTCGAGCGTCGTGGACCGGAAGACTTTGAATTCAGCTACCGACACAGCAACGTCAGCGGTCGTCAGATCGTTACGCGCGCCAAATTCAGTTTGACTCCGCGCACGAGCGAGTTGGTCAAACAAAATCTGTCGGACCTGCGCGAACGACGGCATGCCGCACAGCCGTCTGGAATCAAGACGTTTGGTTCGACATTCAAGAACCCGACCGACGCTCGGGCGGAGGGCCGAACGGCGGGGCAGCTGCTCGAAGCAGCCGGCTGCAAAGGGATGGCGATCGGCGGGGCTCGATTTTCCCCCAAGCACGCGAACTTCGTCGACAATTTTGACGGCGCATCGACCGCGGACGTCGTCGCGCTGATCGCCGCCGGGCGCAAACGCGTGCGCGACGAGTTCGGCGTTGAGCTTGAAACCGAGGTCCAGGTGCTCGGCGACGTCGACCAAAGCCTTTGGCAGGTGCAGTCGTGAGTTTTCCCGACGCGATTGATCTTCGCCGGCTTCGTCTGCCGCAACCGCGGCTCTCGTTGCGGCGTGCGCGTTCACTGCGAATCCGCCGTCCCTCGCGATTTTCGATGTTGATTGCGCTGCTGATCACGCTCGTGGTTGCGGCGAGCAGCTACCTGCTGATCCGCAACTCCTCGCTGGTGGCGGTCGAAGAGGTCAAGATCGTCGGCCTCGAGGGCTATTACGACAAATCGGCCAGAGACGCAGTCACTGCCGAGGCGCTGCAGATGACGACGATGAACTTCGATGAGGATCGAGTTCTTGAGGCGGCAACGGCCTTCGTTGATGTTGAGGGCGTTCGCGTGGTGACGGATCTCCCGCACGCAGTGACGATCGAGTTTGACATCGTGCGACCGGTCGTTGTCGGCAGGATCAACGGCCGCACGGTTGCTTTGTCTGCAGACGGAGAGATTCTCAGCGGCGCGCGCGGTCTGAATCTGCTGCCGACGATCGATGTCAGCGGAGTGATTCGTGGCAACCGGGTGACCGATGGCAAGGCATTGAAGGCAGCGACCGTGCTCGGCGCCGCGCCGGACATTCTGCTGCGCGAGGTCGTGGCGATTCGCTGGGGGCGGCGAGGATTGACTCTCGAACTCGAAAAGGGCGCGTTGCTGTACTTCGGTAATTCGACAGCCGTACGAACCAAATGGCGCGACGCTGCCGCGATTCTCGCCAACACCGCGAACGCCGGACTTTCCTACATCGACCTCCGAGCTCCGGGACGCCCGTCCGTCGGCGGGCTCGGTGCCGCGCCGGTGACGATCGCGCCGGGCGCCGCGGAAGCTCTGCCGGAGGAACCCGTCGCCGATCCGGCCCAGCAAACCGACGTGCAGCAACCGGTCCAACCGCAAACTCAGGCGCCCGTGCAAGCGCCCGCCCAGACTTCACCGTCTCCACAACAAACGACGCCGTCACCGGCTCCCGCCGGGGGCGCCAGCCCATAGACCCGAGCAATCGAGCAAAGCCGCATCACAAAAGGCAGCGAAAACCGTGTATAACTCACCACTAGAGCTTCACGGTCTCGACCCTCAACCTTTACTTGAGAAACGCCCAACCCTAAAGCCAGCATTTAGAGTGCGGCTTGCAATAAACGTTGTAGCGCTACACCTCGGCTCCGGGAGGCCGTTAATTTCAGCGAGATGAATACTTCAGACTTCGACTACACAGGACAGGGCGCCGGAGGGGCAGGCCGCGACGCGGGCAGCTATCTCGCCGTCATCAAGGTCGTTGGCGTCGGTGGCGGCGGAACCAACGCCGTCAACCGCATGGTCGACGCGGGTCTGAAGGGCGTCGAGTTCATCGCCGTCAACACAGACGCTCAGGCATTGCAGATGTGCGACGCCGATGTCAAGTTGAACATCGGCAATCACC
>JBMYXO010000055.1:0-14527 GCA_049608465.1 Solirubrobacterales bacterium | reverse complement strand
TGCGGCGCGCTGCATGGACAGGGCGTGCGGCGTTTTGAGCCTTCGGAATGCGGTGCCGGATTAGAGGCCGAGCGTCGCGCCGATGATTTCGCGTTGGATTTCGCTGGTCCCGGCGAAAATTGTGCCGACGAGGCCGGCACGAACGTGCTTCTCCATGTCGTACTCCAACGCGTATCCGTAGCCGCCCATCATCTGCATGCCTTCAAGCGAGATCTGCTTGGCGACCTCGGTGCTCTTGAGCTTGGCCATCGAGGCTTCTTTGGCAAACACGCGATTCGGGTCTTCATCGATCGCCTGCGCGATGTCGTAGATCAACAGACGCAGGCACTCGAGTTCAGTTGCCATGTCGGCGATGCGGTGTTTGAGCGCCTGGAAGGTGCCGATCGGCTTGCCGAACTGCTCGCGCTCCTTGACGTAGCTCAGCGTGTCGTCAAACGCACGCTGGGCGATGCCGAGGTACATCCCCGAGAGGATGATTCGCTCACTGTTGAGGCCGGTCATCAACTGCATCCAGCCCTTGCCCGCTTCGCCGAGCAGCGCAGTGTCGGGAACGAAGCAGTCGGTGAAGAACACGTCGTTCACCTCGTGCGGGCCGGCGAGCGTCGGAATCGGGTGGATTTCCATCCCTTCGGTACCGGCCGGCACTCCGAGCATCGTGATGCCCTCGTGCTTGGGGCCTTCATTGTCCGTGCGGACGATCGTGAGGATGTTCGACGCAATCGGAGCATTTGAGCACCAGGTCTTCTGCCCATTGATCACGTAGCCGCCATCCACCTTGTCGGCCTTGCAGGTCAGCGAGCCAACATCCGAGCCGGCCCCGGGCTCGCTCATCACGATTGCCTCGACGTTGCCCGCGCAGATTCCGCCGAGGATGTTCTGTTTCTGCTCTTCGGTGCCGTGCCGTTCATACGCGCCTTGAACGATTGCGGTCGTGCCGAAACCCGCCGCTGGGATCATCCCTTTGGCGATGCCCTCCAAAAAGATCGTCTGATCGACGACCGTCCCACCGGCTCCGCCGTATTCCTCGGGTACGGACACGCCCGTCCAGCCGAGTTCTCCAAGCTTGCGCATGATGTCCATGTTCGTCGGCTCGGTGCCCTCGGCGGTCAACTTGTGGCGCTGCTCCATCGTGCCGCACTCGCGCTCGGCGAACTCGCTGATCGCCTCGCGAAACGCGTTTTGTTCTGAAGTGAATTTGACTGGCATCAGGCAGCCACCGCAGCTTCAGACTTGACCGCTGGCTTGTACACCGTCACGACCGCCGCGCCGCCGAGACCGATGTTGTGCTGCAGACCGACCTTTGCGCCCTCAACCTGGCGTTTGTCCGCATCACCGCGAATCTGCCAAGTCAGTTCGGAGGCCTGCGCCAGACCTGTGGCGCCCAGCGGGTGACCCTTGCTGATCAGACCGCCAGAGGGGTTGACGACCCACTTGCCGCCATAAGTCGTGTCCTCGGATTCGACCAGTTCGTGGCCGTGACCGACTTCGGCCATGCCCAATGCTTCGTAGGTGATCAACTCATTGGCGGAGAAGCAGTCGTGCAGCTCGATCACGTCGACATCCTCGATCGTCAGGTCCGCCTCCTCAAGTGCCTGTTCGGCGGCGGTCTTCGACATGTCGAAACCGACCAAGTTGATCGACGACGCGCCCTCGAATGTGCTTTCCATGTCCGTCACCATCGCCTGGCCGGCGATCTCGACGGCCTGGTCCCAAAGATCGTGCTTGTCGACGAAGTCCTCGCTGGCAATCACGACGGCACCTGAACCGTCGGAGGTCGGTGAGCACTGCAGCTTGGTCAGCGGCGTGTGGATCTCCTTGGCCTCCTTGATCTCGTCGAGCGTGTACTCGTCCTGGAACTGGGCGTAGGGGTTGTTGACCGAGTGCTTGTGGTTCTTCCAACCGATCCAGGCGTAGTGCTCAGGCTTGGAGCCGTACTTCTCCATGTGTTCACGGCCGGCATTGCCGAACATCTGCGGTGCCGGCGGGGACTCCTCCCAGCCACCGCGACCTTCGATCATCGTCATCACGTGCTTGTCCATCGGATTCGTGCGATCGAGGAACTTCGCGCCCAGCGAACCCTTCTCCATCTTCTCGAACCCAACCGCGATCGCGCAGTCGACGAGACCGCCCTTGACGGCCTGACGCGCCATGTAGAGGGCACTCGAACCGGTTGAACAGTTGTTGTTGACGTTCACGACCGGGATTCCCGTGAGGCCCAATCCGTAGATCGCGCGCTGGCCGGCGGTGCTGTCGCCGTAGCAATACCCGACGAAGGCCTGCTCGACCTCTTTGTAGTCGACGCCTGCGTCCTCGAGCGCCTTGGTACCGGCTTCAAGCACCATGTCCGGGTAGTCCCACTCCTTGGAACCCGGCTTCTCAAACTTGGTCATGCCGACGCCGATTACGAACGTCCGGTTTGCTGCGTGTGCCATCTCAAATCTCCTGGGAAAAGTGTTTCGCTTGTTGAGCGTTCAGCAAGCGGGATAGTAACGTGTCACGAAACGATGTCTATCAAGGCCCCAGCAGAATCTCGTAACCAACGTCAGATCCAAGCCGACGACGCGCGTCGTCGGCTGATCGAGGCCGCATCCGCCCTCTTTGCGGAACGCGGCTATGCGGACAGTTCGGTTGCCGCGATCGGCGACGCGGCCGGTGCGTCGCGCGGATTGGTGAACCACCATTTCGGCTCGAAGGAGAACTTGCTCTGGGCCGTCATCGAGGCGCACATCTTTGAATGGGAGCACGACGTCGTTGCTCCGGCGATCGTTGACAAACGAGGTCTAGGCGCCCTGAAGGCGATGATCTTCGCGCATCTGGAACTGACGCAGACCAAGCCGGAGCGTATGTTCTTGCTCTACCGCCTGATGGGTGAAGCGCTCGATCCGCGCAATGACCTGCACGACGAGTTCGCCGAACTGCACAAGCGCTGGCGCGCACTCGGCCTGCATTGGTGGAACGAAGGCATCGAGGACGGACAGATCGATCCGGCGATCGATCAGGATTCGAATGCCTCGATGATCATCGGGTCCGTTCGGGGGATGACGTTCGACTGGCTGATCGCCCCCGGCAGCTTTGATCTCGAAGCGGCGTACCAGCAGTTCTGGGACATGCTCGAGCAGTTTCTAGCGCCACGCTGAGTCCATTCGGACCCGGCAGCCAATCGCAGTGAACCGGCTACCAGCCTGGAAGTTCGTGCGGAAGTGGTGCGCCCTGTGCACCGCCGGCCTTGCCGTCGGAACTCGCCAACGCAAACTGTTGGTTGTCGCTGGGTGCTTGGCGCCGCTGCAACGGTGAAGGTGCGCGACCAGCGGCATACCCGTGCGGGACAGACGCCGTGGTGCCAGTCACGTACAGCGGTGTCAGCGACGAGACTCGCTCGACGTGCTTGACCTTGATCGATTTGGCCGGCTTCGACTTTTCCTTCTTGAGGCTGGGTTTCGGGCCGAAGACCACGAATGTCATGACCACGACCACAAGGATCGCGAGGGTGTTGGTGTCCATTTCGGTTCCTTCCGAGTGTGTTGATTCGGCCGTTAGCACGCGGCGCGAAGCGACCACGGCCCAGTCGCCAAGTGACGAAGACCTTCTTCGCCGATCGAGCAATTGAATTGGGAGGAGTGCATTGCCGAGTGCAGAGCACCCCGATAAGTCCAAGATACGAGCCGCCCAGAGATTTGGCAAGTGTTAAAAGTAAGTGAGCGACAATGCGCTGATGAGCGGCTCGGCCACGACGATCTTCTACGACGCCGATTGCGGATTCTGTCGGCGCACGTTGCGTGTAGTCCTGCGGCTGGATCATCTCAACGGGCACATGCTTGTGGCGCGGGCGATTCAGGATCCTCGGGCTGCGGGCGCGCTGGCCGAGCTTTCGCCGACGGAGCAACTGGAGTCGTGGCATCTTGGCCTGGCAGACGGCACAGTTGTTTCTGGTGGCGCGGCGATACCGGCGCTGCTGCGCGTTTGGGGCTGGCCTGAATGGACAGCGACGGTTTTCGAGCAGTACCCGAACGCAACCGACGCAAGCTATCGCTGGGTGGCGCGTCATCGCGCGCAGCTCGGCCGATTGACGAAATGGATGCCCGACCTGCCGCAAAACCATGCAGTATCGGTCTCCGAACGTGAAACCCCGCCGCGCTGACGCGCGACGGGGTTCGGTCTTGCCAATGCAAGGGATGGGCGTTACTGGGCTCGAACCAGTGACCCCCAGCTTGTCGAGCTGGTGCTCTCCCAACTGAGCTAAACGCCCTTGCGAAGGGTCAGGTTAGCGAAACAGTCGCGTCCTCAGAATCGTCGTAACCGCCGAGATGAGCGGGTCAGACTGCGGAGTTCGTCGTCGCCAGCCGCTGGATCATCTGCTCGAACACGTCTTTGCTGGTGTGCTGCGGAGCCCAGCTCGGAAGCGCCTGCTTGATTCGATCGTTGGACGCGAGGAACGGGTACTTGAAGAAGTCCACGAACGACGGCGGAATTTCGACGTTCGGCATCTTCAGGCGCCACATACCACTGGTGAGTCCGGTGAACGATTCCTCGCGCACACCACGGACCTCGAGGCCGGCCAGAGCCGCGCATTGATGCCAGGTGATTTCTCCGTCCGGAACCAGGTTGAAGACCCCGGGCTGCCCAGCTTCCAGAAGCTGCGCAATTCCCTCGACCGCATCATCCACGTGGATGAACTGCGTCGGTTGGTCGCCGGTGCCGAAGTCTGGGAAGAACGACTGACTCTCCCACATACGAACAAGGTGATTGTCCGCACCGGGACCGAAGACCGTGCATGGTCTGATGATCGTCATCGTTCGCTGGCGATGCAACGTCGCCCAGAGCTGGGCGATACGGTCGGCCTCGGCCGCATGGCGGGCATACACGTAACGCGCGTGGCCGTGCACTGGCTGGGACTCGCTGATCGGAACCGGGTTGTTCGACCACGGGCCGTATGCCATCGTCGCCGATGTCACGGCTACTCGTCCGATCCCGTACGCCGCCGCAGCTGCCAGCACGTTGAACGTGCCATTGACGTTGGTGTCGTACATGTTTGGCTCGTCGTGCGTGGGATCGACGACGAACGCCATGTGCAAAAGCACGTCGGGACGCTCCTCAACGATGGTCGCGTTCAGCGCATCAGCGTCGCGCACGTCGAGCTGGCGGAACGAGCTGCCTTGCGGCTGAAATTCGGGTGGACGCAGATCCGCGTTCACGACTGCGTCGGCATTCTTGCTCGCGGCGAGACGCTCGACTACCCGCGATCCGATATATCCAGAACCGCCAGTGATCAAATACCGCAACTCACGCCTTTCGCCGAGGTTTTTACTAAAGACTGGGTCATAAAGGATTCCTTGATCCCGTCGATAAAAGAAAACATAGAACTAACGGATCAACCACGCGATTGCGGTTGGTGGAACGTTCTAGAAAAGGGCCCCTTCGGGGGCCCTTTTTTTTCGACCTCTGACCGTGCAGGTAGAGGCGACGACCGGAATCGAACCGGTGTAAACGGCTTTGCAGGCCGCTGCGTAACCATTCCGCCACGTCGCCAGGTCGGGGTTCGTCGCGACGTCCCCCGCGGGCAGCAAGGTTAGTGGACGCGAAACCCGCGACTTGGTTGGCCACTCGAATGCAGGCCACTCTCCCCGTCGTCGGCGCGGCTACAATCCTCGGTACCTCGCGGATGTAGCTCAGTTGGCTAGAGCGTCTGCTTGCCATGCAGAAGGTCGAGGGTTCGAGTCCCTTCATCCGCTTCACGCCATCCTCGCTCCAACGCACGCGCCACTTCACGGCACGCCTGCCGGGCGCATCGATCAGCTTCAGAGTGCTGCCGCGTCGAGCGCCTGATTGACCAACGCGTCGGCTTCTTTGTTCTCGGCTCGCGGGACCGACCGAATCGTCCACGAATCGAACTCGCCGAAGGCAGCGATCGCCCGTGCATAAAGCGGCTTCATGTCCGGATGCTTGACCTTGTAGTCGCCGTTCACCTGCTTTTGCACCAACTCTGAATCGTTCACGACCTCAACCTCGCTGGCGCCCAATTCCTTCGCCCGCTCAAGACCGAGAATCAATGCCTTGTACTCGGCGACGTTGTTGGTCGCCACGCCGATCGCTTCCTTGGCGTCGGCGACGACCTCGCCCTCTGGTGTGCTCAACACAGCAGCTATCGCCGCCGGACCGGGATTGCCGCGCGCACCTCCGTCGACGTGAACGGTCAGCTTCATAGCGGTTTATCGTCGCCCGCGGACAGGTCGGAAGATTTCTTCGGCGACTGATTCGGCGCCTCCGCGGGCTCTGCGTCGATCAAGAACAGACGCCCGAATCCGTCGGCGGCGGCATTCCAATCGGTGATTCGGCCAACGAGCTCCGCAACGTCGTTGCCGCGACCCGACTGCTCGACGGGCTCCGTAGCGTCGCCGAGAGTTACGCGATACGAATACCACGCGATGTCCCAGCCGACGATCACCTCCACCGTGCCGTCACTGTTGTTCAGCGCAGCGACCTGCGGATCGCCAAGTGACCTCGTCAGCCCGGCGATAGTTCGCGGGAACTGCGAAAGATTGAACAGTTCGATTCCTTGGTCGAGGCGTGCCTCGGGCTCGGTCGGTTCGGCCCGTACGTCGCGCGTAGGTGGAGGCGGCATTTCCTCCGCCTCGCGGTCGCGGCGCCTTGCAGGGCGCTCGCGCCGATGGCCGGGGCGATCGGAACCGACGGCAAACTCCTCGGACTCATCCGCCTCAACGCCACCGAAGAAGTTGCTGACCCGTCTGAACAATCCAGCCCGTTCACCTCGAACAGGACGCAGCTGAACGATCTCCTCGCCTTCGCGTTCGCGCGCCCATCGCACGCGCTCGGCGCGCGGGATGCAGAGCTCGCAGACCGCTCTCCGCGTCGAATCCGGAGTCACGTACCAGTTGACGGATTCACCCTGCAGCAGACGACGCCCACAGATCGAGCAGGTTTCGGGGTCAACCTTCGGTCGGAGTTCTTTTACATCCATCCGCTGAAAAATAGCCACCCCGCACAAGAGCGCGACCGTAGGGTGCTCCAGGCGCGCAACAACGCGCCCGAACGAACCTAGAAGTCCTCGTCCTCCTGCAGACGAGACTTCAGCCGCAGGACAGCCTTCGTGTGCAGCTGGGAGACGCGCGATTCGGTGACTCCGAGTACTTCGCCGATTTCGCGGAGCGTGAGGTTTTCGTAGTAGTACAAAGCGACGACGAGCTTTTCACGTTCGGGAAGGCGGCTGATCGCTTCGGCAATCTGCTCCTTCACATTGATCGCATCGAAGGACTTTTCGGGATCGGCCGCATTTGGATCCTCGATCGTGTCGAGCAAGGACACCTGGCCCCCCGACGAATCGGACACCGACCAGAGCTCATCCAGCGCGATCACTGCGGATGACGAAATCTGCTGAATGTGATCCTGAAGCTCGTCGGTGGTCACCTCAAGCTCGTCGGCCAGTTCCTGGTCGGTCGGCGCGCGGTGAAGTTTGTGTTCGAGCTTGGCGTTCGCACGTTCGAACTCACGGGCACGCATGCGCACGGAGCGCGGCACCCAGTCCATCGACCGCAGTTCGTCGATGATCGAACCCTTGATGCGACTCATCGCGTACGTCTCGAATTTGATCTCGCGTGACGGCTCGAATCGCTCGATCGCACTGATCAAGCCGGTCAACCCATACGAGATCAGGTCAGCGTCGTCCACGTAACTGGGCAGTCCTGCCCCCATCTTTCCGGCGACGTACTTGACCAACGGCGAGTACGCGAGAACGAGCCGCTCCCGGGCGTGGCGATCCCCGTCGGCCTTGTACTTCTTCCAGAGATCGCGCAGCTCGACGTCTCCGAACTCAGCGCCGATCCGGCGGTTGCGGCTCCTGGCCCGGGCGGTCGCCTCGGGCTGGACCTCGGCCTCGGCCTCGGTCGGTGTCTCGCTTTTTGCCTCGCTGTTCATGCTCTTGGGTGCGCCTTCCCGTACTGCACACGTAGTCGGGCAGACTCTACCCGAGTGTAAATCTGTGTGGCTGATATTGACCGATGACCCAAAAGTTCCTGCACGGAACGCAAATCTGCGCCGCCGTTGAGCAGATGCGTCGCAAAACTGTGTCGGAGGCTGTGGGGGGAGACGCCGGCGGCAACCCCCGCCTGCGTGAGGCAGGTTTGCAGGCGCCGCCGGACGTCGCTGGGCTGTAGCTGCTGCCCAGACTTCGTGAGGAACAGGCTCGCGTTGGATTGGCCTTTGCCGCAGCCTTGCAGCATCGGCCTGCCCCGGTCCAGGTACTTGCGCAATGACCGCACCGCGTGCTCACCTACGGGCACGAATCGCGTACGCCCACCCTTTCCTTCCACGCGGACCTGTTCCTCATCGATATCTACGGAGTTGATGTCGAGTTGGATCAATTCACTTGCTCGAAGTCCGCAGGCGTATGTCAATTCGAACATCGCACGGTCGCGCATTTGCAGCGGCGTCGAGGATGGGATTCCGTCGAGCAAGCGAAGCACTTCGGTTTTGTTGAGCACGCGCGGAAGATCGCGTGATTGTTTCGGCGACGTGATCAGTTCGGCGATGTTCTGGCTCACCTCGCCACGCTCGACCAAGGTCGAGTAGAACGTCCTAATGCTGGCGAGCTTGCGTGCGAGGCTCGACGCTGCCAGGCCGTCGGCGCTGAGTTGTTGTACGAACCTGCGCAAAGTCTTGAGGTCGAGTGCCGTCGACTGGAGGTCGCGCTCGCAGGACCAGTGCGCCAGTTGGGAGATGTCCGCGACGTATGCGCGACGAGTGGCATCTGCCAGTCCGCGCCGACGCAGCGCGAGTTCGAAGCGGTCGAGGTCGAACTGCCAAGCCGATCCGCAGCGCGTGGGTGGCAGATCTCCTTGCTCGTGCGCCGAGATCGCGGTTGTTGACGCCGCGGCGCCGTTGCCGATCATCCGATGAATACCGGAGTGCCGACCGGCACCCGGTCGTAGAGGTCGATGACCTGTTCCGGAATCATGCGAATACAACCGTGCGACGCATTGCTGCCAATCGAACCGACATCGGCGGTTCCGTGAATCCCCACTCCGTTGTAGATACCGAGCCAGCGCGCCTTCAACGGATTATCGGGACCAGGCGGAATCACTTTTCCGGCCAGATCTCCGGCCCAATCACTGTTGGGAACGTTCCAGGTGGGATTGACAGCCTTGTTGGCGATCGAATAGAGGCCAGCAGGTGTGTCGAGACCGACCTTGCCGACGGCGATCCCGTATTTCTTTGAAAGTTTCAGATTTTTGTAGAGGCGCAGTTTGAAGCCTTTGCGGTCGACGACGACGATCGTGCTGTACTTGTCGGCCAGTTGATCCTTGGTGACCTTCGCCTTCGTGGTCCTGACTGGCAGTTTGATTCGTCGCGAGACCGTCGGATCTTGCAAGCGCTTGTGGATCTGCTGCGTCAAACGGGTCTGACGGACCGCCAATCCGGGTTTGTCGTCGACCTCGCCGATCCCCGTGGCGCTGTATTTGATGCTTGCGTCAACCGGTGCGCGATCGTATGACCTGCCCACGCTGCGCACGAACCGCCGCACGGCGCGATCGGAATACGTGATTTCGATTGGGACGGTGATGTCACGACGCTGGCCGACCGCACTGCGCACGGCGTTGGCAACAAAGAATCCCGAGTTGCTCTCGTCGAGCGCTTCGGCGACCATGCCATCGATGTCGATGTGCACTTTCGACTTCGCCGGCTTCAGCCGGCGGGTCTTGCCTTCGTAACTCACAACGATCGGCCTTTGGACCGTCTCCTGCAGCTCGTCCTCGAGCCGCGCCTTGGCAGACTCCGAGGACAGGCCGGAAACGTCGATTCCACCGATCGTCACGCCCTTCGCGACCTTGTCGCTCTGAGTCTTGTCGAAGGCGAAAGCGCCAAGTAGAAACAGCAGGAGCACTCCTGCTGCGTACGTGATCCAACGATTGCGTTTCATCTGTTCATAGTTTCGACGCTGGGAGCCTCGACATGGGCCACATGAAACTGACCTTGCGAGTCGACCCGACGCAGCTTCTATCGGTATTACGGGCGAATCCGTTCATCGGTTAACTTAGAGACAATCTGCACAGGTTCATCCGTCTCACTGATTATCCCGAATAACCCGGCGTGTACGCCGACCCGCCAACTACATTCTCCAGCGTGCGATCCAAGGAAGATGTACGTAACGATGTCTGGCGCTCGATGGATCATCAGGGCGTCTCGCGATTCCCGGGGGCGGAAGGCCGCATTCCCAACTTCGCGGGCGCGAAGATGGCCGCCGAGCGCCTAGCCCGCCATCACTACTGGCAAGACGCAGAAGTACTGAAGGTCAACCCCGATTCGCCGCAGACGCACGTCCGTCGACTGGCGCTTGAGTCGGGCAAATCATTGGTGATGGCCGTTCCGCGACTGCGCGAGGAACATCCCTTTCGTCTGCTCAACCCGAAGAAAATGACGAAGGACGAGATTCGTGAGGCCGCGACGATCAAGGGTGCCCTCAAGCACGGCGAGGTACTGGATCTGGAACAGGTACCGAAGCTCGATCTTGTGCTCACCGGAGCCGTCGCGGTGAACCTCAAGGGCGCGAGGATCGGCAAGGGAAGCGGCTTCTCGGATCTCGAATACGCGTTGCTGCACGAGACCGGCAAGGTCGACGACGAAGTGCCGGTCTGCACCACCGTCCACCCGATTCAGATTCTGCGCGAGAACTTGCTCGTCACAGCGCACGACATTCCCGTTGACCTCCTCGCCACCCCGCGGGCCGTGATCGAGGTCGATGGCGAATACCCACGCAACAATGGAATCCTCTGGGACCACCTCCAGCCGCCGCAGATTCACGAAATCCCGGTGCTGGAGCGCTGGGGTTACGCGGCTTAGATCACCGCGGCTGTCCGATCCGCCCTAGTTAGTGACGGCGCCGATCGACGCGGACGAAACGTGCCGCGAGTACTTGCCCAGAACACCGCGCGTGTAAAGCGGAGGCGGTGACTGGTACTCGGCCACTCGTTTGGCGATCTCATCATCGCTGAGCTGAACATTCAACTCACGCTTGGCGACATCGAACACGACGATGTCGCCTTCTTGCACGGCCGAGATCGGGCCGCCAAGTGCGGCTTCGGGCGCGACATGACCGGCCATGAACCCGTGCGTTGCGCCAGAGAAGCGTCCGTCCGTCAGCAGCGCGACCTCTTCGCCGAGCCCCTCGCCGACCAACGCCGCGGTGACCTGAAGCATCTCTCGCATTCCGGGACCGCCGGCCGGCCCCTCATTTCGGATGACGACGACGTCGCCCGGTTTGATCTCGTTCTTCTCGACGGCGGCGAACGCAAGTTTTTCGGACTCGAACACCCTCGCCGGACCCTCGTGGAACACGCGTTCGTGACCTGCGAGCTTGACCACGCAGCCTTCGGGCGCGAGATTTCCTTTGAGGATCGCGATGCCGCCGGTGGCCTTGAGTGGAGCGTCGAGGGATGTGACGACCTCTTGACCGGCAGTCTCCTTGGCGTCACGCGCATAGTCGGCGGCAGTGTTGCCCTCGACTCGGATGGAGTCACCGTTGAGCAAACCTGCCTCGAGCAACCGATTGGCTACGACGGGAACACCGCCGGCGTCCCAGAAATGCTTGGCGAGAAAGCGTCCACCCGGCTTCAGATCGCAGGTCAGCGGCGTCTTGCTGCTGATCTCGTCGAACTCTTCGATCTTCAGATCAATTTCGGCCTCGTACGCAACTGCCAACAGGTGCAGAACCGCGTTCGTCGAACCGCCGCTCATGCAAACCGACGCGATCGCGTTCTGAATCGACTGCTTGGTGATGACGTCGCGGGCGCGAAGGCCGCGTCTGAGGACGTCCACGACGAGTCGACCGGCGTCTTCGGCAACTTGCTTGCGGGCCCCGACTTCGGCTGGGACCATCGCGCTGCCGGCGGGCGAGATGCCGAGCACCTCGAAGGCCATCGCCATCGTGTTGGCAGTGAACTGCCCGCCACACGCGCCGGCTCCCGGGGATGCGGCGTCCTCGATGTCGAGCAACTCCTGATCGGAGATGTTGCCGACGGCGTGTGCGCCTACTGCTTCGAAGACGTCTTGGATCGAGATCTCCTCGTCGTTCAGGCGCCCCGGCAATATCGAACCGCCGTAGAGCATCACAGACGGAAGGTTGAGGCGCGACAGCGCCATCACCGTGCCGGGGATCGTTTTGTCGCATCCTGAGATCGCGATCACGGCGTCGAACGCATGGCCGCGGCTGACCAGTTCGATGCTGTCTGCAATCACTTCGCGACTGACCAACGAGGTGCGCATGCCCTCGTGACCCATGGTGATCCCGTCGCTGATCGCGACGGTGTTGAATTCCATCGGTGTTGCGCCAGCGGCGCGGATGCCCTCTTTGACCGCAGCGGATACGGCGCGCAGGTGAAAGTTGCAGGGCATTGTCTCGGTCCACGTGTTCGCGACGCCGACGATCGGCTTGGACAGTGCCTCGTCGTCGAACCCGATTCCTTTGAGGTAGGCGCGGGCTGCCGCTCGTTCCGGACCGTCGAGAAGTTCACTGCTGATCTTGCGCGTGTCAAATTCAGTTTCAGGGGTCATGGTGCGCGATGTTAGTGCTTGATCGTCGCTCGTCGCAGTCGCCGCACGACGGTTCTACGGCATGTGACGATCACGATTCGATCGCTCGATAGCCACCCCCCTGCTCTCGTTTCACCACCCCTGCGAGTTCGAGTTCGCCCAGCGTCCGAACGATTTCTCGTACGCCGCTGCCGGGAAGACCGTTGGCGATCTCGCGCGGTGACGAATCGCCGGCCGCGACCAGGGCGAAGACGTCCGCCCGGAGGCCCTCGAGCGCGGGGATGGATGCGACGCCTTGCGGCGGACCACCGAACTCGATCGCAAGGGTGTCGAGCACGTCGGCTATGTCGCGTATCACGACCGCCTCATCACGGCTGAGCATCGCGTTCGGACCGGCGCTGAGTGGTGAGGTGACAGGACCTGGGACCGCTCCGACAGCGGAATCGATCTGCTCGGCAAACTCCATCGTGTGTCGGGCGCCAGAGCTCTCGCTGCCCTCGACAAAGACACTCAGCGCGCTGAGGCCAGCGATCACACGGTTTCTGGCGACAAACGCCCAGCGCTTGGCGCCGGTGCCCGGTGGGTTCTCCGAGACGACGCAGCCAATGTCGGCGATCTGCTCGTGAAGTCGCCGATGCGATGCTGGATACGCGACGTCCGGCCCACCGGCGAGCACAGCGATCGTCCGCCCCCCGCCCTGTAGCGCCCCGCGGTGCGCTGCGCCGTCAACCCCGAGCGCCATTCCGCTGACCGCGACCAGTCCCAGCGATGAAGCTTCGTTACCGAGCGTGTAGGCGACTTCTCGTCCGTAGGACGAGGCCCGCCTGGCGCCGACGATGGCGATCGCCTCGGAGTGCTCAAGCGATGCGAGCAACGTGGCATTTCCGATTCCGTAGACGACCGGCGGCGTGTCGTCAAGAAGCGTGAGTCGACTCGGGAACTCAGGGGAGTGCATACAGACCGTCCAGACCGTTCCGAACCGCTCGTCGACCGACTCAAGCAGACCCTGCATCTGTCGCTCCATGCGTTGGTCGACCTCTGGATGAAGCCGCGTGAGCTGCTCGTGCATCTCCCTCGTGTCGAGCCGCAGGAGAGCGGCAGCGTCAACGGTGCGGCTGAATGCGGCTTCCGCGTATCGGAGCGCCTCCGATCGCAGAACCGACGCTCGCAGACAAGCGTTGCACGCGGGCCCGATCATGCCGCCAAGGTCGTGTCGACTGCGCGGAATGCAAGCGCCTCAGCCATGTCGGCCTCGTCGATCACCGCGCGATCGTCGAGATCGGCGATCGTGCGTGCGACGCGCAGGGCGCGGTCGTAGCCGCGAAGCGAGAGGGCGCCGTTTCGGTATGCCTCGCCCAACTGCAGTCGAACTGCATCCGGCGGCTCGAGCAATCGTCGCGTCTGCGCGCCATCCATCTGCCCATTGCAGAATGCGTCGAGCGCCTCATATCGCCGCGCCTGTCGCTCGCGAGCGAGTTCGACACGATCGCGCACGGTCGCCGAATCCGTCACCGGTCCGGCCTCCACCTCTGCAGGCGTCGGGCGATCGACCCGACAATGCATGTCGAACCGGTCGAGCAGCGTGCCACCTCTGCCGCAGAACATCGGCACCGTCGATCGCCCGCACCGCACGGGCATGGATTCGTTGCGGCCACAAGCATGAAACGCGCTGGGTACTCGAACGTTCTCTGTCCGCGGGTCACGGAGATCGACCCAGCCTCGAGCGGTTGTCTGAGCGACTCCAGTGTTCGCGTCGAGAATTCTGCGAGTTCGTCGAGAAACAGGACTCCGTTGGTGGCCAACGTGACTTCCCCAGGCATTGGCGTGCGACCTCCGCCGGTCAATCCCGACGCGCTGATCGAGTGATGCGGTGCGCGAAACGGGCGTTGCCCGACCAATCCGTCAGTACGCAACAGACCGGTGATGCTCTGCACGCGAGTGACTTCCACGGCTTCCGCTTGCGAAAGGGCCGGGAGAATCGACGGCA
>JBMYXO010000054.1:0-14561 GCA_049608465.1 Solirubrobacterales bacterium | reverse complement strand
GGAGTCGCGACCGATCGACGTTGCGTATCTGGCTTTCCTTGTTGACGTTTTCTGGCCTTCGGTACTCGAGCCGCTGCGCAAGCCCGCGATTGCACCGACTCTCGACCTCACCACGCACTTCCGCGCGGTGTTGCCGCCGGAAGGCCTGCCAGATCAACCGTTGCTGGTGCACAACACCTCAATCGCCGTCGAGGACGGTCTCGCTGACTCCGACTCGCGCGTTTTCTCGGCCAATGGGCGACTCCTTGCGCAGGGCCGTCAGCTGCAGATGCTTGCGCCCTTCGGCGAATCCTGACCGAGCTTCACAACAACCGAACATAACGGTCCGAGATTTGCGACATAATCACGCGATTGGAGCGAGCAATCGACAGCGCCGCAGAACAAGGAGGGCGATGACATGACTGATTCGCCCGACCCCGCGCGCGTCGGCCTGCACGCCACTGCGACGACATGTCTGTTCGATCTTGACGGCGTGATCACGAAAACCGCAGTAGTGCACTCGGCCGCCTGGAAGGAAATGTTCGATGACTTCCTGTCCCGCCGCGAAGGCTTGAGTGAAGACCAGGCTCGTCCGTTTGATCCACGCAATGACTACGACCGCTACGTCGACGGCAAGCCTCGCTACGACGGCGTGCGGTCGTTTCTTTCCTCGCGCTCAATTTCCATTCCCGACGGCGATCCGGACGATGCGCCCGACGTCGAAACGGTCTGTGGGTTGGGCAACCGCAAGAACGCGCTGGTCGGAGAGTTGATCAGGCGCGATGGGGTTGAGGCCTATGCCGGCACAGTTAAGTACCTCGATGCGGCGCGCGACGCCGGCATGCACATCGCCGTGGTGTCGTCGAGCGCAAACTGCCGGGCAATCCTCGAATCGTGCGACCTGCTCGACTACTTTGAGGAAGTGATGGATGGAGTTGTCGCCGCCGAACGCGGAATCGCCGGAAAGCCCGCACCGGACACCTTTCTCGCGGCAGCTGCGGCCCTCGGCGCGACGCCACCACAAGCGGTTGTCTATGAGGATGCACTCGCCGGCGTGCAGGCCGGCCGCGACGGCAAATTTGGCTTGGTGATCGGCGTCGATCGGGTAGGACAACGTGCGGAACTGATCGAACACGGAGCAGATGTGGTTGTCGACGATCTCGAGGAGCTGATCAAATGATGATGACTGAGCTCGCTTCCCTGAAAGTTGACCCGTGGGCGATTCGCGAAGAGGAACTCAAAATCGGCGCGTTGGCACAGACTGAGTCACTGTTTGCACTCTCGAACGGCCACATCGGTATGCGCGGAAATCTCGACGAGGGCGAGCCGACCGGCGTGCCGGGAACGTTCCTGAACGGAGTACACGAAATCCGCCCGCTTCCGTATGCGGAAACCGCTTACGGAAACCCCGAGGCAGGTGAGACGGTCGTATCGGTTCCGAACGGCAAACTGATTCGCCTGCTCGTCGACGACGAATTGATGGACGCGCGCTACGGCGAGTTGTTGACCCACGAACGAGTGCTGGATTTTCGTGAGGGAATTCTCAGGCGGAACGTCCGCTGGAGATCGCCAACCGGCCAAGAGGTGAAGATCACCTCGCAACGCATCGTCTCATTCACGCAGCGAGGTGTTGCCGCGATTCTTTACGAAGTCGAACCAGTCGACCGCACAATGCAACTGGTGGTCCAGTCCGAATTGGTGGCCAACAGCGACGGTTTCACCCAACACCACGACCCCAATGACCCGCGCATGGCCGCTGTGCTCGATTCTCCGTTGGTCGGCGAGGAACATTTTCTGCACGATGAAATGGCGATGTTGATTCATCGAACCGAGAACAGCGGGGTGCGTGTCGCGGTTGCGATGGATCACGAGATCAGCGGCCCAGAAGACATGTATGTGGAGGGGGAGACGGGCGTGGACATCGGCCGTCTCACCGTCACCGCAAAAGTCGAACCCGGCGAAAAGCTTCGGTTGTTGAAGTTCCTTTCGTACGGATGGTCGGGCCGGAGATCGATTTCGTCGGTTCGGGCGCAGGTGCGCGGCAGTCTCTCCGAAGCGCGTCATACCGGGTGGGACGGCCTGGTGTCCGACCAACGGAAGTTCCTTGATGACTTCTGGGAGAACGCCGACATCATCGTTGACGGCGATGAAGAGATTCAGCAGGCCGTGCGATTCTCGTTGTTCCATCTGCTTCAGGCCAGCGCCCGCGGAGAACGCCGAGCCATCCCGGCGAAGGGTCTGACCGGTTCGGGCTACGATGGACACGCCTTCTGGGACACCGAGACGTTCGTGCTGCCAGTGCTGACCTACACCTTTCCCTCGGCAGCCCGCGACGCATTGCATTGGCGGCACGCGACGCTGGATCTGGCGCGCGAGCGAGCTTCACAGCTCGGGCTGGCCGGAGCGGCGTTTCCGTGGCGAACGATTGCCGGTCGCGAGTGCTCGGGCTATTGGCCGGCAAGTACGGCAGCGTTTCATGTCTCGGCAGATGTGTCTGACGCGGTCGCTCGATACGTGCGCGCGACCGGCGACGAGGACTTCAACCGCGAGGTGGGCATCCCGATCCTGATCGAAACCGCACGCATGTGGTGGAAGCTAGGCCGCCACGACAGTCGCGGTGAGTTCCGAATCGCCGGCGTCACGGGTCCGGATGAATACAGCGCAATCACCGACAACAACGTCTACACGAACTTGATGGCGGCCCGAAATCTGCGAGCGGCCGCAGATGTTGCGATCAAGTACCCCGAGGAGGCCGCCGCGCTGGACCTGCAGCCCGAGGAACCTGTCAACTGGTTGAGCGCCGCCAACTCGATCCACATCCCATATGACGACGCCCAGCAAGTACACCCGCAGGCCGACAACTTCACGCATCACGAGCGCTGGCCGTTCGAGGACATGGAACGCAACGACTATCCGTTGCTGCTCAACTACCCATACTTCGACCTTTATCGCAAACAAGTGGTGAAGCAGGCGGACCTGGTGCTCGCGCTGTACACCAACGGTGACTACTTCACGCCGGAGCAAAAGGCCCGAAACTTCGAGTACTACGAAGGGATCACGGTTCGGGACTCCTCGCTTTCAGCGTGCGCGCAAGGCATCATCGCCGCCGAGACCGGCCACCTTGACCTGGCCTATGAGTACCTCAGAGAGACGGCCTTGGTCGACCTCCACAATCTCGCGCACAACACCAGCGATGGCTTGCATCTCGCGGCGTCGGCGGGTTCATGGCTCGGGCTCGTCGCTGGTTTTGGCGGCTTTCGCGACTATGGCGAGGTTCCCGCGTTTTCGCCGCGACTTCCGCGGCAATTGAATCGTCTGGCCTTCAAGCTGCGCTTCGGTGAGACAACTCTGCTCGTAGACGTCTCACAAACAGAAGCGACATACACGGTCGTCCACGGTTCGGGCATCGAGTTCCGGCACTACGACGAAACGATCTCACTCGAAGAAGCCGGCTCGACGACGAGGCCGATTGAAACGATCGAGACACCGAAGCCTGTGCGCCAGCCGAAAGGGCGCGCGCCGAGCGAAGTCAAGCCGTTGGGAACGCATCTCGACGACACTGGCGCGCTCTACGAGGTTGAAGGCGACTACGCGCACCAGTCCGGTACGGCCGTGTGAGTTCGTTGATTGAACCTGCCAACGTTGTCGTGAGCTTCTGGGATGACCAGATTGCCGACAGCGATCGTCAGGCAATCTTTCTGCTGTTGCTCGGCTTTCTCGGTTCGTTCTTGTTCATTCGCACGAGCGCGCGTCTGGGACGCAGCACGACCTGGTGGCCGGGTTCGGTCGTGACCGACGATGGCGTGCACCTGCATCATCTCGTCTGGGGCATCTGCACGATGATGGCGGCGGGGGTGCTTGGCTTCGCCCTGCACGAGCAGTCTCCGTGGTTCGAGACGTTCGCAGTCCTGTTCGGGATCGGTATGGGCTTGACGATCGACGAGTTCGCCTTGTGGATCTATCTCAAAGACGTCTACTGGGCCGAGGAGGGGAGGAAGTCGATCGACGCGGCCGTCTATGCGGCGGCGCTCATCGGTTTGTTGCTGCTCGGTTTCAATCCATTTGAGGGCGACGACAACACCGTCGCCGTTCTGATCACAGCATCGCTGATCGCGATCTTCAGCGGTATCTGTTTCATGAAGGAACGCGTCACGCATGGCCTGATCGGAATCTTCATTCCAATCCTCTCGATATACGGCGCCGTTCGCCTTGCGAAACCAAAGTCACTTTGGGCGAAAAAGTTCTACGCCGACAAACGACCCAAGAAGCAGCGGCGCTCCGAAGCTCGCTACGCCAAGCTCAGAACGCATCGACTCAAAGATCGTTTGCGAGATCTGCTCGGTGGAAAGACGAACGAAGAATTGAGCATCGAGGGGAATCCTCCCGAAAGAATCTCGACCGCCGACGACGACGTTCCACCGGACTCGACAAACGACTGAACCCGTGGTAGCATGAAATAAGCGGCCTTATATCATTCCAAGGGGGAGTCCAGTTTTCGGAACGCCGCTGCTACTGGGAGGGGAGCACCATCGTGATAAGTCTGCGTCTGGAGCGTGGGGGTCACGCTCGCACATTCTGTGGATTGGCGGCGACGATCGTCGCGCTGTTCGCGTTTCTTGCGACGGCCGTTGGAGCCGGCGCGCAAGACCTTTACGTCAAAGCAGGTGCTGCATCCGCAGGCACAGGGACTCAGCACTCACCGATGAACGATCTCGCCGCGGTAGAGCGCGTCTCTATGCCGGGCGACCGTATTCATGTTGTGCCCAGCACTGAGGTGCTCGATGGGGGCATTCAGCTCAAACGCGGGCAGACGCTGGTCGGCCTTGGTCCCGATGTTGCCGGCAATACGAGCAACTTGAGCCTGTTACCGGCGATATCGAACACCACAGCGGCGCGACTTGCCGGTGATGCAGTCCGGCTGGCAACCGATGCAACGGTCGAGAACATCGCTGTCCGATCCGCGTATCGCGGGGCGATTTATGGATTGGACACCGTCGGGGTTCGCATCATCGGTAACGACGTGACGAATCAGAACACGTCATGTACGAAGGGTTTTCTCGTTCAGCCGTTCAACATACCCACGGGCATTCCGTTCATTTCGATCCCTGCAACTCCAATCGTCGCGCCACAAAACGGCTGGGCGGCGCTCATGGTCGACGGTAAATCGGCGAGCGGTTCGGTTGCCATAGAACGCAACTACGTGCACGACGCCAAATGCGGCGATGGCATCGACATTCGAACAATGGCGTCCGCCAGATTGAACGTGAACATCGAGCAGAACACGGTCACGCGAATCGCCCAAGGATCGAATCTCGGTCTGATCGGGTCAGTCCTCGCGATCGGTCTGCAGGCACTTGACAGTTCGGTCATCCGAGCAACTCAGGACCGTAACTCGCAGACTTTCATCGGCAGCGCCGACGCGGATTGCGAAGGTCAGTTCCAAAACACCGCAGGTGCCGGCCAGATCTACACGACGATCAATCGCAACACCTTTGCCCACGGTATTGGTGGCTTTTCGTGCAACGGCCTCGAGGCCGTTATTTCGACCGGGTCCGGACGCATCGACGTCGAAATCACGAACAGCACGTTCGTGGACAACGTGGGCGACATGCTGCAGGCCGCAAACCTCGGCGCCGGGTCGACGATGAACTTCGTTGCCGACAACGTTGTCGTCGACGGCACGTCCGAGCGTGGTGGCAACCCGCCCGGGTCGAGTGATGGCGGCCTCAACCCGATCCCGTTCAACATTGGCGACTGTTTGCTTGCCGGAAACAATGGTGGCGGATCTCGAACCAACGTCACCGTCCGCAACTCACACTTCACGCGCTGCAACAACGGAATCTCCCTGTTCAGCAACGTCGGCATCCTGAACAGGTTCGGTCCGACCAAACAGCTCAACGCCACAGTCCAGAACAGCTCGATCGTGGACAACGCACGGTATGGCCTACACACCGCGGTATTCAGTCCTGTCGACCAGTACGACGTGAGATTCGAGGCGACCGAGGTGGCGCGCAACGGCGCCGCCGGCGTGTCCTTCGAGGCCCCGCTGGCCAACCAGTTCCGCGGCCGATTCGACCTTGGAAAGGGCGCGCTCGGTAGTCGTGGCAACAACTGTTTCCACGGGAATCGGCCAGTCGATCTGGAGGCGACAAACCTGAGGGTGATCGCGAAATCGAACTGGTGGGGCCGCGCAGGTGCTCCGAAAAGATCGCAGGTCAAAGCTTCTTGGCTGCTCGGGAGAATCACGACAGATGCCGGTCTCCGTTACAAGCCATTGTGCGGAAGGCTCTAGGAGTCGGTGCGACGCTCGGCGTGTGCTGTGAGCTCCTCTGAAGCTGCAGCCGCGCCGAGCACCATCGCCGTGACCCAGTGAGCGACGTCGGGCGCCAGGTCGACGAGCCGTGCTTGAGGGTCGGCTTCGAGTTGATCGCACACCACGCCGCGCACACCCATACTGATCGCCAAATATGCATGGTCTGAAAGCTCGCCCAGCTCTGGCGCCGCTTGACGCATCTGCGTGTGCTGCTGCTTGATCATCGCCGAGTACGCCGAGAACGCGATCTGCCGGCGCCGTCTTGCCTCGGGGCCGGCGGCATCCATTTCGAGCAGGAATGCGCGAGCCGCGATTCTTTCGTCGTCCAGAGTCGAGAGGTAGGCCTGCATCGACGCCTCGATGAACTGACTCCAGTCGGGTGCTTCGGCGACGCCGTCGGTGATGCGAGCCAGGAGCTCCGTTGCAAAGCGGTCGTAGGCCGCCAGAAAACACTCCTCCTTGCTGGCAAAGTGTTCGTAGAAGACGTTCGGCGAAACTCCTGCGTGTTTGGCGATTTCGGTGATCGTCGTAGCGACGTAGCCATTCGCCGCCACGAGTTCAACGACCGAGGCCAGCAATCGGTCATGCTGTGATGTCATCACCTCGTCGCGACTCAGTCCGTGTGGTCCACGCGGAAGCGACTTGAGCGAGCCGAAGATCGATCCCGACTCGACCGTGCTTTCAGATTTGGTAGGCATCGGTCGAGCGATCATACGTGACGCAATTACGGGCCGAACTGCTCGTGCGAACACGTACAGCTCGACCCGATGATTGCGTCGTCGTTCCTGGGGGCTACAACGTTGTGTTCAACAGCACGGACAGCTCGCTGCGACCAACGACCGCGATGTCGTCGCGACCGTCACCGTTGAAGTCGGCGATCGCGGGATTTTGTGGAAAGTCAGTCACCGCGAAAGTTCCTGTATTTGTCGGGTTGGCCGTGCCATTGCCGGTGAACATCAAAACCGACGGATTGAGCACGTTCGCCACGTTCGAAACGACTGCGTCTGGATCTCCGTCGTCGTTGAAATCCCCGAACGCCAAGCTGGTCGGTCCGGGTCCGCCGAACTGAGTCGCTGGCGCAAACGACGAAAACCCACCCGCGCCGTTTGAGAGCGCGAATCCAACGGTGAAGCTGAAAGAACCGATTACTCCGACGTCGTCGATCCCGTCGCCGTTGAGGTCAGCGGCGGCGACATCTTCGGGGACCAAGCCCGACAGCCGCAGGCGTCCGGCAACCTTGAACCGGCCGGTGCCGTCGCCCCTTAGCGAGATCGTCGTGCTGCTCAGGCCGTCCAGAGCGAAAAGATCACGATGGGCGTCGCCGTTGACATTTGCGTCGGTGATCGCGGAGAGGGTGGAGGCACCTGGTACCAACGAGAACGGTCCGGCCGAGAAACTACCGTTGCCGTTTCCACGTCGGGTCTGGATTCCGAAGAATGTCTGTGCGGCGATGTCGAGCTTGCCGTCGCCGTTGAAATCGAGCAGTATCGCCTGCACCTGCGCGCCCAGCAACATCGTGTAGCTGTTCAATTTCGTGAACGTACCGTTTGCGTTCCCCCGGAGGACGTACACGGTGGTCGGACTCATCGCAACGAGGTCGTCCCTTCCGTCTCCGTTCACGTCACCGGCTGCGAGCGATTGAACACCGATTGTGCCGGAGATCGAAACGGCCGATCCGAATACTCCCGAACCCTGGTTGAAGAGCGCTTTTGGCGCGAAACCGAAGTCGGCAGCAGCAACGTCAGCCTGCCCGTCTCCGTTGAAGTCGCCGGCGACGGTACTCACCGGGGCCGGTCCCGGACCTTGCAGACTTCCAGTTGGGTAGTTGACGGCAGGCGCGAACGTCGGATTCGCTGCCACAGCAGTCGCAGTAAACGCTGCGACAAAGAGCAGAATGGACAGGAATCCAGCACTGAAGGCGACCTTTTGTCGCCACAATCGAGTTGACATCGGAATTTCCTCCCAGCAGTGATTGAAAGACCGAAACGAGATACGCGACGCTTCGGTTATATAAGCGGTCTTATTCTACTAGGCGGTGAGTTTTCGGGCGGCGAGGCACCGCGGTAGAGGGTTAATTCGTGTCGCTTCGAGTGACAGCTACGGCCGGTGCCGAGAGAAGCGACTGCAGGACGACGCAATAGCGTTCTGTCGTTTCGAGCAGTTGATCGAGCTCCGTTTCGCTCGCATCACTGTCGAGATCGAACCTCAAACGGATTTCACGAAACCCCACAGGCGCGTCGCGCTCTATTCCGAGCGTCCCGCGAAAGTCGAGATCTCCCTCAACGGACAAAGTGCCGGAGCGCAGCTCAATGCCGCGATTTACCGCTACCGAACGCATCGTCACCCCGGCGCATGCAGCCAGGGCTTCGAGCAACATGTCGCCCGAGCACGCGAGCGTGCCGTCACCTCCGGTCGCCGGATGCAATCCGGCCTCGACCAGAGCGCGACCGGTCTGCACCGAGCAGCTCACGTTTGTCGAATCAAGCGTGGCCGTGGTTTTCAGCGTTACGAATGCCTTTTCAGCACTCTCGCGATAACTGTCTTTCAGCGGCCGCTGCAAGGCCTTGAGCTCATTGGCATCCATAGGTTCCCTCTAGTTGGTGGTTATGGCGGGCTCACAACAATCGTCTTCCAGTTGCGACGGTACGTCGACGCAACATGCATCTCCGCGAAGCGTACGGCGGCCTTCCACCAATGCGATCGCCGCCACGAACAACGCCGCGATCGGATCGAGCCACCAGGCGCCGACCAAAGCATTCCCCAGTAGTCCAACCATCACCGCTGCGGCGAGATAGGCGCAGAGCAGGTTCTGCGTCCCCTCCCCGTAGGTTGCGGTCGACCCAAGCTGGTGCCCCAGTCGTTGTTTCAAAACTCCGAGTATCGGCATGCCGACGAGGCTGGTCGCTGTCAGCGCGATTCCCAGCCAGCTGACGCTTGGCGGACTTGAAGTGATCAGGTCTCGGAATGCCTCGAAAGTCACCAAGGGTGCCAGAAGGAAGAACTGTGCAGCCACAAACTTCTGCGCCCGACGTTCCGCCGAAAGCGAATGCATTCGCGACCCGCTGAATCGCCAGACGATGGCCAAGCTTGCGAAGCCTTCGATTGCGGAATCGAGACCGAAGCCGATCAAGGCGGCGGAGCTCGCGAGCAAACCTGCGGTGATCGCGATCGTGCCCTCGGCTCCCATCCATACGAGGCTTATCCACGACAGCAGTCTTGCCCGGCCCGCTGCGCGCGTCCATTCCGGGGTACCGGAAGGCAGTGGCATCGCGGCGGAGACACTCATATACGAGCCTCTTCGTCGACCGCGGAGATCTGTGCTTCGCCCAACGCAGTCAGCGAAAAGAACACGACTTTTCCCTCGCGCCGAGGAACAACCAGTTCGGTCCCAACCAGCAGTTTCATGTGGTGCGAAATCAGGCTCTGCGAGCGTTCATGGATCCATGCGAGATCGCAGCCGCAAAGCTCGCTTTCGGCCAGGGAGGCAAGCATCGCCAATCGCAGCTCGTCGCCAAGAGCAGAATGAAGTCGTGCGGCGGCTGCGTGATGCTCTGCAGCTTTGGCGCGTTGCCGAAGATCCTCCGCGACTTCGAGGTTCAGACACAGGAGTTCGCACTTATCGCTCACGTTCCATCAATCTAACAATCATTTGAACATCGTAGTGTCGTCGAACGTCGGACGTCTACCGGTCATCGGTGCGGCCGGAAAGCGTCTCAACGCTCGTTAGCGCTGCAATTGCGTCTGTAGCTGGCCGGCGAGTCGCACCGACGCCTCGATCTCGACCTTCCGAATCGAGACGCTCTCGACGTTTATCCCGAACGGCACGCCGAGATCGCGGCAGAACGCGATCAGTTCGGTGGCGATCGCCAATGAAAGGTCGTACGAGGCCTCGAGCGTGTCGGCGGAGTGCGTGAGATCGTTTTCGATCCACCGCGGCACTTCGACGCCGAGCCAACGCAGGAAGTTCAGCGTCTTGATCGATCCACAGGGTGAAAAGGTGAATACGAGCGGCACCGGCGCCGTGCCGTTCGACTGGCATTCGTAGTGGTAGTCGGAGACGAGATTCTTCGCGGCATTCACGTCGTACACGACCTGCGTCACGAAGAATCGGCATCCCGCTTCCTGCTTGGCGAGCAGTCGCAGGTGCTCGTCGTCGCGTCGGCTGTGACGCTCCGGAATCGCCACGCCGCCCATCAGCATCGACGGATTCGCCTCGATACGCAGCGCCTGCGCCTCGGAGAGCGAAGTTCGGCCGGCCTTGAGGCTTGTGGGTGCGCCCACGAGCACGGTCATCAGGCGCGATGCGTCCTGGGAAGACATCCAGGTGCGCAGCTCTTCGGGCGAGTACTTGCCCACAGCGCGATAAACGATCACCGGCGTCGTCCATGCTCCAAGGTGATCGGCGAGATAGTTGGCCGGGTCGATCGTCGGCGTGAACGGGAAAGGACGTTCCTCGGGATTTCGTTCACTCTCGTCGTCGATGTCGTAAAGGATCACGCCGTCCAGATCCAAGGGCCGCAGACGCGCGATCGTCGCATCGGCGATCTCTTGAGCGCGTTCGCGATCGGTAGCCAGAGTCGGTGGAGTCATGGCGAACAGAAGGAATTCGCCCTGGCCGGCCTCGATTTTGGAGATCAGATTCACGCGCAAGACAGTAATGGGGCTGTTTGCAGGCGGTGTGATGAGTTATCGGACAACACGTGATTGAGATTTTCGAAATGTCACTTCAATGCGAACGCGTACCTCACGTAGATAAGAACTCCGCAGCGATCAACGCCCACCTGCAAGGGTGAGACTCCGCCCAGGGGCGACAACGGTTAGGCGTAGCCATCGATTCAGCCTTGCGGGATGCGGGTGATCGAGTAGAGATCGTCGAAACCCTGTCCGTGGCGTTTGCTATTCACTTTCACGGCTACTCCGGTAGAACTCGCCATCCTCAGGCACGGGTCGCCGCGCGACGGCTGCACATGCCATGTAGATAGCGCGTGCAGTGCCGCCAGGCCGCGCGATCTGAATTCCGCCGTCGGCTAGTAGCACTCCATCGGCGATCATGGTGTCGCCCGTCACGAAATCGGGACTTTCGCTCTCGCCAAGAATGGGAAGGGGTGCGCGACAAACCACGAGATTGACGGGACGCATCGTGTCACCTAGGAAAAATGCCCATGCGGTAGCGTTTGGATACTTGGTTACCTGCGTCGGAACGTTCGTTAACCGCCCTTCGACGGTCACGGGTTCACCTTCAAATTCCGGGAGTCGCCGGGCTACTTCATCGATCGACAGAGTTGCGCTTGCGACGCCGCGGGCCGGATCAAAATGGTGGGGCACGAACGGATTCAAACTGCTGAAGTGCGACTTGAAGTAATCCACGGAACCCTGCTGGATTGTGGGCGGGTCCGTCCAGTTCACGACCTCGTTTATCGACTCGATGTAGCTATCCACAGCTAGATCTACCTTGTCTGGTTTATTGACGATTCTGGCGATGTTTGAACCCGCAGATTCGACCGTGCTCATGGCCAAAGGCAGCGCCGCGAGAAATGCGATCCCTCCGGCAAGAACCGAGCATGCGATTGCGGCTTTATGATTTTCAAGGGTTTCGCGACTGAAAAAGGTCACAAGGAGTTGTTAGCTGAGTGCTCGGATGGCGCCCGTGAGTGAAGGTGAAGCGAGACCTTCGAAAGCTGGCATCGCTCCACTTTGGCGTCGAAGAAGCTGGGCATCGCGCGACTCGCATCGAGCACTGTTTTCCGACATCTGAGTCGGTTGCCCCATATTTGGAACAACGTGTCTCAAGGGTCAGCCAATTGAATCGCCACAAGATTGAGGGTCGGTCGATCGCGACAATCGAAGGTGACGACGAGTCCGCACCCCAAGCAACACTCTGCCCGAAAGAAACAGCCAACGTTGCGGAGTAGGAGCCGAGAAACTGAGGTAGCCCCAATTCTCTGGTTTCCGCTTATCGGCTTGGAGATTGACCGGCGAGATTGATAGTTAGTTGCCATGCATCAAGACGACGAGAAGCAACCGCCGGAGCGTCGGATAGTCATCGGCATCACGTTCTTCTTCGAATTGCCATGGGACCTAGGGACTCCGGAAGACGTCGCAGGATGGTTCATGAAGGAACGCGAGCCGATGTGGGAAGGGTGGACCAATGCCGAAATTGCGGCTGCGACGAGAGTTCCGGAGGCACAGATTCCCGCCGCCGGTTCCCCGGAGTTGCGTTACATAATCAAACGTCGGATGGTGCGGACGCACGTACCGCTTCAGGTGCTGGATAGAGCTTTTGCTCGCTGGCGAATTCAGTACCTAACGCGGCGAGAACGAATCGTTCGAGCGATTCAGCTGGGGATTTTTCGATTGGTTGGACTACGAAAACCAGTATCTGCGGTTGCGTTGACGAAGTTCATAAGTGCAGAGGATGTCCCAGACCCGCCTGATGGAGATTGGCTGCGTTTGATGTACCGGGATTCCCGTACCCACTTCAACCAGTTCCTACGAGTACTGGGCCTCACGTCCGGAAACTGGTGGATACGTAGCGTTGACGAGCGCGAGTTAGCGGGAGTCGTCCCCGTGATCGTCGAAGAGCTTGGTCCACCGGAAGAGCTCGGCCTAGTTCAGCGACTCCGGGGAGGATCGTTCCCGATACTTGTGCACGACTCGCTGCCAAACGCTTTAAACGAAGCCCTGGTATCGCATGATGCAGTTGGCTCCGCTGCTTTTCTTCTAGGCGAAACCAAGGCCGGCAGGATGGACACTCTCTCAACGATGTCAATGCTGCACGATGCGCATTCGGAGATCGTCGCGGGACGCAACGATCAAGGAATCGTCCTCGCCGTCACTGCCATCGAAATGGCCGTAGCGGCGATTCTGCGAGTAGGCGGCCCCATGGCGGGCTGGCAAGAGAGTCAAACCAAAAAGGCGTTAAACGCGGAGTTTCGTCAAAGAATTGAACATCATCTTTCCAGTCTGTTCCAGGTCAAAATAGATCTCGACTCGCGCGCCGTATGGGCGGCCTGGTGGCAAACCGCGTACAAATCTAGGAACAGGATTGTGCATGAAGGCGCGGATTTGTCCCATTCCGAAGCGATCGAAGGCTGGGAGGCGACGCAAGATTTGATCGACGAGCTGACTGAGCTGCTGGGCGAGGTAAACGCGCTGAAAGGACTTCACGAACAAATGTCTCGGTTCTCGCGTTTCGAGTCGGCCGCTTCTATCGAGTTCTGATGGAGCTAACGCGCAATTACAAATCCAGCGGTCCGTGCAGTTCCTGAACTTACAAAAGCAGTTGGTCAGGACCTGCATCGAAGCGACGCCCGCCACAAACGTGTTCGACGTCGTCGGAATGGGAACTTTTCAAAGTCACTGAGCGGAGACTGGGAACGGCATTCAGATGAGAATCCAATGGTTTCCGAGATAGTGCTTTGTCTACGAAACAGATCGGCGACGAGATGTGGATTTTGGGTGTGGGTGCCGCTAAGCCCTTGCGCAATCGCGCGTGATCACTCTGCACGCAGCCAAGTACCGATCGAGCAGCCTGGGTGAGAAACGTGTCGAAAGAAGGAGGGCACCAGGCGATATCTGGTTCAGTTTCGCGCCGTAGTGCCGCTGTACGACCGCGGAGAACGATTGGCGAGAACCGGAGTTTGCGTGAGCTATTCGGTTCCGTATGGCCCGCATCTCAGAAATGACTAGTGCGTTCGCAGCGCACACGCTGATGAACGATTCAGACGGATCAAAAACGTGCTTCGTCGTTTCGTTAATGAATGTGACTTTGGACCATTTCGGTCGCTTCGGACTCTGACGACCGAAGGATTCGAACAGTTGACGTGCGCCGGCGGTAGATCTAGCCGGCGTGGTCAACAGTGCCGGCGTGGTGCCGTCCACATACGGCGTTCCGCAGGCGAGCCTTAGAGCAGTCCCTGAGAGCGCCTCTTGGAATTCGTCGAACAATCGCAGCATGACGAGTTCCGCGAGCAACTTCTGCAACGTGACATCAATTCCGGCGAGGCCTCGAATAATCTGATCGTGTCGACGTGATCGCTCATCAAACTGCGAATGCGGGACCGCGAGATTCTGGGCAGGCATATGCCGTCTAAAAGAAGGACTTGATGTAGTCGAATCGGGTTTGGCGAGACCGGATTCTCTGTGTACTGGCGGTGCACGCTGCAACGAAAGCTAAGTCCTCTTCGGGCCGCTCGTTAGCAGGGCGCGGGTCATTAAATTTCGCATCGATATCAGAGAGAACTTCGCCGAGACGGGCTGTGGACGGGAG